>NZ_JAELUF010000513.1 GCF_016429195.1 Brevundimonas sp. ASV9
GGCTGCAGCAATGAGACCACCACCAACCAGGTCAATGGCATAGTGGTGGCTCAAGTACATGGTTGCCCACCAAACCCAGCCGGCATAAATGATGAAGAATGTTCGAAACTGTGGGAAGGCGTGGCTCATAAATAGGGCCTCGAGGACAGCGTTTGCAGCGTGCAACGAGGGGAAGGCACCGAACGGCAGGGGAGCGGTAGTGAAATTCGTCGTATAGAGGTCGATGCCGAAAATCTCGTCGACAGCCTTTAGACCCGCGGGGGAGCCAGGCATGCCGTAAGCAGCAGGTACCAGGCCGTGCTCGTTTTCATACCACGGAGGTGTGCATGGGAACATGAGCTGAATTGTGACACCCAGAATGCTCATCCAGCCAAAGGTGCGTGCAAACACATTGACGGTGCCGGGGGCAGCAAATATGAACAGGATTAGGG
>NZ_JAELUF010000514.1 GCF_016429195.1 Brevundimonas sp. ASV9
GAGAGACGCCGTCGGCTGTCTTTTCGAGCACGTTTTCAAACTTGGATTGCACGTTCATTAGGTCGTCGAACTCGACTGGATTTGCTGGCTCGTCTGAGCCAATGCCTGCATAGCCGGGTGCCGGGCAAAAGGGCAGGTTGAGGTATGATGCGCCAGGAATGCGACATAGCGGTGATAGAGAGGCCAAGATGGAGCGCTGGAGCATGTTTTGCGTCACGATTATAGCTCCGCACGAGAGGTAGATGGCGAGAAGAAGAGCAAGAGGTCGCTTTGCGTAGCGGAACGCGAGACCAACGACACTTGCGAGCCAGATGAAGGTGCCGCTAAGGATAGAGGGAAGAGATTGCGCGACGCGATCAGTTAGCGTTTCTGGTTGGCCATAGTCGAGCTTCTGGCGAGGGCCGCGACGCTTGGTAGGGCTGCCTTGCAT
>NZ_JAELUF010000515.1 GCF_016429195.1 Brevundimonas sp. ASV9
GGACCATTGGAGAGCGCGATATTTAGAACCCCAGAAGGCGCATGCTTTGTAGATGCTCTCGGAAAGAAAGGAAGGTCTTCTGTTCCAAGCAAAAACAGCAGCCCTGATGAGATCCTAACTTGGGAACGAGAAATGAGGAAGCAAGTAGACCAGAGAAAAGCCGATCGACGCAAACTTACCGCGGATGAGGCGTCAAAGGTGGGTGCACAGTTAAAAAGAGAGTCAAAGATTCGAGAGAGCATCCAAGAATTGCAGGGACGGTTGCACCGTGGCATTGGCATTATCAACGCTCTCGCTGTCGGCCCACCCACAGACGCTACCCTTTGGCTTGGGACTGCCGTGGAACTGCTTCTGTGCACCATTGCTGATGGCGCGCATGATATTATTGGCGACGCTGCCGCGCTTGCATTTTTGAAATGCTCTGAGAAAG
>NZ_JAELUF010000516.1 GCF_016429195.1 Brevundimonas sp. ASV9
TACTGCCACTGAGTAGATTTCCTGTTTGAGGTTCTCTGGCATAGAAGGTGATACTTCTCGAACTTCGTAGACGGTCGGGTCTGGAAAAGTCGAAGGGTCATCGCCAAAAGTTTGCGCAGCTGGCACTTCGCGCTTAGGTGGCGCGCCTTCATCTTCGGAGCTGGATTCGTCGTCATCGTCGTCTTCCTGTTTTTCTTTCTTGGTCTTGCTGTCGACATCCATTGCTCCGGGGGATTTGCGGTCCGTGGGAGAAAGCGAGGAACTGCCCGATCCGTCGCGGGAATGTTTTCGTTTTGTGTCTCTGACCGGCGATGATTGATCTATCAGAGTAGCACGGGTTAGCAAAGCGGTAGCGACATTAGTTGGTCAGAACGGCATCTAAAACACACCATTTCCATCATCAAAACCCTTCTTTCGCTTATGCTTTGAC
>NZ_JAELUF010000517.1 GCF_016429195.1 Brevundimonas sp. ASV9
TTTCTACGCTTAGGGTAAGTCTGATTTATGGCCCAGGGAGTCAGCCTGTTTGTTCACTGAGGCATTGCGCTTCACGGGGAGCAAGTGGTGGGCACTAGGAGTGTTCGATTGATATCAGGAGTAGCAGTCCATGGCCAAGTCCTTTGGTGTGGCGGGTGCAGTGGCGTCATTTATTACCCGCAGGTTGTCCTTGCGTGGCCGCAGGTTGAGTCTGGAAGAAGCTGAGTTGGTGGAGCAGTACCGTGCGCTGACCGAGAGTGACCAGGTGGCGATGCGGTATCTGATTGGGGCGATGAAGAGTGTGTCGCGGTTCTGAGCCACCCTTAAAAATGTGGGAGCAGATCTGCTCCCACATTTATTTGGCATCAGGTGTACTTGCGCTGCTCCGGTGCCGGCGGGAAGTACTGGTACAACCAGGTCTCACTCAGGG
>NZ_JAELUF010000518.1 GCF_016429195.1 Brevundimonas sp. ASV9
GTCGTGGCCCGCAACGGCAACGACAAACTCGCTGTCGCCTTGCGGTTCGTCAAACGAGGCCCTGGGCGTGAGGTTGCCGACTGCCAGCGCCGAGACCGAGATCTTGCGCGGTACACGCGCGGATGCAGCCAGCTTGGCCATGGTCGTACCCTTGGCCGGGTTAGGCAGCCTAAACGAATGCAGGGCGACGCCGCTGCGATTCGGCAAGTTGGCAGCAGCGAGTATAAAGTTTTCGGTCAGGAAGCGGACGGAGCGGAACGACGGTCGTTGCGGCTCGTCGATGGGCATGGTGAAGATGTGTTGCGGCTCCGACGAGTCCTGGTCCTTGTCGAGGCGGAAATGATGCAGCTCATACTTGTAGCAAAACACGACCAGGTACCCCGTCGCAGAAACCTGCAAGATGTCCATATCCTCCACGTCGCGCGACAGC
>NZ_JAELUF010000519.1 GCF_016429195.1 Brevundimonas sp. ASV9
GCATACGAGATACGATTGCTGGTCTCGTGGGCTCGGAGATGTGTATAAGAGACAGTCTCAAGCGTACGAGATCTTGTCCGATCCCGAGAAGCGGAAAATCTACGACCAATATGGGCTTGAGTTTCTGCTCAGAGGCGGTGGTCAGGCACCTCCCGAAGGAGCTCAAGGCGGCCACCCATTTGCCGGCGCTGGTGGAATGCCTGCCGGTTTCGACTTTGGTGGTGGGATGCCAGGAGGCGGCCGAAGTTTCCACTTCAGCACCGGTGGTGGTGGACCAGGAGGATTCAACTTCGGTAATGCCGATGACATCTTTGCTGAGTTCATGCGCTCTGGTGGTGGCGGCGGCATGGGAGGTGGCATGGACGACTTTGCTGATGTCTTCCCTGGATTCGGTGGCGGGCCCGGGCCGCGATCTGGACGCACTAGGAT
>NZ_JAELUF010000520.1 GCF_016429195.1 Brevundimonas sp. ASV9
CCTTTGTAATGTGGCGGCGCGATTGGGATCTTGATTTTGTTACCCCTTCGGGGCTGTGAGGGGACAAAACCCTTGTCCGCAGGCTACGGATACATAGTTTGGCCTCCGAGGGCGCTTTGAAGGGGGGACGGGGTTGGGCTCTGGTGGTGTGTGGTGTGTGGTGTGTGGTGTGTGGTGTGTGGTGTGTGGTGTGTGGTGTGGTGCGATAGCACTGACTTTTTGTCTTGGATTCTTCCACGTTGTGAAAGGGACAGGGAGGCGGGGGGATTTGCTATTGTGTTGAATTTGAAATTATACTGTGCTGTACGACTACTGTCTCTTATACACATCTCCGAGCCCACGAGACCAGCAATCGTATCTCGTATTCCGTCTTCTGCTTGAAAAAAGGGGGGGGGGGGGGGGGGGGGGGGGGGGGGGGGGGGGGGGGGG
>NZ_JAELUF010000053.1 GCF_016429195.1 Brevundimonas sp. ASV9
GCGGTGCGCATCGACGCGTTCGATATAGTAGGGATCCTGAGACAGAAGGTAGCCGCGGAAGGCGTTCTCCTGGCGCGCCATGTAGAACTCAGCCGTCGCCGTGGTGCGATTGACCTGGTTTTCCACCGTGCGCACTTCGCCGGCCTTCTCCAGCTGGAGCAGGCTCGTGACGACGACGACGCCCATGACGGCGATCGCCGCCAAAACGAGACCAAAGGCCGCGAACAGCTTGCGGCCGACGGGCATATTTTCAATCAACTTCAACTCAGCATCCCCCGGTGGATCGGTAACTCAGAACGAATAGGTGGCGGCGGCGACGAGGCGGCCCTCATAGGGTTCGCCTGCGCTGTGGCGGTCGGTGTCGTACCAGCGCAGATCGAAGGCCAACGCGTCGGTCAGCTTCTGTTTGGCGCCGACGTTCCAGGCGTTGTAGTCGACACCGCCGTCGGCCATGCGGTTGGCGACGGCGGCGGAAATCTTTGTCGTGGCGGCGACGGAGACCGTGCCTTGAAGCTCCAGCCACCAGGCCTCTTTCGTCGCCGCGAAGCCGTCGGGCGAATAGTTGACGCGCAGGCGCGTCGCCACGGGGCCCAGCTTGCGTGAAGCGTCCGCCTGATATTCCCAGTAGTTTTTGTCGACGCCGGCGCGCGACCCTGGCAGGTCGCGGTTCATGACCCCCAGATCGAAGGTGAAACCGCCCGCCTTGGGTCGCCAACCGACCATGCTGACGATTTCCAGGTCGTAGCCTTGAGATCCGGCGGCGTCAGAGACGAAGACGCTGGCGTAGCCTTCTCCGAAGCTGGCTTCCGCCTTGGCGAAAGGCGCAACGTCCTGATTGCTCTTGCCCAGCCCTTTGCCGACATACTGGCTAGCGACACCGACATCGAGGCCGAACGATTGGGCCTGGGACGTGATCGGTGCTGCGAGGCCTAGTGCCGCGACAACAAAGAAGGCTGACAAACGAAACATGGTGATCCCTGAAGCTTCTGCATTCTGAAGCCCAAGGATGAGGCGATGATTAATATTAAATCTGAACCGGACCGTATGTAGGATTGCGTAACCCATGAGGTGTGTCGCCCAGCGTCCGAGCTGCGTCATCGGCAGGGGTGCTGGTCACTCCAAACCGATTTTGAGCGAATACGTATGTTCACGTAGTCGAAACGAGCCTATACAAAAGTTGTCAGAAAAGCGGCGACGCCCGGCAGCCCAAGGTTTGGCGAGTTCTCGCATCCCAATTCATACTCCGGTGAAATATATCCAGCGACCCAGGAACAGCACGAAGACATGATCTTCAGGTCCAGGACATGGTGGAGCGGGGTCTTGATCGCGTGCTTGGCTGTCCTCGTGGCGACGCTGGTTCGTAGTGCGCTCGAACCGTTTGGAAACTTCTACTATCTGCCGCTGGTCCCGGCGGTGATTGTTACGGCTCTGCTGGCGCAAAGGGGGGCGGTCGTGCTGGCGATCCTGTTGGCCATCGGGGCCAATCTGTGGCTGGTGCATCGCGAAAGCGTGCTGGATGCGGCGACCAACGCCGCGCTTTTCGCGGTCATCGCCTGGGTCATCGCCGAGGTCTGTCGTCGGCTGATCGACTCGTTGGAACAGGCCCGCGCCCTGACGCGCGATCTGGCGCTGCGCGAGATGCTGCTCGACACTATCGTGGCCACGACGCCGATCGTGACCCTGGACCGTGAAGGCCGCACGCGCCGCGTGACCCCGGCCGCCGCCGATCTTCTGCGTGTGGATCGAGAGGCGGCGATGGCGCAGCCTTTCGGATCGCTGCTGCCCGGCTTCGACGACGCCGCCTTGGCCAAGGCTCGCCAGGGCGGCGAGGTTCTGGGCCCGTCCTCCGGCCCCTGGACGAGCGGGAGTATAGATGCGCCCGGGCCGCCGCTGACGCTTCACGCCAACGTCCTGCCCGACGACATCGCCCCCGAACACATCGTCCTGACGCTGGGCGATCAAAGTCAGGCCGAGACGATCCGCAAGGGCGAGCGCGACCTGAACGACAAGCTCAGCAGCGTCTGGCGTTTGAACTCGATGGGCGAAATGGCCGCGACCCTGGCCCACGAACTGAACCAGCCGCTGACCGCCGCCACCGTTTATCTGCATGCCGGCCAGGCCGAACTGACACGGCTGGGGACGGTGGCGGAAGGGCCGGCCAGGACCATCGACCTGGCCAAGACCCAGTTGCTGCGCGCGGGCGACATCATCCGGCGCATGCGCGAACAGGTCGCGACAGGTTCGCGGTCCTTCACCGAAGAGCGCGCCTCGCTGATCGTCCTGGACCTGGCGCCGGTCTTCGCCCTGACGGGCCAGGACACCGACACGACGATCGCTCTGGATGTGGAAGAGGACGACGATCAGGTTCTGGCCGACCGTATTCAGATTCAGCAGGCGCTGGCCAATCTGGTGCGCAACGCCGTGGACGCGGTCATCGGACGCGAGGGCGCGCGGGTGACGGTGACCGGCCGGACGCTGGGCGCGGACGGCTATGAGATCGCGGTGTGCGACAATGGCGACGGCATCCCCGAAGACAGAATCGACAGCATCTTTCATCCGATGGCGACGACCAAGGCCGGCGGCATGGGTCTGGGGCTGTCGGTCACGCGTTCAATCGTCGAAAGCCACGGCGCGACCCTGGTCGTCAGCCGGAATCCTCAGGGTGGAGCGACCTTCTCGTTTCGTCTGCCGCGTCCAACGGAGTCCGAAATCTGATGAGCCCGCACTCCGTTTTCATCATCGACGACGACCCTGCCATGCGCGACGCCCTGGTGCTGATGCTGCGCGGGGCTGGCTACCGGGCGCGCAGTTTCGTCAGCGCCGACGACTTCCTGGGCAATCTGCCCGAAGACCGCAGCGCCTGCGTCATCACCGATGTGCGGATGCCGGGGCTACAGGGTTCCGAACTGGTCGGGCGTCTTAAAAGCCTGCGCGGCGACACCTGGCCGGTGATCGTCATCACGGGTCATGGGGAGGTGACGCTGGCGGTTCAGTTGATGAAGGCGGGCGTCGTGGATTTCGTCGAAAAGCCGTTCGATCCGCAGCGAATGCTGGACGCGGTTTCCAGCTGCCTGGCCTCCCTGACCAGTCTTGAGGCCGAGCGGATCGCGCGAGAGGACGCCAAGGCCCGACTGGACACCCTGACCCCGCGCGAGCGTCAGGTGTTCGACGCCCTGATCGACGGCTGCTCCAACAAGGAGATCGCGCAAAGGCTGGAGATCAGCCCGCGTACGGTGGAAATCTTTCGCGCCAAGGTGATGACGAAAATGCAGGCCGCGAACCTGTCCACCCTGGTCCGGATCGGAATGCGCGCCGGCGACGCTTGAGCCCGAAGAGATTCGTCGCCACCTTAGTCGCGACATGAGCGACCGGTCCGCAGGCCTCGCCCCGTCCCGCGTGACTGCGGTCCTGGGGCCCACCAACACCGGCAAGACCCATCTGGCGGTCGAGCGGATGCTGGGTCACGCCTCCGGCATGATCGGCTTGCCGCTGCGCCTGCTGGCGCGCGAGATCTATGAGCGGATCGTCAAACAGCGCGGCGCGGCGGCCGTCGCCCTGATTACGGGCGAGGAAAAGATCGTCCCGCCGCGCCCGCACTATTTCGTCTGCACCGTCGAGGCCATGCCGCTGGAGCGATCGGTCGAGTTTCTGGCCATCGACGAAATCCAGCTGGTCGCCGACCCCGAACGCGGCCACGTCTTCACCCAGCGGCTGCTTCACGCGCGCGGCCGGTTCGAGACGATGTTCCTGGGCGCCGGCACCATGGAGCCGCTGATCCGCCGCCTTGTCCCGGACGTGGAGATCGTGACGCGCGACCGGCTGTCCACCCTGTCCTATGCGGGCTCCAAGAAGCTGACCCGCCTGCCGCGCCGCAGCGCCATCGTCGCCTTCTCGACCGACCGAGTCTACGCCATCGCCGAGCTGATCCGGCGTCAGCGCGGCGGCGCGGCCGTGGTGATGGGCAGCCTGTCTCCTCGCACCCGCAACGCCCAGGTGGCCCTGTATCAGTCGGGCGAGGTCGATTTCCTGGTCGCCACCGACGCCATCGGCATGGGGCTGAACATGGATGTGGACCATGTCGCCTTCGCGGGCCTGAGAAAGTTCGACGGGCGGCGCACCCGCTGGCTTCACGCCCATGAAATCGGCCAGATCGCCGGGCGGGCCGGCCGGCATCTGCGCGACGGCACCTTCGGCGTCACCGCCGAGGCCGAGGATCTGGACCCCGATCTGGTCGAACAGGTGGTCGAGCATCGGTTCGATCCGATCGAGGCGGCAGAGTGGCGGAACGCCCGGCTGGATTTCGACACCCTGCCCGATCTGCTGCGCTCGCTGACGGTGACGCCCCAGCGATCGGGGCTGAGCCTGACGGCGGAGGCGCTGGACGAGACCCTGCTGCGGCGTCTGATCAAGGACGAGGAGATCGCGCGCGTGGGGCGCTCGCGCGGGGCGGTCATGCGTCTGTGGGAAGCGTGCCAGTTGCCCGACTTCCAGAAGACGACGCTGGATGAACACGCCCGGCTGGCTAAGGATGTCTTCCACGCCCTGACCGGCAAGCGCGGCCGGCTGACCGACGACTGGATGGCGCCGCGCTTCGCCTTCGTGGATCGTGACGACGGTCAGATCGACCAGCTGTCGGCGCGGCTGTCGGCGGTGCGCACCCTGTCCTACATCGCCAACCGGCCGGACTGGGTCCACGACGCGCAAGGCTGGCGCGACAAGACCCGCGCGCTGGAGGACCGGCTGTCCGACGTGCTGCACGAGCGGCTGACCGCCCGGTTCGTGGATCGCCGCACCACCGCCCTGATGCGAGCGCTGAACGTGCGCGAAGACACGTTTGCAGGCGTCGCCGATGACGGCGAGGTCACGGTCGAGGGTCAGGTCGTCGGCCAGCTGGAGGGCGTGCGCTTCCACATGGAGAAGGGCTCGTCGGCCCTGGAAGACCGGACCCTGCGCCAGGCGGCCGTGCGTGCGGTGACGCCCGAGATCAATCGACGGCTGGGGCGTCTGGCGGCCGAGACCGACGACGGTTTCTCGATCACGCCGGACGGGGCGGTGCTGTGGCGCGGCGTGCTGACGGCGCAGATCAATGCGACGCCGCAGGGGGTCGATCCCTTTACGCCCTCCGTGCGTCTGTTGGGCGATCTGGGGCCGACGCCCGCCCGCGAGCGCGCCCAGCGCCGGATCGAGGCGTGGCTGGCGGCGGAAGCGGGACGTGCGCTGCGCGATCTGCGACGGCTGCGTCAGGCGGTGGAGTCGGGGACATTGAAGGGCCTTCCGCGCGGCATCGCCTTTCGCCTGATCGAGGCCGGCGGCGTGATCGACCGGCGCGAGGTCGAGCGCGATCTGGCTGCGCTGAGCCAGGTCGAGCGCCGTACGCTGCGCAGTTTCGCCATCCGCATCGGGGCGCATTCGGTGTGGCTGCCCGGCCTTCAGAAGCCGCGCGCCCGCCATTTCGCCCAGGCCTTCGTCGCCGCGCCGTTGATCCCGGCGACGCCCGATCTGATCGCCGCCCCGGTGGGGACGCCGTCGGCGCGGCTGTTGTCCGCGCACGGATTGCGATTGGCGGGACGGTGGCTGACGCCGGTCGAGACGCTGGAGAAGATGGCCGAGCTGCGGGCCGCCAATCACGGCCGGCTGTCCGACGAGGCCCTGACCGATCTGGGCTGGCGCGCCGATCAAGCGAAACAGATCATCGCCGCCCTAAAGGTCGAACGCGCCCGCCTGCCCGACAAGCCGGGCGCAGCGCCGAAGATCGTCAAGGACTCGCCCTTCGCCGCCCTCGCCGCCCTGACGGAGGCGCCGCCGGCGCGGCCCAAGCGTCGTCGTCCGCGTCGAAAGGGGAAGGCTTGAACGAGAACGCCTGTCGCATCGATATCTGGTTGTGGCGCGCGCGGTTCGTGAAGACGCGCGGCCTGGCGGCCGATCTGGTGGAGCGGGGGGCGGTGCGGCTGACGCATCAGGGGCGCGAGACGCGGCTCGACAAGCCCAGCCGATGCGTTCACGTCGGCGACTTACTGACCTTCGCCCAGAACGGACACGTCACCAGCCTGAGGGTCGAGGGGCTTGGCGAAAGGCGCGGGCCTGCCGAAGAGGCCCGCGCGCTCTATTCCATTACGTCTTGAGGGCTCAAGCAGCGCGACCCGGAGGGCGGCGCGAAGCAGCCAATCGCGCTAGCCCCTTACTTTTGGATCACGAACTCGCCTTCGATGTGCAGCTTCACCTCGTCGGAGACGGCCGGCAGGGCGTAGTTGATGCCGAAGTCCGAGCGTTTGATGGTCGCTTCGCCGTCGAAGCCCGCCTTGTAGGCGCCCATGACGGTTCCGGCCCCGTTGAACTCGACCTCGATGGTGACGGGCTTGGTCACGCCCTTCAGGGTCAGATCGCCGACCACGGTCGCCTCGTTGGCGTCATCGGCGTCGACGGTGACCGAGCGCGAGACGAAGGTCGCCGTCGGGTATTGAGCGGTGTCGAAGAAGTCGGCGGTCTGCAGGTGGGCCTTCAGACGGTCATCGTTTGGCGCCACGTCGGTCAGCGGGATCGTCGCGCTCAGCGTCGAGGCCGAGGGGTTGGACGGGTCCAGCTTCAGCACCGCCTTCACGTTCACGAACTGGCCCGTATAGGTCGACAGGCCGAAGTGATTGACCGACCAGGTGATCTTGCCGTGGCCGGAATCGAGATCGTAATTCCCGGCGGTGACTTCGGCGGGGTTCTTGGTCAGAGCGGCCTGAGCCACGACCGCACCGCCTGCGACCAGGCTGAGGGCGGCGGCGCCGGCGACGGCGTATTTCATGAAGGGAGTGCGCATGGGGAGTTCCTGTCGATGGGGCGGATATGCAATCAATACAGTTGCGATTAGGCGCTATTCTGTCAAGGCGCTGCGAATGGCTCTCGCCTTAAGCCGCGCTGTTGACAGTTGGTTGCGTGGCCGCCATGTCGCAGGCCTCCCGCCCACAGACCGACACCCGTTTTTCGCCCAATGACCTACATCGTCACCGACGCCTGTGTGAAATGTAAGTTCATGGACTGCGTCGAGGTGTGTCCGGTGGACTGCTTTTACGAGGGCGAGAACTTTCTGGTGATCGCGCCGGACGAATGCATCGACTGCGGCGTGTGCGAGCCGGAATGCCCGGTCGACGCCATCGTGCCGGACACCGAGGACGAGCCCGACGGCAAATGGCTTCAGGTCAACGCCGAATACGCCAAGGTCTGGCCGAACATCACCGTCAAGGGCACGCCCCCCGCCGACCGCGAGCAGTACGAGCGCGAAACCGGCAAATACGAGAAATACTTCAGCCCCAAGCCGGGCAAGGGTTCCTGATTTAAGGACTGGCGGCGCTCAAGCCTTGCCGTATTTGTACGTCCGCCCTGTGGACGTTTTGAAATTCCGCAGATTTGTGATAGGTTCTGTTTCATTGGATCGGGCGGTCCGCGAAATCTTCGCGCCGCCCGTGTTTGCGACAGAATCCCGCCCTAGACGGGATCGGCCAGAGGTTTGGTGATCCGTTTCCGCTTTTGACGCCCAACATCATCCCCTCCGACGGAGCGATCCGGCGGATGAGATCCTGTTTGCGTTTCCTGCGCCTTCGTTTCGCCCGGCCCTGACCGGGAAAGGACGATTATGACGAGCAAGACTGGTCTGGAGTTCAAGGTTGGCGACGCGGTCGTCTATCCGGCGCACGGCGTCGGCAAGGTGGCGGCGATCGAGACCCAGGAAGTCGCGGGCATGTCGCTGGAGGTCTATGTCGTGACCTTCGACCACGAGAAGATGACCCTGCGCGTCCCGACCAAGAAGGCCGTCACGGCCGGTCTGCGTTCGCTGGCCGCCGACGACGTCGTGACCAAGGCTCTGACCACCCTGAAGGGCCGCGCGCGCATCAAGCGCACCATGTGGTCGCGTCGCGCACAGGAATACGAAGCCAAGATCAACTCGGGCGACCTGATCTCCATCGCCGAAGTGGTTCGCGATCTGCACCGCGCCGACACCCAGCCGGAACAGTCCTATTCGGAGCGCCAGCTCTATGAATCGGCTCTGGACCGCATGGCGCGCGAAGTCGCCGCCGCCAACAAGATCGACAAGGACGCCGCCGTCGAGCTGCTCGCCAAGTCGCTCAGCGCCAAGAAGCCGGTCCCGACCGCCGAAGCCGCCTAAGCTTCGACCTCGAACAAAAGAAAAGGCCCCGGAGCGATCCGGGGCCTTTTTTGATGTGCGTCGCAGAGCCGCGTCAGAAGTATTCGGCGTTGGCCGGGCACTGGGCGCTGATGCGGCGCGCCGTGATGCTGGCGGGGATATAGGGCGTGCCGCGCACGATCTGGGCGCCGCCGCGGAAGCTGAAGCTGGTTTCCGTGTAGGTCCCATTCAGGCGAACGGCGATGCGACGGCCCTTGCGATCCTGGCAGGTTCCCTCGAAGCGGGCGTTGCCGTTGCCGACCGCGCGGGTCGGATAGGTGCAGCGCCACTTGTTGGTCGACAGGCCGCCGAAGAAGCGGTTGATCTCGCTGGGCCGCACGCACTTCTGCTCGGTGTCGCGCTGGCCCACCGCGCTGGTGGTGTATTCCCAATAGCCGGGCAGGACTTCGGTCTGGGCGGCGGTCTGGGCCGGGGCGATGGCGGGCGAGGCCAGCATGAAGCCGCCGGCCATCACCGGGGCCAGGACGGCGAGCGCGCGCTTGGGCAGGCGATCGATCAAGGACGGACGGGACATGGAAGCCTTCTGTTCTGCTTGGGTCTCTTTTGAGGTCGTCATCATATGGGCCATACAGGGCGGCATTTGAATGACGGCTGAACGAGGCGCGGGACGATGGGGCCAGACTCGGCTTGACGCCGAACCGCCTCTTCCCTTATACGGCCCCCTCTCGCGCGGGCTGGTTCCCGCGCGCAACTGTTTCATGCGTCCTCTCCCACGCTCGGGCTGGACGCCGCACCTTAAGGATCTGACGATGTCGCGTCGTTGCGAACTCACCGGTATCGGCCCCATGGTCGGCCACAACGTGAGCCACTCGAACATCAAGACCAAGCGCCGCTTCCTGCCGTCGCTGAAGACGGTCAAGGTCACGTCGGAAGCCCTGGGCCAGACGTTCAGCCTGCGCATCTCGAACGCCGCGCTGCGCACCCTGGACTACAAGGGCGGCCTGGACGTCTTCATCGTCAAGGCTCGCGACGAGCAGCTGTCGATCGCCGCTCAGCGCATCAAGCGCCAGATTCGCGCCAAACTGGCCGAACAAGCCGCCGCCTGATCGGCGACCGCGACATAGAGTTCTGGAAGAGGCCGGTGGAAACACCGGCCTTTTTCTTTGCGCCACTGCCCGCTCGCGCTAGCCTGTCGCCTCAGAGAGGGACGGCTTCATGCGCTTCAAGATTTTGCTTTTGGCCGCAGCCAGCGCCCTGACGCTGTCGGCCTGCGCCACCGTCGCCCAGCCGGCGCCGACGCCACGTGAATCGACCGCCTTCACTCTTGCCACCGATCAGCCGCTGACGCCGGAACAGCAGGCGATGCAGTTCGACAAGGCCGATTTGTCGATCAAGGTCCTGCCCGACGACAAGGCCATCGACGCGGTCGCCGTGCTGGACTTCACCGCCAAGGCGCCCCTGACCGCTCTGGTCGTCGAACTGGACACCCTGCTGACCATTTCCTCGGTCCAGATCGACGGGGTCGAGGTCGCTGTCGATCGCTGGTCCAACCCCGAAGGCCGGCTGACGGTGCAGCTGCCCGAGACCCTGGCCACGGGCCGGTCGGCAGCCCTGCGCATCGCCTACGCCGGCCAGCCGCGCGTGGCGCCCCGTGCACCGTGGGACGGCGGCTTCGTCTGGTCCACCGCGCCGTCGGGCGAGCCATGGATCGCCACGGCGGTTCAGGGCGAGGGCTGCGACATCTTCTGGCCCTGCATCGACAGCCCGCACGGCGAACCGGGTCGGGTCGATCTGCACATCACCGTGCCATCCGCCCTGTCTGCGCCGTCCAATGGCCGCTTCCTGGGCAAGGTCGATCACGGCGACGGCTGGACCACCTGGAACTGGTCGGCGAAATCGCCCAACACCTATGCCATCGCGCTGAACGTCGGGCCCTATGAAGAGGTGTCGGGCGAGTACGCCAGCCGGTTCGGCACCACGATCCCGATGCGCTACTGGCATCTGAAATCGGACACCCCCGAACAGGTCCAGGCCCTGTTCGCCCAGTTCCCCATGATGCTGGACTTCTTCGAAGCCACCGTCGGCCCCTTCCCCTTCGGCGACGAGAAAATGGGCGTGGTCGAGACCCCGCACCTGGGCATGGAGCACCAGACGATCAATGCCTACGGCAACGGCTACAAGATCGACGGGCGGGGCTATGACTGGCTGTTGCAGCACGAGTTCGCCCACGAATGGTTCGGCAACCAGCTGACCAATCAGAACGCCGACGACATGTGGCTGCACGAGGGGTTAGGGTCATACATGCAGCCGCTCTATGCCCGCTGGCTGCTGGGCGACCGCTATATGCAGCGCGAACTGGCCAATCAGCGCGAGGGTTTGATCAACACATATCCTGTCGTTTCAGGCACGCCCAAGACCGAAGACGAGGTCTACAAAGGCGACGTCGGGCCGGGGCTCGACATCTACAACAAGGGCTCCTTGATCAGCCATTCGCTGCGAATGCTGATTGGCGACGCCGCCTTCCACGACGCGGTCACGCGTCTGGTCTATGGGCGAGCCGACCCCAGACCAGGCAACTTCGCGCCGCTTTATCGTTCGACTGGAGACTTCCTTACGATCATCAACAACGTTACGGGCCGGGACTACGGCTGGTTCTTCCGCGGCTATCTCTACAACGCCGCCCTGCCGATGCTGACCCAGACCCGCGACGGCGATGTGCTGAAGCTGGAGTGGACGACGGGCGACGGCGGCGTCTTCCCCATGCCGCTGGAGATCGAGATCGACGGGCGCGTTCAAACCGTGGCCATGACCGGCGGGCGGGGCCAGATCCCGGTTCCGGCCGGCGCCCATGTCTTGATCGATCCGCAAAACAAGGTGCTGCGCCAGATGGACGTGATCGACGAGCTTCAGGCCTACAAGGCGGCGCAGAAGCCGAAGTAGCGGCCGGTCAGGCCTCGGCCACCGTCACCGACTGGCGCACCATCTGACAGCGCTCCTGCGTCGTCAGGAAGGCGATGTCCGCCGCGTCCCGCCCGCAGGCGATCCGCACCAGACCTTCGACCGGCGCCAAGCCTGTCGGATCAACCAGCCACCAGCCGTTATCCAGCCAGACCTCGAAGATGGCGTGGAAGTCGGGCGGGCTGAGTTGGTGAGCAAAGGCGCTGACCGCCCGCGCAGGAATGCCCGACGCCCGGCATAGCGTCATGCCCAGGTGGGTGAAGTCGCGGCACACGCCGGCCCGGTCGATGAAGGTGCGCGCCGCCGTGGTTTCGGTGTCCGACACGCCGTGCTCGTAATCGACGTTCTCGGTGATCCAGTTCAGGATCGCCAGCACCCGAGCGCCGCCCGCCGTATCGCCGAACTCGCGCGTCACGAAGCGGCCGAACTGGTCCGACGGGCAATAGCGGCTGGGCTGGAGATAGGGCAGGACCTCGGCGGGCAGCTCGCCCCAGTCATGCTGGGATACGCTGGGCGGCAGGCCCTTCAGCACGCCGTTCTCGACCACCGCCTCATAGGTCAGCTTGACCTCGCCCTCGACGTGGCAACGCAGGGTGCGGGCGCCGAAGTCGACGTCCTCGTCTTCGTGAAAATCGACCGGCGGGTCGAAGGTCAGGGTTTCTTCCAGAATGTCCTGGCCCGGCCAGTGTGCGACCTGGATCTTGTAGATGGCGTCCGTCGGCGGATCGAAACGATAGACGAGTTCGGCGCGGACGCGCAGTTTCATGAAAATCTGCCGATCAAAGGGAGATGAGAAGGTTGCTGGTGAACGCCACGCGGTCTGGGCCGTTCCGTGGTGGTCCGCACCTTCTGGCCTGTGCAAATCGACAAGACAAGACAGTGTGTTAATCTGAGCCCCATGATCGCTTCCCCTGCCCTTCTCGCTCTTCGGGAAGCCACCGCCTCGGCCCACGAAACCCTGGAAGTCCAGGCCCGGATCGAGCCGCGTCTGTCGGATCACGCCACGCGGGCGGCGACCGTGGCGGCCTTTTACCGCTTCCATGCCGGACTGGAGCCGCTCAGCCATCCGCTTGTGGCACGGTTGAACGCCGAACTGGACGCCAGCTTTGAACCGCGATCACGCGCGAACGGGATCGCCCAGGACCTGACGATACTGGGCCAGCGCGTTCCTCCGCCGGCGCGTCCGGCTGCGCCCGCCTCGGCCGGCGAAGCCCTGGGCTGGGTCTATGTGGCCGAAGGGTCGATGCTGGGCGGTCGGATCATTCGACGCCGGCTGGCCGCCGAGGGTCGCGATCTGGACGGCCTCGGCTTTCTGGATCCCTATGGCGAAGAAACCGGCGCACGCTGGCGCGCCTTCATGGATTTGCTGGACCGGGCCTGCCTTGGCGGCCTTGTCACGATCGATCAGGTGGTGAAGGGCGGCGTCGACGGTTTCGCCTTCGCCCACCGCACCTTGCAACCCCAGCCGCAGGAGGCCGCGGCATGACCGAGACGCTCGACCTGGCCGACGCCGCGCTGAACGAGTGCGATCGCGAGCCGATCCACATTCCTCAATCGATCCAACCGCACGGCTTCATGCTGGTGCTGGATCTGCAATCCCTGACCATCCGCCAGGGGGCGGGCGCGATCGAGGAGTTGACGGGCCGCAAGGTCTGGATCGATCGCACCGTCGCCGATGTGTTGGGCGATGTCGCCGACCGGGCCGTACGCGCCATGGCCGCGCATCAGGAGGCCGGCTTCGCCTGTCGCTGGCGCGCGACCAATCGCCTGGAATACGATGTCGTGGTGCATCGTGCGCCGGGGACGACTTCCGGCACGATCAACGATCTGATGATCATCGAGGTCGAGCAGAGCTCGCAGCAGGCCCGCCTCGGCGTCGATCTGATCGCCAACCTAGACGCCGCCGGCGCCGCGCTGGAACGGGCGGTGACGATCCAGACGGTGTGCGAGCGGGCGGCGGACGCCTTCCGTCGCCTGACCGGTTTCGACCGGGTGATGATCTATCGCTTCCAGGACGACGAGGCGGGTCAGGTCGTGGCCGAAAGCCGCGCCGATGGGTCCGGCTCCTTCCTCAACCATCATTTCCCCGCCACAGACATCCCGCAGCAGGCGCGCGCCCTTTATCTGCGCAACCCCGTGCGGGTCATTCCGGACAGCCGCTATACGCCCCAGCCCCTGCGCCCCATTGCGCCCGGCGAGGCGCCGCTGGACATGAGCGACAGCGGCCTGCGCTCGGTGTCCCCGATCCATCTGCAATATCTGCGCAACATGGACGTTCGGGCCTCGGCTTCGGTTTCGATCATCGTCGATGACGCCCTGTGGGGGCTGGTGGCCTGCCACAACGCCTCGCCTAAGCTGCTGCCCTATGAGCTGCGCGTGGGCTGCACGGCCTTGGCGCGTAATCTGGCGCGACAGCTGAAGTCCAGGACCGACGCTGATCTCTATCGCGAACGCACGCGCCTGCGTCGGATGGAGGACGAACTGCTGTCGCGGCTGTCGCCGGACCGCCCGATGCGAGAAGCGCTGGGCGAAAAGGCCGATGCCCTGATGCAACTGACCAGCGCGGACGGTCTGGCCATCGTCAGCCAAGGCGACATCCAGACTTTCGGCCATACGCCGCCCGAAGATGGGGTGCGCGCCATCGCCGCCTGGGTCGCGGGACGGCCGGGCCTGCGTCCGGTCTCATCGCATCACCTGTCCTCGATCCTGCCGGCCGCAGAGGCGTGGAAGACGCACGCCAGCGGCCTATTGGCCGTCACCCTGCCGCTGGATCAGCCGGTGTCGCTGCTGTGGTTCCGCTCAGAGGTGCTGGAGACGGTGCGCTGGGCCGGCAATCCAGCGACAGCAGAGAAGACGGGCCCCAACGCCATCCTGACGCCGCGCGCCTCGTTCGAAAGCTGGTCGGACACTGTCTCGGGCCGCGCGCACCGCTGGGGTCCGGCCGCCGTCGAGTCCGCCGCCCGGCTGAGGGACGCGCTGGCCGACTATGCCGCCGTCCATCAGATCCGTCGGCTGAACCGATCGCTGCAGGACCGCCTGTCCGAGCGCGATTTGCGGCTCGAGCAGCAGCAGTATCTGATCCGCGAAGTGAACCACCGGGTTCAGAACAGCCTGACGCTGGTGTCCAGCTTCCTGGGCCTTCAGGCGCGAGAACAGGCGGGCGGATCGGCCGCGACGGCGCTGAACGAGGCGCGCCGTCGCGTGCGCGCCGTCTCTGGGGTCCACAGTCGGCTGTATCTGAGCGATCAGGTCACGACCATCGACATGAGCCGCTACGTCGGCGATCTGATCGACGATCTGGGCTCAAGCATGGGGCCGGACTGGGTTGCGGCCCTGGAGATGGACCTGGATCCCGTCTGCATCGAGCCGGGCCGCGCCATCACCATCGGCCTGATCCTGACCGAACTGATCATCAACGCCCAGAAATACGCCTATGGCGGCAAGCCGGGCCCGCTCTGCATTCGGTTCGAAGAAGACGGCGCCTTCTTCCGCATGACGGTGGAGGACGAGGGCGCCGGCGGGCATCTGGCCGGTAAGGGTTTCGGCTCGATGATGATCAAGAGCCTGGTCGGTCAGTTGGACGGGACGATCGATTATCGCGATCGCGCGCCGGGCCTCAGCGTCGTGCTGCGGGCGCGGATCGACCCGCTCGTTTGAGGTCAGGGCCGACGGCGCCTGTGGCGTCAGGTCGCAGGGCGTCGTAAGAGCCGGGCCATGTCCGCCCTGGCCTTTCGTCCCTCCTCGCGCGCCTTTGCGCTGATCGTTCTGCTGATCGCCGCCAGCGTGCTGGGCCTGGCGCCCATTCTGGTGCGGTTGACCGAGACAGGGCCGGCGGCGGCGGGGTTCTGGCGGTTCCTGTTCGCCCTGCCCCTGCTGACGATCCTGGCGGCGCGCGAGCCGGGCGGCGTTGGCGCGCCGTCGAAATGGGCGCTGCTGGCGGGCCTGTTCTTCGCCCTGGACCTCAGCTTCTGGCACTACGGCATCGTCATGACCTCGGTCGCCAACGCCACGGTGCTGTGCAACCTGACGCCGGTCGTCGTGACCCTGTTCGGCTGGTTCGTGCTGAAGGAGCGGCCGCACCGACTGTTCATCCTGGCCCTGGCCCTGGCCATGGGCGGCGCCTTCGCCATGGCGGCGGGCGCGGATGGCGGCCAGGGGACCAATCCAATGCTGGGCGACCTGTTCTCCCTGTCGGTGGCGGTCTGGTACTCGGGCTATTTCCTGGCGGTGCAGGCGGCGCGGCGCACGGCTGGGGCGATGCGGGTGACCTTCTGGGCGACCCTGCTGGGCGCGCCCCTGCTGCTGATCGTCGCCCTGGCGCTGGGCGAGGCTGTCATCCCCGCCGGACCGGCCGGCTGGGCCGCCTGCGTGGCCATGGGCGTGATGCACGTCTTCGGACAAGGCGGCGTGGCCTGGGCGCTGGGCAAACTGCCGGCCTCGGTCACGGCCGTGACCATCCTGATCCAGCCGGTGGTCGCGGGCCTGCTTGGCTGGTGGATCTTCGGCGAGACCCTGACGCCGGTTCAGGCCCTGGGCGGCGCCCTGGTGCTGGGCGCCATCGTCCTGGCGCAGCGGTCGCAACGCGCCAAGACCGTCCAAGCCGCGGAGACCAAGCCGCAGGACGCATCAAACGGGCTCAAGTCGCGCGAAGCGCGGTAGCCCAAAACAAAACGAGCGCGGGAGAAACTCCCGCGCCCGCCTCTAAGCCTTGAAGGCTGGATCGACTTAAAGAACCTTGAGGTCGATCGCCGAAGTCTTGCCGCGCTGGTTTTCCAGCTCGTATTCGACCTTGGCGTTCTCATCGAGGCCCTGAAGTCCGGCCTTCTGAACGGCGGTGACGTGAACGAACACGTCGGAGCCGCCGCTATCGGGCTGGATGAAGCCGTAGCCCTTGGTGGGGTTGAACCACTTGACCGTGCCGGTCGCCATGTCTGCGTCTCCGTAAACGCGCTTTTCCAGGCGGATCCCTCTCGAGGTGACCCGACAATCCATCTGGACAGCTCGTTCAGGCGAAGGAGCGAAACGCGGGTTTGGACCCCACGCGAAATCCGGACTGCAGCGATGTTGTCACCCGGCTTTTCCAGACGGTCAACAGCAAAGCGAGTCGCACCGGACGCATTCAGGCTTAACGACACAGACCCCGCGCGGCCCCGTCGATGTGCAGATGGTTGGCGTGGGCGGCGTTGTAGTCGGGCGTCAGAACCGTCGAAAACAGCTGGCAGGCCCCATCGCGTAGAGAGTGCAGGAAGCGGCCGCCCGGCTCGCCCGCCGGCCCGTCGCCGCGCCAGTCGTTCAGCACGCTGACGGTCCGGCCGTCCTTCAAGGTCACCGCTGCGACATCCAGCGCATTGGCCTTGGCGTGTTCGCTGGGCCGTTCGGCCACGTCCTGCGAACCGTAGATGCGGCGGCACGAATAAGTCCCGTAGTTGTCCACCCGTGCGGGCGCCGAGCCCAGAATGTCGCGCGAGGCCGGGCGCAGCACCTGCCGATCCCAGATGACGTAGCGGACCGCCAGCGGGCACTGCATGACGACATCGGCCGGCGCCAGCGGCGTCACCTCGCCGCCCGTGATCCGCACCGCCCCGCGCACCACGCAGAAGCCGCCGTCGTCGCGGTCGGGCGCGCGTTCGACCTTAACCCCCGCATTGCGCAGCGCCTGCATACAGGCCTCGGTCGCGCCCTCGACTGCCTCGGGCGTGGCGGCGGTCGGCACGTCGAAGGCGGCGACCTTTGCGGTGGTCGCGCGGCCCAGCGGACGATCCAGATCCAGCGGCTTCCACGGCAGGTCCTGGGGCGGAGCGAAGACGTTCAGCAAGGCGAAGCCCGCGCAGACCAGCAGCGCCAGCTCCCACACCAGATTCCACATGTCCGCCAGATCGCGCTTCATTCGGCCCCTCGCAGGCCGAACGGGCCCTGCGCCTTAACGCTTAGCTTCGCAGTCGGCTCCCTCGCCCTTGCTCTCTGCCGGCCCTCGGCCCACTCTCTTGCCATGGGAAAGAAATCCGACGCCTATGACGCCGAGCTGGAGCAGATCCAGCTGGCCATCGTCCAGACCCAGGCCTGGAGCATCGAGCATGGCTCGCGCGTGGTCATCGTGCTGGAAGGGCGCGACACTGCCGGCAAGGACGGCGCGATCAAGCGCCTGACCGAACATATGTCGCCACGCCAGACCCGCGTCATCGCCCTGCCCAAACCCAGCGACCGCGAGACCAGCCAGTGGTATTTCCAGCGCTATGTCCCGCATCTGCCGGCGGCGGGCGAGACGGTGATCTTCAACCGGTCCTGGTACAATCGCGCCGGGGTCGAGCCGGTCATGGGCTATTGCACGCCCGAGCAGTACGCCCAGTTCATGACCGACGCCCCGCGCTTCGAGCGGATGCTGACGGATGACGGGATCATCCTGATCAAGATCTGGCTGGACATCTCGCGCAAGGAGCAGGCCAATCGGCTGAAGGAACGCCGCGAGGATCCGTTGAAGAAGTTCAAGCTGTCGTCGCTGGACGCCGAGGCCGAGGCGCGGTTCGACGCCTATTCCGACGCCCGCGACCGGATGCTGGACGAGACCGACCGCGACTATGCGCCCTGGACCGTCGTCGCCACCGACGACAAGAAGACGGCGCGGCTGAACATCGGCCGCTACATCCTGTCGGTGCTGAGCCACACCAGCATCGACATCAAGAAACCGGATCCCGATGTCGTGTTCAGCGCCGAAAAGGCCAAGGGCAAACTGGCGCGCTGAAGCGCCTCAGGCCGTTCTGACGATCCCGCCAGAGGTCGTCACCGGCCAGGGCGTCAGCCGCCCGCCCGCGCAGGGGCCGCCCTTGCATTCGCCGGTCAGCGGCTCGAACACCGCCCCGTGCCAGCCGCACAGGATCAGCGCGTCGTCCGGCGTCAGATAGCGATCGATCTCCATGGCGATCGGAAAACCGGCGTGCGGGCAGCGATCGACCCAGCCCGCGACCTGACCGTCCTTCCTGACCACGAAGCCGTGGAAGAAGGCCTCGCCAATCTGCAGCACGAAGCCGCGCGAGCCGGGGTCGGCGATGTCGCCCTCGGCGCACAGGGCCACGCCGGGCGGCGTCTTCCAGACCCGTTTGCGCTCGGCCGGCGCCTCGGCCGCCTCAGACACGTTCGGCCTTCAGCGGGCGCGATAGCAGGCCGTCGATCAGACCATCGACATCGATCTCGCCGGCCAGCAGCGCGGCGACCCCTTCCGAAATCGGGATTTCCACGCCCAGACGCGCGGCCAGTTCGCGAACCGCCGGCGCGCTTTCATAGCCTTCCGCCACCGACCGTTTGCCGGCCAGGGCCTGTTCGACCGTCTGGCCCTGACCCAAGGCCAGACCCAGGCTCATGTTGCGCGACTGGGGGCTGGAGCAGGTCAGGACGAGGTCGCCCAGGCCGCACAGGCCCGCCACCGTCTCCGCCTCCCCCCCCATGGCGACGGCGAGGCGAGTCATTTCCGCAAAGCCGCGCGTGATCAGGGCGGCATGGGCGCTGCGGCCCAACTGGCGCCCCTCGGAGATGCCGCAGGCGATGGCCAGGACGTTCTTGAGCGCGCCACCCGCCTCGGCGCCCACCAGATCGGTCGCCAGATAGGGCCGGAAGCCCGGCGCCGACAGGGTGTTCAGCAAGGCCTCGCCCAGCCCCTGATCGGCGCAGGCCAGGGTCACGGCGGTCGGCAGGCCGCGCGACACCTCGCCCGCGAAACTGGGGCCGGAAAGGACGGCGGCGGGGGCGTCCGGCAGGGTCTCGGCCAGCACCTCGGTCATCAGCTTCATCGTGCCGCGCTCGACGCCCTTGGAGCAAAGAACCACCGGCACGCCGGCGCGATAGTAGGGCGCAAAAGCCGTCAGCGTCGCGCGCATGTGCTGGGCCGGCGGCACCGCCAGGATCACGTCGCAGTCGCCCAGATCAGCCAGATCGGCGGTGAATTTCAGTTCGTCGGCCAGCGGCACGCGAGGCAGATACAGATCGTTGGCCCGCGTCGCCCGCATCGTCTCGACCAACTGCTGCTCGCGCGCCTGCAAGGTCGTGTCCAGTCCGGCCCGAACGCAAACCTGCGCCAGGGCCGTGCCCCAGGCGCCTGCGCCGATGACCCCTGCCGTGCGGAATTCCATACGCCCTCCCGAGGCGGTTTCGTTCGTCATGCTTTCGCGCCCTTGCGGCCCGGCTTGTGCGAAGGATCGGACAGGGCCCGCGCTTCGTCCAGCGGCCATCGCGGCCGTGCGACGACGTCAATGTCGCTGGTCAGGCCCAGCGCCAGCCGTTCCGCCCCCGCCAGGGCGATCATCGCCGCATTGTCGGTGCAATAGGCCATGGGCGGCGCCAGGAAGTCGAAGCCGTGTTTCGCCGCCGTCGCCTGCAAGGTCGCGCGGATGGTCTTGTTGGCCGCAACTCCGCCCGCGACGACGAAGAGTTTGTGGTCATGCGTTTCCGCATAGGCCGCCAGCGCCCGTTCGGACCGATCCGACAGCTGGCGCGCGATGGCGTTCTGCACTGCATCGGCCAGGTCGGCCTTGTCCTGCTCGGTCTCGCAGGTCTGGGCGATACGGAAGGCCGCGGTCTTCAGGCCCGAGAAGGAGAAGTCGCAATCCTTGCGGCCCAAGAGGGCGCGCGGCAGATCGATCTCGGACCCGTCACCCTGCGTGGCCAGCCGCTCCAGCGCCGGCCCGCCCGGATAACCCAGCCCCAGGGCCTTGGCGATCTTGTCGAAGGCCTCGCCGGCCGCGTCGTCGATGGTGGCGCCGATCCGGCTCATGTCGCCGACGCCGCGCACCTCCAGAAGCTGGCAATGGCCGCCCGACACCAGCAGCAGCAGGAAGGGATAGGCCACCGCCGCCCCCAGCCGGGCCGACACCGCATGGCCTTCCAGATGGTTGACCGCCACCAGCGGCAGGCCACGCGCCAGCGCCGCCGCCTTGCCGAAACTGAGGCCCACCATGACCCCGCCGACCAGACCCGGCCCGGCCGTCGCCGCGATCCCGTCCAGCCCGTCATAGCCCATATCGGCCTCGGCCATCGCGCGGCGTGTGACCTCGGCGATCATCTCGACATGGCTGCGCGCCGCGATCTCGGGCACCACGCCGCCATAGGCCGCATGGTCGTCGATCTGGCTGTGAACGACCGAGGACAACACCTCCGCCCGACCGCCCGTAAGGCGCACGACCGAGGCGGCGGTCTCGTCGCAACTGGTCTCCAGGCCCAGCACCGTCAGCGGACCGGGACGAGGGAGGACATCCCGTCCAGTTGCTGACTTGGCGCCGCTGCTATAGTCGGCGGACATCTCCATCGGGTCGAGGTAGCGACCCGGCGACCGGTGCGCAACGCTCATGACCTTTCCTCTCCGCATCGGCACCCGGCGCTCCAAGCTGGCGCTCGCCCAATCCGGCATGATGCAGCGCGCCATCGGCCGCGCCCTGAACGTGCCCGAGGCCGAGATCGAGACCGCCGTTCCTCTGGTCGAGATCGTCACCACCGGCGACCGCATCCAGGATCGCCGCCTGCTGGAAGTCGGCGGCAAGGCCTTGTTCACCAAGGAGATCGAGGAGGCCCTGCTGGCCGGCCGGATCGACATCGCCATCCATTCGATGAAGGACGTCCCTGCCGAACAACCCGACGGACTGTGCATCGCCGCCATCCCCGAACGCGAGGACGCCCGCGACGCTTTCATCAGCCGTGACTTCGACAGTTTCGACGCCCTGCCCTTCGGCGCGCGCCTGGGCACCGCCAGCCTGAGACGGCAGGCCCAGGCGCTGGCCCTGCGGCCGGACCTGAAGGTCGAGATGCTGCGCGGAAACATCGACACCCGCCTGCGCCGCGCGGCCGAGGGCGACTTCGACGCCATCCTGCTGGCCGTCTCGGGCATGACGCGCCTGGGCGTCACCGAACATATCCGCGAGAAGCTGTCGCTGGACGCCTTCCTGCCGGCGCCGGGCCAAGGCGCCCTGGCCATCCAGACCCGCGCCGCCGACATCGACGCGCCCCTAAACGCCCAATGGGTCGCCGCCCTGAACCACCCCGAGACCGCCCTGTGCATCGCCGCCGAGCGCGGCGCCATGACGGCGCTGGAGGGGTCGTGCCGCACCGCCGTCGGCGCCTATGCCCGCATCGACAACGACACGCTACATCTGACCACCGAAATGCTCAGCCCGGACGGGTCCGCCCGCTGGCGGCGCGTCGGCGATCTTTTCCAACCGACCGAAGCCGATGCGCGCACACTGGGCCAACGCCTGGGCGGCGAGGTCCACGCCTCGGCCGGCGATCAGGAAGTCGATCCCGCGACCCTGGACGGATGAGCCCCCTAGATGAAGAATTTAGGCCCGCCCGCGTCTGGATCACCCGCGCCGAACCGGGCGCCGCGCGCACCGCCGCCCGCCTGCGCGACATGGGGTTCGAGCCGATCGTCGCGCCCCTGCTGGCGATCAAGAAGCTGACCCCGCCGGTTCCTGATCTGGCGCCGTTCGCCGCCCTGGCCTTCACCAGCATCAACGGCGTGGCCGCCTTCGCCGCCCTGACGCCCCGCCGCGACCGTCCGGTCTTCGCCGTGGGCGATGCGACCGCCCAAGCCGCCCATGATGCGGGCTTCGCCGATGTCCGCTCCGCCTCCGGCGACCTGCGCGACCTCGCCCGCCTGATCGCCAGCGCCATCGCCAGCGCCGCCGTCCTGGTCCCTCAAGCGGAAACCCCCGCCGGCGATTTCACCGCCGCCCTCACCGCCGCCGGCGCCCGTAACGTGGCGATCCATTCGCTGACAGTCTATCGCGCCATCGAAACCTCAGCCGCGATGCCGTCGCTGTTCGACGCCGTTCTGATCCACTCCCCCCGCGCCGGAAAAGCCCTCGCCAAGCTTCATCACGCCCCCTTGGCCCAGGCCGTCCTCGCCTGCATCTCTCCCGCCGCCGCGGCCCCGCTCGCCGCGCTGGGCCTGACGCCCGTTGTGGCGAAATCGCCCGACGAGACCTCATTGCTCACGATATTGAACACCGCGCTTGGCAAGCGCGATCCGGCCGTATAAAGACCCCGTCTCGCGCGGACAGCTTGTCCGTCGCAACCGGGCCGCTTTAGCTCAGCCGGTAGAGCACATCATTCGTAATGATGGGGTCAGGTGTTCGAGTCACCTAAGCGGCACCACTTCTCCGAGCGCGGTTCGCGCGGGAGGCGGCGTCTAGATCGCCGAAATATATCCTCAAGGTTGAATCGTCACCTGCAACGCACGTAGCAATCCCTAGCTAAGCAGCTTTGGCTTGACGGGGTCGGTGTTTTGGGGCCATGGTGCCGCATTATCTATGCCCGCAGGCCGACATGAACGACGCAGTTGATCCCGTAGACATCGCCATCGGCGGACGCATCCGCACCCGTCGTGAGGAACTGCGCATCACCCAGGCGCAGTTGGCCGCCGGC
>NZ_JAELUF010000521.1 GCF_016429195.1 Brevundimonas sp. ASV9
GAATGGGTTCGTGGCTGTGCTTCAAAATGGTGGAGGGAGTTTCGTCAACGTACTTGAATTCAGTAGTTGTAACGGCACTCGTGTTCACTCGTATGGGGCTGCAGCTGGCTCTAGGCGGCATATATGCCGTTTTGGCCCCATCGGTGTATTTGCTATTAACTGTTCCGGCGTTGATTCATACAGCAATGTACAATACTCATGTACAGTTGCCGCAGGCGACGGATATGCTGAGGACAGAGCTGCTGCGCCATAATTGGATGCTATTGGATCGCCATGATTCTACGACGGGATATGTCTCTGTGCTGGAGAATTTAAAAGGTGGATATCGTGTCATGCGGTGTGATCATAGCCTGCTGGGTGGTGAATACACAGGCGATAGAGGCGGAGCTATTGCAGAGCCTATTTACGGAGTTTTTGCCATGTTGGAGG
>NZ_JAELUF010000522.1 GCF_016429195.1 Brevundimonas sp. ASV9
GTCGGGTACCTGACATGTGCCGATCAGGTACCAATGCTCGACTAGCTTTCTACCTAAACCACATTACGAACAAAAACACGATACTGACGAGTATATATAAACGCAACAAAACCGGCTAAAATTTGTCTCTATAAAATGATATCCTTACTGCTGAACTGATTGTGTAAAAAAGGGTATTACTCCCCGCTGAAACCTCAAGCAAATGGTACACCGCCTCTCCACCTCGCACAACTACCATGTCACCGACTCTGCAAGAAGATTTACCGTGTAATAGCAAACAAAAACGAGGAAAACCCAACTTAAGCCGCAGTGCGATCGTCCAGCTCCTTGGCCGCATCACTCACCCCCGCCTTATGCGCAGCAAGAGCCTTGTTGCGCACTCTTCTTCGCACGGTGACGAGGATAACGCATACAAGCACCGTAGCAAGG
>NZ_JAELUF010000523.1 GCF_016429195.1 Brevundimonas sp. ASV9
GGTCTGGGTCTTACAGTAGCGAATCGAATTGTCGCCGAGCACCTTGGTGAGTTACATATTTCAAGTGAAAGAAATACTGGAACGAGAATAGACATTATTCTGCCAAGGAAGTGTGGAAATACTGAAATTCAAGTGGAAGAAAAGCTAGGAGTTACCATATGAATAAAGGCTATATATTTAAAAATGAAGAAATAAAGGCGTTGAAAGTATTTTTAAGTTTATTTTTTATTATATTTTTTGTGTATGATCTTGCCTATGAATTTATCGTACCTTTAATCGCGGGAGAGCAAGAAGGCGTAGGAAAGTTTGAAGATGGTTTAGGTTTATGGCTTTACTTTTTGATGGTAGTATTGTTTTGCATTGGAATATACTTTATGAAATGGAAGAATGTTTTTGCGGTAAAGTATATTATTCTAATTGGCTATAATG
>NZ_JAELUF010000524.1 GCF_016429195.1 Brevundimonas sp. ASV9
TCTTCCACCTCTGCCGCCCCGACTACGAGGTGGCCTCCCATTTCCTCTTCCCCGATCATTGTTACGCGACTCTCGCGGTGGTGGCGGAGGGCGCCCTCGCGAAGATGCTGGAGGTTTCGGTGGCAACGACGGCGGCGCGGTAGATGGTTGCGAACTTCGATAATTGGACACTCCAGGGGGTGGAGGGTATCCTGGAGCCCGTGAAGGTTGTGGTGGTGGTAGAGGTGGAGGAGGACCCGGAGGCAGCGGTGGCTGTGTCCCGTTCAACTGTATGTTACTGGACATGCGAATCTGACCAACCTTTGGCGTCTTCTTCTTGACAGGCCAGTTACCCAGAAACTCAAGCTCCGAGTCGTCGCTTTCGGAATAGTGGACATTCATGGTGCGCGAAGCGTGCCCCGGAATCTTGGCGTTCTCGCGTAGCGGCTT
>NZ_JAELUF010000525.1 GCF_016429195.1 Brevundimonas sp. ASV9
GTACTTGGCCAAATATGCCGACTACGCATGTTGATCCTGCGTCGGCAGAGCTGCTGCAAGAAGTTGCAAACGGATTGTTGAAAGCTCGCAAGATTGTGGTCGTGACTGGCGCGGGTATCAGTACCAACTCGGGCATTCCGGTATGTTTTCAACAGCTGAACACGTCAATCGCGCAAACCATGCGAGGAATTGGAACTGACCGAGTTGTTCCATTGCAATAGGACTTTCGATCGGAAAATGGACTGTATTCTTTAATTCAGGCCCAGTTTGACGCGGCGAATCGACAGCCGGCCGACATGACAAATGAGGAAGAGAGAGATGACGATGATGATGACAACCAGGATGACGACGCGACGCGGGATAGTAAAAGAAGGCGAACTTTACAAGACACGCCTGAGCTGTTATATTCTGAGAAGGACACTGCAGAAG
>NZ_JAELUF010000526.1 GCF_016429195.1 Brevundimonas sp. ASV9
GCCTTGGACAGAGACTCCGGAGCCTGTGCCGAGACTCTCATCCGCTGGTAAAGTTGAAGACGAGACAGACGAGGAGCTGACACCGCCTGCGTCGGAGGACACAGTTCCAGAGTTGGTGTCTCCAAAGTCCACATCGGGCAGAAAGGCCCTCCACAAGAGCCATGCGAGCGAGTCTGTGATACGCTCTGATGCGACAATTTTGGATGCGCAGCAATTGGCGCGCCCAAAACGGCCCCGCGCCAGAACTGCGAGCTTGAGCAAGCAGCCGCCTCCCGTGGGACAATATGCTCTCTTCCCTCGAAGCCAGATCCACGCTCATGGCGACAGGATCTAACAGCTAGCCCGAGGTTACGGTTCATGTTAAGGCCATCTATCATTTTACTTTTTTGTTTTATATTTTTCTCTTCGTTCGCTTGGACTGAAAAGGC
>NZ_JAELUF010000527.1 GCF_016429195.1 Brevundimonas sp. ASV9
GTGCTGTATTCGTCGGCAGCGTCAGATGTGTATAAGAGACAGATCCGCCCTCGTGGATGAGCTTCATCTGCTTCAGAATGGTAGACTTTCCGGATTCACCAGCACCTACGGAGGTTCTTTGTTAGCATCGGGAGGTTTGCAGGTCTTTTTACCCGATTGCGTTTCCAGAGTTCCCGGACCGCCTTCGACGGGAAGCGAATCAAGCAACGTACCGAGAAGAAGCATTTTAATCTCATTGCGCTGCATCATGCGGTCTCTTCGCAGTTGGTTCTCAATCTCCTCGTTGCGGGCGCGGCCCTCCTTCTCCTCAGCACTCATTCCGCAACCCATCTTGACGGTATTGAGAAAGCGACCGTGTTTAAGTGTAGAAGAACGAAAAAGAGACTGATTTGGACGGTCGGATCAGGGGCCGATATAGACGTCTATCT
>NZ_JAELUF010000528.1 GCF_016429195.1 Brevundimonas sp. ASV9
GCGCACAGTCGCACCCGGAATGAGTGCATGGTTGGCATCAACTGCATCTATTCACGGGCGTGGAATTAGACTGGGATAACAAATGAACGCTGTAACGTGCACGTCAGCTTTTTTCACACTGCATCGTAATAGAGATTGCATACGCACGCTTCAGACGGAAGATTCAGCCCGCGACCCAATCCATGCCAAGCGGCAAATCACTACTTTACTCGCCCTACAAGGCAACCCCGAACTGGTGTGCGAACGCATGCCTCGTCTGCCCCTCGTCTCGAGGTTGATGCGTGAATAGACTTCTGAAGATGTGTGAGGAACGTAGCCTCGTGCGTAGGCAGCTTCGTTGCCTGTGACGCGGCTCCTACGAACAGTACTCGTAGATACACTGGCGTAAATGTTAGCCAAGATGGGGGAGCGCAGGACAAGGCTGTCCG
>NZ_JAELUF010000529.1 GCF_016429195.1 Brevundimonas sp. ASV9
CGCTTTATCAACGTTTTTGTCGGCATTGCTGTTTTTCTCACTTTGGTGAACCTCAGACTCTGTATCGACATTGCTCACCTCGGCACCCCTGGAAAAGTTCACAAATGGCCGCGCCGAATTGCGTATCTTGCATCAACTCTGATGGCCCTTCTCTCCATCATAAGCCTCTGCATGCTCTTGTACTTGACAACCTCAGGCTCTCTCGACCTTGACGGATATAACGATTACGGATATCCGGACATGAATTTGGTCATAGTTGCTATCTTGACATTCCTGTCAGCTAATTGATTTCAATTTATTTCTTCCATGACATTGTGCATTCAATCGATTTTTGTGTAAAGACGTTGTCGCTTCGCTGGTTACCTGAGCAAGGTATTTGTTTTATCCTTTTACTGAGAGCTTTGGATTTAGTCTTACTGTTCTGGCAG
>NZ_JAELUF010000530.1 GCF_016429195.1 Brevundimonas sp. ASV9
CTTTGTGACTAACGGGAACGAGGGACGGTCAGGCGAGAAGGAACAGGGCCCGGGGATGAGGGTTGTTAGTGCTGGTCCCAGGTGGTCGTGTGTTGTTCTTGGACGTTTTTACCGGGGGGTACGTGACGGATTGAGGCGGTAAGGATTTGCTGTGCGGCGGCGGTGCCAGGCGGCCTTTTTGGCTGGGTGGGTGGTGGTAGCAACGCAGCGTCAGCCTAGCAGTAGTATTAGTGGGCAGGCATGCTGAGAGGCACCGAAGGAAATAAACCCCCGAAAAGCCAACGTCGCAGAGGCTCCAAGACGGAGGAGACTGATGGACACTAGGACACCGGATTGCAAGCGGATCCTCGAACTTGTAGGTGCGGGTGTGCCGTGGAGACCCCTTGCAACCGCAGCCAGCCCACACAAGGTTGAGACGGATAGGTAT
>NZ_JAELUF010000054.1 GCF_016429195.1 Brevundimonas sp. ASV9
CAGGGCGTACTGGCCGAACCAGCCGAGGGTCGGGGTGCGCAGCGGCAGGCTGGCGGTATTCTCCATCTTGGCCGGCAGCTGCGGATTGGCGTCCGCGATGGGATAGACGGCGAGGATGGCCTTGGGCACCGTCCAGCCGTTGTCCCGCGCCGCGATGGCGACGTTGACGGCTAGGTTGCCGCCGGCGCTCTCACCCGCGACGGCGACGTTCATCGGGTCGCCGCCCCACGAAGCTGCGTTCTCGAGCACCCACCGCCAGGCGTTGTTGGCGTCCTCGTGGGCGGCCGGGAATCTGTGCTCCGGTCCTTTGCGGTATTCGACCGAGACGACGATCGCGTTCAGGGCCTTGGCCATGGCGCGGGGCGTAGCGTCATAGACGTCCAGGTCGGCGATGACCCAGCCGCCGCCGTGGTAGTAGACGACGACCGGTAGGTTCGATCCGGTCGCGCCGGCCGGCTTGTAGACTCGCACGGGCTGCGTCGCGCCCCCGGTCGGATAGGTCAGGTCGCGCGTCGTGACGCTGGCGTCAGGGGCGGTCGACATCCCCATCATCGTCTTGACGCGGTTGACGGCGTCGGCTGGCGACGGCTGGGTGCGGGCCTGTTCGACGGTCAAGCTTTCGATCGGACGGGCGCCGAGGGCGGCATGGGCGTCGAGCACGGCCTGCATGTCGGCGTCGGGACGGGCGGTCATGCCCATGGGGGCCATCGGGCTCGTCGGAGCGGACGAGCCGTCTCGGTCCATGTTCCTCCCCATGCCCGGGGCGCAGGCGGTCAGGGTGGCGGCGAGGGCGACGGAGGTCGCCAGCAGGGTCAGGGTCGATTTCATGTGGGGTCTCTGATCGTGAATGAAGAGGGTGGGCGAAACGTGGCTCAGCGCGACAGTCGCTCGACCGTGGTCAGGTGGCTCTGGACGATGGCGACGGTGGCCTGGGCGGCAGCCTTGAGTTCCGGCGTCTCGCCGGTCTCGGCATAGGTCTTCATCAGACCCAGGGCCTCCTTGTGCGCCATCATCTGCTGGGTCAGGTACAGGCGGTCGCGCTCGACGCCTTCGTACATCCGCAGAGCGTTCAGCATCGCCGTCTTGGGCGCGTCCAGCATCGGGGTCGGCCGCGTCAGGCCCGCCCGCATCGCGGCGGCGGCGGCGTCCTGGGTCGTCTTGGTGTGGTGCTCGACCATCATCTGGGCGAAGCGACGGATCTCGGGGTTCTGGGTGGTTTCGAGCACCAGCTGGCTCGACTGAACCTCGTAGAGATCGCCGGCGCCGGCGAACATCAGTAAGGTCGGGGCGGCCGGCGTGGGGGTCAGGGTGCCAGCGGGCGTCCAGGTATAGGCATAGTCTTGGGCGGCGGCGGAGCCGGCCATAAGGCAAGCGGCCGCACTCGCGGCAAGCAAGAGTTTCATCGTCAATAATCCAGTAAGGTCTTCAGTTGGTTGCGAAACTTGGCCGAACGCCGTTGGTTCCAACGTGGACCATTGGACGCCGGCCGTAGGTCGGGGCGACAGAAGCGGCTCACCGGCGCGACGCGCCCACCCCGCTTACGCCGACCAGACGATCGGCGCTCGCCATCGCGTGCCGGTCATCGGCCGCCCTGCCGGAATGTCGCCGCAGCCAGGGGCAGAGGCGTCCAGGCGCAGTCGGACCCCGTCCCGATCATGAGGGGCTTGGTCGCGGAGACCGGGCGGCCGCACCAATGGCCGGCAACAACCGTGCGATCCCGGCGTTGACGCAGCTCACCGACAGGGAGTTCAGCGTGAAAGAGCGGCAAGACGACAATCCGAAATCGCCCGAGGAGGTCCGCGCGCGCATCTGGGAGCTCGCGGAGAAGATCGACATCTGCATGTTCACCACCTGGGACGGCGAGGAACAGCACAGCCGGCCCCTCTCCGCCCGCATCCGTCGCGGCGAGGACCGCATCTATTTTCTGGTCGATCAGAGCGGCGAGAAGAACGGCGAAATCGAGCGGTTTCCCAAGGTCTCGTGCGCCTGGGCCGACAACGGCAACTACAAATATGTTCTGATTTCAGGCCATGCTCAGCTCAGCAATGACCGGGCGAAGATCTCGGAGCTGTGGAGCAAGGCGGATGAGGCCTGGTGGGAAGACGACACCGATCCGACCATCCGTCTGCTTACGCTCACCCCGGAGCACGGCGAGCTTTGGGATAGCCCTGGCAAGGCCGTTGCACTGGCTAAGATGGTGGCGGCCGTCGTCACCGGCGGCGCGCCGAAGATGGGCGACAACGCGAAAGTCGATCTCTAACTGCTGGACAGCCGGCTGTGGCCGAAAGGTCTCGGCCGGCAAGGCCCCGGTCACCGGATCTCGCAAGCATCCGTAAAGGCCAGCTCGCGCATGACCTCGGCGATCAGTGTCTTGTCCCGGCTCATGAAGGTCTCCTGCTCGTGGTTGGTCATGAGCTTGACCCTGTCGAAACGGGGCGCGGCCAGGAGACGGCGAGCCCGTTCGATTCGGTCTGGATGCAGGCGTCTGGCGTTTTCCGATGGCACGGCCCACTCCTCCTAGCCTCCAAAAAGCGCCGTTTACTGAAGGCGTCAAGAGTGGCTGGAGCGCTGCCAAAAGCGCTCGACGCGCCCAAACTACATCCGCTCTGTCTCGGACTCGCGATTCCGGTCTGAGGGCTGGGTCAGGCGATGATCGCGCCGCGACCTTCTCGAAGACTCACCCGATCCTGAGCCAGTGCCGCGATGTCTCGGGGATCATGGGACACCAGGATAAGCGGGATCGTCGTCTCATCCCTCAGCCGCTTCAGATAGGGCGTCAGGGCGTCGCGCCGCCCGGCGTCCAGACCGGCGAAGGGCTCGTCGAGGAAGAGGATTCGAGGATCCATGCAGAGCGCGCGGGCGATGGCGACGCGGCGCGCCTCGCCGCCGGAGAGGGATCGCGGCCAGCGACGACCAAAGCCTGCCAGGTCCACCAGATCGAGCGCCGCCTCGACCGCCATCGGATGAGGCGCGTAACGCGCTCCGAAGGCGAGATTGTCGGCTACGGTCAGGTGGGGAAACAATCTCGCATCCTGAAAGATGAAGCCGATCCGGCGGCGATGGGTGGGCGGCGAAAGGCTGGCGTCCGTATCGACGATGACCTGATCGTCGATCTGGAGGCGGGCCGAGGTCGCGGGCGTGAGGCCGGCGAGGGCGAGTAGGAGGGTCGTCTTGCCCGCGCCGGAAGGACCCTCGACGGCGAGCGCGCGCGTCGGGCTGCGGGTGCCGAAATCGAGGGAGAAGGCGCCGCGTCGGGCCCGGACGTGGAAGGCGATCATCCCACCGACCGTCCCTTTTGGGCGTGGCGGTTCAGCCACTCGGTGACGACCAGCGCCCCAATTGAAACGAGGATGGAGAATCCGGCAAGACGCAGGGCGGCCGTCTCGCCGCTCGCGCGCTGCAGAGAGGTGTAGATGGCGACCGGCAGGGTTTGGGTTTCTCCCGGGATCGATCCGGCGAACGTCACGGTCGCACCGAACTCTCCAAAGGCTCTCGCGAAGCCCAGAAGAGCGCCGGCGAGAACTCCGGGCAGGGCTAGAGGAAGGGTGATCCTGAGGAAGACCGAAAGAGGCGAGGCTCCCAGGGTCGAGGCGGCCCGCTCCAGCCCCCGATCCACCGCCTCGAAGGCAAGGCGAACGGGCCTCACGACAAGGGGGAAAGCCATGACCGCGCAGGCGACGGCCGCGCCGATCCAGGAAAAGGCGAGGGTCAAGCCGAAGGCGTCCCTGAGAAACCCGCCGACCGGCCCTCGCGCACCGAAGACGATCAGAAGAGCGAGGCCAGTGACGACGGGTGGGAGCACCAAGGGAAGGTTCACCAGCGCCTCCACCAGCCATTTCCCTGGAAATCGGCCTCGCGCAAGGACCCATCCGGTCGCCACACCGCAGGGGACCATCAGCAAAAGCGAGGCGAGGGATACCTGGAGAGACAGCAGGATCGCCTGGGTCTCGAACGCGGATAGGGGCGCGAACATCAGGCAAAGGCCGTCGAACCGTGCGGACCCGAGGTCAAGATCGAGTCCGGAAACCATGGGCGACGAAGATCCGCGTGGCCTCCGGTCCCGTCAGAAAGGCGAGAAAGGCCTCGGCGTTCCCGGCGGCTTCACGCGTGGCGGCGGCCGGATAGACGATCGATGGCTGCTCCGCCTCGGGCGGCTCGATGACGATCCTGACCCCCGCGGCTCCGATCGCGTCGCTGCGATAGACGATTCCCAACGCGGCCTCGCCACGTTCGACGAAGGTGCGAACGGCGCGGACATCGGCGGCGGTCACGATGTTCGATTGAAGATGCTCCCAGCGTCCCGAAGCCCGCAACCAGGTTCGGGCGTAGTCGCCGGCCGGCACGCTGTCCGGATCACCGATGGCGAGCTTGCCGCGGCCGGCGGCCAAGACACCGAGGGGATCGGCGCCCGTCGGTGCATCGGCCGGCGCGATGACGACGAGGGTGTTTCGCAGGAGATCGCTTCGGGTCTCCGGCGCCAGCCTGTCCGCCGCCTGCAGCCGATCCATCCACACGGTGTCGGCCAAGATGACCACATCGGCGGGCGCTCCGGCCTGGATCTGGCGCGCGACCGCGCCGCTGGCGGCGAAGGACAGGCGAACCGATTGACCCGAGGCGCGTTCGTAGGCCGTGGCGATCTCGCCGAGCGCGTCGGTAAGGGACGCGGCGGCGAAAACGGTCACCGGGGCGACGGGGGTGTTTTCGGGCGGACTGCAGGCGGCGACGAAGACGCCGCCCAGCAGACCGGCCAAGAAGACCCTGCGGCTTGAGAATCGAGAAATAGCTAGGCTCCGTGCACGCACAGGATATGTTCGCTCCACCATGACGACCGTCATACCCCGTGACAACCCGCGCGCCGCCCCCGCAGCTCTGGCGCCGATGATCGACCCCTTCGGTCGCACGATCGACTATGTTCGAGTCTCGGTGACGGACCGCTGCGATCTGCGGTGCACCTACTGCATGGCCGAACGGCAGACTTTCTTGCCCCGAGCCGAGTTGCTGACGATCGAGGAGCTGGACAGGCTCTGCTCGACCTTCGTGGATCTAGGTACGACCCGGTTACGGCTGACCGGCGGCGAGCCCCTGATCCGGAGGGGCTTCATGGATCTGGTGGCGGGGTTGTCGCGCCATCTCGACAGCGGCCATTTGAAGGAACTCACGCTCACGACCAACGGCACCCAGCTGGAGCGCCATGCGGAGGCCCTCGCCCGATATGGCGTGCGACGGATCAATGTCTCCATCGACACCCTGGACCCACAAGCCTATCGTCGGATCACGCGAGGCGGAGACCTCGCCGCCGTTCTCCGGGGTCTGGATGCGGCGCAAGCCGCCGGGCTGGACATCAAGATCAACGTCGTGGCCCTGAAGACTGACAACGCGGGGGATTTGCGGGACATGATCGCCTGGGCCCATGGCCGCGGCATGGGCATGACGCTCATCGAGACCATGCCGCTCGGCGAGATCGAGGCGGATCGCACGGATCAGTTTCTCCCCCTATCGAGGGTGCGCGCGGATCTCGAGCGCGCCTGGACCCTGACGCCGCTCAGCCGCCGCACCGGCGGCCCGGCGCGCTATGTCCGGGTCGAGGAGACCGGCGGGCAGCTGGGGTTCATCACCCCCCTGACCCACACCTTCTGCGAGGCCTGCAACCGGGTCAGGGTCACCTGCACCGGAACGCTCTTCCTCTGTCTAGGACAGGAAGATCACGCCGATCTGCGTGAGGTGTTGAGGGTCTATCCCGACGATGATCAGCCCTTGCGACAGGCGATCCGGGAGGCGATCGGCCGCAAACCCAAGGGACATGATTTCGATATCTCGAAACGAGGGGCGGCGCCCGCGGTGTCGCGTCCCATGTCGATGACGGGGGGCTGATGCCGAAGGTCGTGATGCTGGCGGAGCTGGCCGCCATAGCCGGATGGCGGGAGCAGAGTTGCGACGCCGACAGCCTCGTCGACCTACGCGCGAAGCTCGCGAAGGGAAATCCGACCCTCGGGGAGAAGCTTTCGGCGTCCCGGGTCATGGTTATCGTGAATGACGTCCTCGTCCATGGCGATCAAGGACTCGCGACCGAAGACGAGGTCGCCTTCATCACCCCGGTCAGCGGCGGTTGATATGATCCGCCTCGAAGCTGAAACCATCGATCCCGGTGCGTTGCTGAACGCTTTCAACGCAGGTCGCGCGGCGACGGGTGCGGTCGTCGCCTTCACCGGATTGACGCGGGGCGAGACAGATGGGGCGCCGGTGACCCGGCTCGAGATCGACGCCTATCCCCGCTACACCCGAAAGGTTATGGCCGAACTCGAGGCGGAGACCCGGTTGCGGTTCGTCGTCCAGGACGTGCTGGTCGCGCATCGCTGGGGGCGGATGGAGATCGGCGAGGCGATCGTCTTCGTCGCGGTCGCCGCAGAACACCGACGGGTCGCCTTTCAGGCGGCGGATTTTCTCATGGATCAGTTGAAGACGCGGGCGCCCTTCTGGAAGAAGGAGACCGGGCCGTACGGTGAACGCTGGATCGAGGCCCGACCCCAAGACCATGATGACGCCGCCCGCTGGACGGCCGGAGACCGATGATGACCGAGACCCTCTCCCCCGACAGCCTGCCCGCGCCGGGCGGACGTCTGATCGACCAGCCGATCAAGCCGATCCGCATCGCCGTGCTGACCGTCTCGGACACGCGCGACGAGGAAAGCGACACCTCGGGCGGCATCTTGGTCGACCGCATCCTCCAGGCCGGCCACGCCTGCAGCGGCCGGGATCTGGTGCGGGACGACGTCGCGGCGATCCGCGCTCGGGTGAAGGATTGGATCGCAGCGGGCGAGACCGACGCCATCATCACGACGGGCGGCACCGGCTTGACCGGCCGCGACGTGACGCCTGAGGCGCTGGAGCCCCTGTTCGACAAGCGGATCGACGGCTTTGCGGTCATCTTCCACACGGTCAGCTACCAGACCATCGGCCTGTCGACCCTGCAGTCGCGCGCCACGGCCGGAATCATCGACGGGGTGTTCGTCTTTTGCCTGCCGGGGTCGAATGGGGCGGTGCGGGACGGCTGGGACAAAGTGATCCGCTGGCAGCTGGATAGCCGTCACAAACCCTGCAACATGGTCGAGTTGATGCCGCGGCTGCTGGAAGTCTGATGCCGGACCAGACACCTCCGGGCCTGACCCATATCGACGCCGACGGCCGCGCCCGCATGGTCGACGTCTCGGACAAACCCGCCACGACGCGCGAAGCCGTGGCCGAGGGTCGGCTGCGCATGGAGCCGGAGACCCTGATCCTCGCCCTGTCGGGCGGCGGCGAGAAGGGCGACGTGCGGGCGGTCGCCGAGATCGCCGGCGTCATGGCGGCCAAGCGCACCTCCGACCTCATACCCATGTGCCATCCGCTGATGCTGAGTTCGGTGAAGGTGGCGGTCGAACCCCTCGAGGACAGGACGGGGCTCGGCGTCGTCGCCCGCGTCCGGACCACGGGCCAAACCGGTGTCGAGATGGAAGCGCTCACGGCCGCCAGCGTCGCTTTGCTGACACTCTATGACATGCTCAAGGCGGTGGATCGCGGGATGACGATCGAGGGTGTGCGCCTGCTGACCAAATTCGGTGGCAAATCGGGCGACTGGAGCCGCGCGTGAGCCTGCCCACGGTCAAGTCCGCCCTGAGCGCGATGCTGGCGCAGGTCTCGCCCCTCGCGACCGACGCCGTGCCGGTCGCCGAGGCCGACGGCCGTTGGCTGATACAGGCCGTGACAGCCACGCGCGATCAGCCGCCGTTCGACGCCTCGGCCATGGACGGCTGGGCGGTGCGCGCCGCGGACCTCGACGGCGGAGCGCGCCTGACGGTCGTCGGCGAGAGCGCGGCCGGGCGTGGATTCGACGGCGTTCTGCAGCCCGGCGAGACGGTCCGGATCTCCACGGGGGCGCCCCTTCCGCCGGGTTCGGATCGGGTGGTCATGCAGGAAGATGCCGATCGGAGGGGCGATAGGCTGACGATCGCGGCTGAGCTTGCGGCGTCCACCCATGTGCGCCCGCGCGGTTGCGACTTCCGTAAGGGCGACGCCCTGCTGTCTCCTGGCCAGCGGCTCAATCCCTGGCGGCTGGCGCTGGCCGCCTCGGCGGGTGCGGGCGTCCTGGCCTGCGGCGCGAAACCGCTCGTCGCCATCCTCGCAACCGGCGACGAGCTGGTCGAGCCGGGCCAGACGGCCGGGGGGGACCAAATCTACAACTCCGGAGCGCCGTCGCTCGGCGCGTTCGTGGCGCGGCATGGCGGGACGCCTTCGCGGCTCGCCGTGGCCGCAGATCGCGAGGGAGCGATCCTGGAGGGGATCACGAACGCGCCGTTCGACCTTTTGGTCACCATCGGCGGAGCCTCGGTCGGCGACCATGACCGGGTCAAGCCGGCCCTGAAAAGCCGAGGCGCAGTCCTTTATGTCGAAGGCGTCGCCATGCGACCCGGAAAGCCGGTCTGGTTCGCAATCCTCGCCGACGGGCGTCCGGTCCTCGGCCTGCCCGGTAATCCCGCCTCAGCCTTGGTCTGCGCTGAACTGTTCCTGGCCCCTCTGCTGGCGCATCTGCAGGGCGGCGAGGCCGAGGATCGGTTCGAAACGGCGATGCTGGCGGCGGACCTGCCCGCCAATGGACCGCGAGACCACTACATCCGCGCTCACGCTGTGGCGGGGGGAAAGGGCGCGCGTCTTGTGACGCCCTTCGCCGATCAGGACTCGTCGCTGGTCACCATCATGGCCGCCGCCAACGTCTTGATTCGACGCCTGCCGAACGCGCCGGCTGCGTCGGCAGGCGCGGTGGTCGAAGTGTTGGGACCCACGCTCTAGAGCGGACGCGCGTCCCGGATCTTGTCGATGGTGATCGGCAGGCTCCGGACCCGAGCGCCGGTCGCGTGGAAGATGGCGTTCGCCACGGCGGCGGCGACGCCGACGAGGCCGATCTCGCCCAGGCCCTTCACGCCCAGGGCGCTGACCTGCCTGTCCGGCTCCTCGACGAAGATGACCTCGATGTCGCCCACGTCCGCATTCGCCGGGATGTGATACTCCGCGAAATTGTGGTTCATCAGCCGACCCAGGCGATGGTCCGTCAGGGCCTCCTCATGCAGCGCCTGCCCGAGTCCCATAACCACGCCGCCGAGGATTTGGCTGCGCGCTGTCTTGGGATTGAGAATCCGTCCGGCCGCCACGGCGATGACGATCCGGGGAAGGCGCAGAACGCCCAGGTCTTCATCCACCCGCGCCTCGACGAAGACGGCGGAATGGGCGTAGCCGACGTGTTTCCGCTCACCGAGCAGGTCGGGGATGTTGGTGCCGGTCTCTGACAGTTCGGCGTGACCGGCGCCGGCGATCACCTCGGCGATCCGCACGGGGGCGGCAAACCCCGGCGCAGACAGGGAGCCGTCGGCGAAAGTCACGTCACGACGCTTCAGGTCTTCACCGCCCGGCAGGGTGCGGGCGGCTTTGACAAGCGAGGCCTTCAACTTCTCGCAGGCCTTATGCACGGCCGCCCCGGTGGAGGCGGCCATCCAGGATCCGCCTTCGACAGGATTGAAGGGCAGGGTGGAGTCGCCGAGCTTGACCGCCACCGAAGCGGCGTCGACGCCGAAGGCGTCGGCCGCGATCTGGGCCAGGATCGTATAGGTCCCGGTCCCGATGTCGGACGCGGCGGCCGCAATTTCAAACCCGCCGTCCGCGCGCCAGGTGGCGCGCGCCCGCACAGGCATGGGCGCCACACGGGCGTCCCAGATGCCGCCCGCCATGCCGTAGCCGATCAGCTCGCGACCCTGGCGCATCGATCCGGGCTCAGGCGTGCGGCCCCACCAGTCAAACCGTTCGGCGCCTTCGAAGTAGCAACTCTTCAGCGCCTTTGAGGTGAAGGCGCGATCGGTGATCTGTTCGTGGTCCACGTAGTTGCGCAGCCGGATGTCCAGCGGATCGAGACCGGCGGCGTAGGACAGTTCGTCCATTGCGCTCTCTAGGCCGAACAGGCCGATCGCAGCCCCCGGCGCCCGCATGTCGGTCGGGCTGACGGTGTCCACCTTGACCAGCTTGTGGCCGAACCGGGCGTTCGGGGAGGCGTAAAGCATGCCCGACCAGTTCACGACGGTCTCTTGATGGTCCTCATGACGAGAGGTGGCGGCGACGGCGGTATGGCGCACCGCTTGCAACCGACCGCCCGCGTCGCAGGCCAAGCCGACCGTCTGGGTCGTGTCTGGGCGATAGGCCAGGCTGAACATTTGGGCGCGGGTGAGCATCAGACGGATGGATCGTTGCATCGCCTTGGCGGCCAGCACGGCCAGGAAGGCGGAGTGCTGCGGCCGCAGCCCCGAGCCGAAGGCGCCCCCGACATAGGCGTTCACCACACGGACGTTCTTCATTTTGAAGCCCAAGGCCTGCTTCAAATAAAGCTGAACGTTCTGCGACCCCTGGGTCTTGTCATAGACAGTGATGTTGTCGTCGCCTTCCCAGGCGACCGTCGTGGCGAACATTTCCATCGGGTTGTGATGATTGGCGGCCGACTCGTAGGTCGCCTCCACCTTGAAGGGCGCCGCGTCGAAGGCGGCGTCCGTCTTTCCCCGTTCCTTCGGCGGGGACGCGATGCCGAAACGGGGGATCAGAGGCTTGTAGGCCTTGTCCTTGCGCGCCTTGTAGTCGGTGTGGTGCGATTTCGTTCGATAGGTCGCCGTGACGAGGGCCGCGCCGTCACGTGCGGACTCATAGGTCTCGGCGATGACGATCGCGATCGGCTGGTCATCGAAAAGGATGTCTGCATTGTGCAGGGGTTTGAATGGCCGGCCGGGCGGCGAAACCGTATCGAGGTAGCTGAGGCTGAATAGGGCGGCGTGCGGCCGGTTCTCGTGGGTGATGACATCGACGACGCCGGGCAGGGCGCGGGCGGCTGCGGTGTCGATGGACAGGATTTTTCCGCGCGTGATGGTGGAGCCGACCACCACGGCATGAAGCAGGTCCGGGACCTCATATTCGGCGGCGTAGGGCGCGCGTCCGCAAACCTTGATCGGGCCGTCCGTGCGGCTGACCGGCTTGCCGATGCCGCTCGGATTCGACGCGGCTGTATTGGAAAGACGTCCATCGGCCATGGTTAGCGTACCCGCTTGTCGGTCTGGGACTGAGGCGTGCCGGCGGCCGCCTGCTCGAGCGCACGCACGATCGCGTCGCGCGCCAGCCCGATCTTGAAATCGTTCTGCCCCTGTCCGATGGCGCCCTCGAGCAGAACGCCTGCGGCGCGGACGAAGCCCTCGGTTGTCGGGGCCTGGCCGACCAGGACGGCCTCGGCGTCGGTTAATCGCCAGGGCTTGTGCGCCACCCCGCCCAGTGCGATCCGGGCCTGCGACACCACCCCGCCGTCAAGCCGAAGCGCCGCCGCCACCGACACGAGGGCGAAGGCGTAGGAGAGACGGTCCCTAAGCTTCAAATAGGAATGATGATCGTCGAATGTCGTCGGGGGCAGATCGACCGAGGTGACGATCTCGTCGGCCGCCAGGGTGTTGTCGAGCTCGGGCCGGTCTTCCGGAAGGCGGTGAAAGTCGGCGAAGGCGATGACGCGCTCGCCGTCCGGTCCGGCGACATTTACGGTCGCCTCCAGCGCCGCCATGGCCACGCACATGTCCGATGGGTGGGTGGCAATACAGCTGTCGCTCGTCCCCTGGATGGCGTGGATGCGGTTCACGCCGCCGATCGCGGGACAGCCTGAGCCGGGCGCGCGCTTGTTGCACGGCGTGGCGATATCATAAAAATAGTAGCAACGGGTGCGCTGGAGCAGGTTGCCGCCGGTCGTGGCGGCGTTGCGCAGCTGACCCGAGGCCCCGGCCAGAATGGCGCTGGCCAGAAGCGGATAACGCGCTTGCACCTCGGGATGGTACGCAGCGGCCGCATTGCTGACGAGAGCGCCGATCCGCAGACCGCCGTCGGGTCGGTCTTCGATGGCGTCAAACGGCAACCGAGTGATGTCGATGATGCGCGACGGCCTCGTCACCTCGTATTTCATCAGATCGACGAGATTGGTGCCGCCGGCGATGATTCTGGCCTCCGGGTCTGCGCGAAGCGCGGTCACAGCCTCTGCAAGCGTCGACGCGCGGAGATAGTCGAAGCGATTCACGCCGCCTCTCCCGACATCGGCTGGGGTTTTGCGCGGGTCTCCCCCAAGACGACCTCGGCGATGGCGTCGACGATATTGGTGTAGGCTCCGCAGCGGCAGAGGTTGCCGCTCATCAGCTCGCGGATATCGTCTCGGGTCTGGACATGGCCTTCGGCCATCATGCCGACCGCCGAGCAGATCTGGCCGGGGGTGCAATAGCCGCACTGGAAGCCGTCATGATCGATGAAGGCCTGTTGCAAGGGGTGAAGGGCTCCGGGCTCGCCCAAGCCCTCGATGGTGGTGATTTCCGATCCGTCCTTGACCACCGCCAGGACGAGACACGAGTTCATGCGCTGGCCGTCGATAAGGACGGTGCAGGCGCCGCACTGGCCGTGATCGCATCCCTTCTTGGTTCCGGTCAGGGCGAGCCGTTCGCGCAGCAGATCCAGCACCGTGACCCAAGGGGGCAGCTCAAGGACATGATCCGCGCCGTTTATCCTGAGCGTCACCGGCACGCCGGCCGCAATGCTGTCGATGTCCATCGTAAGCCCGTCGCATCAGTTTCGTTGAAGGCAATCCTTTGGCGAAGCTCGAGTTCCTAGGTCGGCTCGTCGATCGTCGTCTTATCGAGGTCGCTCGGGAGATCGACGTCGAAGACGACCCCCGGCGCGTCGCTGTCAACGCACGCGACGGCCTCGCCCAGGCCGTCCATGACCGACCGAGCGCCACGGTCGCCGACGAGGGCGACCAGATCTGGGAAGACGGCGGCGGCGAAGGCGACGGGGTGGGCCGGTCCCTTCGGCGAGCGGACACGGGCCGCAGGCGCGCCGCCGGCGACGGCGTCGAGCAGTTGGTCGGCCAGTCCCGCGGGGATCAGCGGCATGTCGCCCAGAAGGATCACCGCCCCCTGCGCGTTGCTCGGGAGACTGGCGACGCCGGCGCGCAATGACGCCGCCAAACCCTCGTGGCAGTCCTGGGCGACGACCCGCTGCAGCCGGGGATCGTCGATCGTGGACAGAACGGACTCCAGCGCCGGGGCATGGGCTCCGGTCACCACCGTAACCCGTTCGACGCGGGCGGCGAGGGCGGTTCTGAGCGCCGCAAGAATGAGCGGCTCGCCACGCCACAGGGCGGTCAGCTTGTTCCCGCCGAAACGCCGTCCTGCACCGGCGGCGAGAACCAGGGCGTGCCGTCCGGCGCGCGTCATCATCGCCGCGCCGCGATGATTTCCCCGATCACTGCAACAGCGACCTCGACGGGTGTTCGCGCGCCGATGGCCAGGCCGATCGGCGCTTTCAGTCTGCTCAAAGCCTCCGGTGACAGACCGGCGGCCTCCAGGCGTCGCATCCGTTCCGGCAGGCGCCGGCGCGCGCCCAGAACGCCGACATAGTCGGCCGGCGACCTTAGCGCGTGGATCAGCGCGTCATGGTCGAGATCCGCGTCATGGGTGGCGACGGCGACCGCTGTCCAAGGATCGAGCCGGAGGTCTGCGAAGGCCTCTGCGATCGTCCCACGGTGATAGCCGACCGGAAGCGGGGGCGCCGCCTCCGGTCCCTTGGGGCGGATCAGATCGACGGACCATCCCGCGGTCAGCCCGAGACCTGCGATCGCTAGGGCGAAGGGGTCCGATCCGATCACCACCAGGCGTTGACTGGGCGGATAGGCCCGACCCGCCGTTTCATCGCCGGCCGGCGCGACCGAACGTCGTCGACCGTCGCTGACATAGACGACGCGGCGACGCTGGGCTTCGGCCAGGCGAAGGTCGCGGATCGCCGGGTCTGTCGGCTCCAGCCGCTCGACCAGCAGCTCCAGCCTCCCGCCGCACGGCAGCTTGGTGTCGACATAGGGGCTGCCCCGGCCGTAGACGATCTCGCGGGGCTGTCCGTCCGCCAGGGTCGCGCGAGCATGCAGGATCACATCGGCTTCGATGCAGCCACCCGACAGGAAGCCGGCGGCCTCGGCGGCGGTAATGGCCATCTGGGCGCCGACACCGCGTGGTCCGCCGCCCTCCGCCGCGACGATGGTGACCAGGGCAATGGCTTCGCCCCGATCGGCCGCTGCGAACAGCCGCGGCCGCATGTCGTCTTCGAGGCCCGCCGGATACCAGTCGCTCATGGCGGGACAGTAGCGGGTCGGGCGGACCGAGGATATGGCGCCGTTTCTTGCGAGCGGATCGCGACAAGTCGTTGAACGGAACGAAGATTGCCGGGACGCCGTTGGCGTTGGGACATCTCATCACGCGTCGAAGGGTCATTCCCATGCTCGTCACCCCGCACAAGCCCCCGCTCCGTTTCGATCCTGACGAGGAGGAGCCGGAGGCGGGCGAGGATAAGATCAATCAGGAGTTCATCGAAACCTTCCGGGGCATCCAGGAGACCGTGCTGAAGGATTCCGGTCACGCCGAACGCGCCGTCCATGCCAAGGCCTGGGGTCTGTTCGAGGGTGAACTGACGGTCTTCAACGATCTCCTGCCCGATTACGCCCAAGGGGTATTCGGCGCCCCGGGCGCGACCCATCCGGTCATCATGCGGCTGTCCTCAATTCCAGGCGACATCCTCGACGACGAGATCACCGTGCCGCACGGCATGGCGATCAAGGTGCTCGATGTCGAAGGCGAGCGACTGCCGGGATCGGAAGGCGACGCCACGCAGGACTTCGTGCTGGTCAATGGGCCGGCCTTCAACACGCCGAACGCCAAGATGTTCTTGGCAAATCTCAAGATGCTCGCCGCTACAACCGACAAGGTCGAGGGGTTGAAAAAGGGGGCGTCCGTCGTCAATCGCGGCCTGGAAGCGCTGATCGAGGCCTTCGGCGGGGAGAGCCGAACGCTCAAGAGCATGGGCGGTGCGCCGATGACCAACCCGTTGGGCGACATCTTCTATTCCCAGACCGCCTTCCGGTATGGCGACTATGTCGCGAAATTTTCGGTGGCGCCCGTCTCGGCGAACCTCGTGGCGCTCGCCGGCAAGCCCGAGGACGTCAAGGGCAAGCCCGACGGCTTCCGTGATATCGTGATCGACGAGATCGCCAGGAACGGCGGCGAATGGAATGTTCGCGTCCAGCTCCGCACAGACAAGGACATGCCGATCGAGGACCCGTCCAAGGAATGGTCCCAGGATGACAGTCCCTTCCTGCCGGTCGCCAGCATCAAGGTGGCGCCCCAGACGGCCTATTCGGAAATCCACGCCAAGGCCGATGACGGCCTGTCGTTCAGCATCTGGCATGGCATCGCCGCGCATCAACCGCTCGGGTCGGTGAATCGGTGCCGTAAGGACAACTACAAGGCGGCTGCGGAGTTCAGAGGGCGCGCCAATGGCTGTCCAATGCACGAGCCTCGTGCAGCGTTGAACCTCGCCTGACGGCGACGTGCGGGTGAAGACCGAGGCGGCCTGTTCGCCGGTGGTCTTTCCCGTTTCACATAGGGGTCGCGCGGGCCTGGAGGGTTGACCGGCTCGTCTTGACCGGGATGGCCTTGTAGGCCGGGGTGTGGGCCTTGGCGTCATGGTGCGACAGGGGAACGAGCGGGTTGGTTTCCGGGAAATAGGCGCCGATACAGCCCTTGGGGATGTCGTAGACGATGACCCTCAGACCTTTCACAACCCGCTCGGTCCCGTCGTCGATGGCGGTGGTGAGGTCTACGAACTCGCCCTCCTTAAGGCCTCGGTCGGCGGTGTCCGAGGCGTTCATGAAGACCACCATCCGCGTCCCCTTCACGCCGCGGAAACGGTCATCGTAACCGTAGATGGTGGTGTTGAACTGATCGTTGGAGCGCAGAGTGATCAGCTGCAACACGTCGGGCTGGTCAAAGCTGTCCGCCTTACCGGCGAACATCTGGGTCGGGACAATGAAGTTGGCCTTGCCGGTTCGCGTGTTCCACTTGCGCTCGCGCGCTGCGATGGGACGGGTGACCCCGCCCGGATCGAAGAGTCTTTCGTTGAAGCTCGGGAAAGTCGCCGGCCAGGTTCTCTCGATCGCCTGGCGCACGAGACCATAGTCGCCGACCCAGTCGTCCCAAGGGACCTTGGGGTTGGGGTCCAGCGTGGACTTGGCGATGCCGGCGACGATGGCGGGCTCGGAGCGCAAGTGTTTGCTGGCCGGCGTCACGTGGCCTCGCGAGCCGTGGAACTGGGCAAGGCTGCTTTCCATCGAGACGGCCTGGGGGCCGGTCGCCTGCTCATCGATCTCGATCCGCCCCAGACAGGGCAGGACATAGGCGACCTGACCGTGGACGACGTGGCTGCGGTTGAGCTTGGTGGCGATGGACACGGTGAGGCGCAGCTTTCTCCACGCCGCCTCGACGACGGGCAGGTCGGGAGCCGCGCGAATGAAGTTGCCGCCGAGCGCGATGAAGGCCTTCACCTCGCCGGACACCATCTTCTCGCAGGCCTTCACCGTCGTCGTGCCCTCGTGGCGGGGCGGTTCGAAGCCGTAAATGTCCTTGAGCACATCGAGCGGCGCCAGCTCCGGCTTTTCGGTGATGCCGACGGTGCGCTGGCCCTGGACGTTGGAGTGGCCGCGCACCGGGCAGACGCCCGACCCGCCCTTGCCGATGTTGCCACGCAGCAGCAGAAGGTTGACCACCATTTGCACGTTCTCGACGCCCGCGACGTGCTGGGTCAGACCCATGCCGTAGATGCCGATGACCTTATTGGCTTTGACGTATTCGTGTGCGACGCCTTCGAGAGCCTGACGCGTCAGGCCGGAGACGTTTTCGATCTCGGCCCAGTTTGCGCCCCGGCAGTAGACGGCGAACTGTTCGAAGCCGTGGGTGTGGCTCTTTATGAAGTCGTGGTCCAGGACCTTGCGGTTCTCCTTGTTGGCGGCCGCCGCCTTGATGGAGAAGCCGGCGTCGTCCTCGGTCTCTTCCAGCAGCTTGAGCCGGTCGGTGCCATGGGCTTCTCCCCGCGCGGCGGCCTCGTCGTCCATGGCGATCAAGGCCTTGCACACCCCGGTCAGAGCGGCGATGTCGCCGCCGTTGCGGACCTGATGGATCTGCGAGGCGATCTGGGTCTCGCCGCCCGTCAGCATCTGTTTGGGATCCTGGGGGTTGGTGAACCGCTCCAGGCCGCGTTCGCGCAAGGGGTTGAAGCCGATGATCTTGGCCCCGCGCTTCACCGCGTCCTGCAGCTGATGCAGGATGCGCGGCGCAGAGGTGCCCGGATTGTGGGCGATGTAGAACATCAGATCAGTCTGCTCAAAATCCTGAAGCGTGACTGTGCCGACCGCCACTCCGATGCTCTCGGGCAGGGCCACGGAGGTCGACTCATGGCACATGTTGGAGCTGTCAGGCAGGTTGTTGGTCCCGTACATTCGGGCCAGCAGTTGGAACATGTAGCTCGTCTCAAGCGCTGCCCGACCGGAGACGTAGAAGACCGTCTGATCAGGGTCGCCGCCCAGCGCACGGAGTTCGCGGCCGATCTCCTCGAAAGCGCTTTCCCACGACACCGGTTCGTATTTGTCGGTCTTCGGGTTCCAGCGCATGGGATGGGTCAGCCGGCCCGCATCCTCGAGATTGTAATCGAGAAACCCTTCCAGCTCGGTCAGGGTGTGTTTTTCGAAGAAGCCTTCGCCCGCCCGCTTCTTGGTGATCTCCCACGCCGTCGCCTTGACCCCGTTCTCGCAGATCTCGGCCAGGCTCGGCTTGGCCGGCTTTCCCCAGGCGCAGGAAACACACTGGAAGCCGTCCGGATGGTTCTGATGGGTCAGGGTTTCCGGGCCTGTAAGCGGGATTTGCTCGCGCATCAGGATATCCCCGACCGACTTGGCCGAGCCCCACCCGCCGGACGGGCCCTTGTAGGGTTTAATCGTCGGATGGGTCTTGGGTCCGCTCATTGTCGCCTCCTGTCTCATCGACAGAACAGTCTCGGACGCGTCAGGATGCAAGGAAATCGTCTACTTTTTCGGCCCTTGCGCGTTCGCCCTCTGGAAGCGCGTCGTCCGGCGGTCTAGGCCATGACCCATGGCGTCGCGCGACGAAGATCACGAACCCCTGACGCCCTCGCCGATCCGCGATGCGGCACGGACGCGCTGGACGGTCCAAGGCGTTGAGCCGGGTCAGCGGCGGGCGCCGGAGGAGACGGCCGTCGCCCTCGTCCACGACGCCTCCACCACGGCCGTCATGATGGCGACTCCGGCCGACCTTGAGGATTTCGCCATCGGCTTCAGCCTGAGCGAAGGCGCCATTGAAAGTATAGAGGACATCCGCGACCTTGACGTCGTGGTGCAGGATCTCGGGGTCGAGGTCCGGATGTGGCTGGCTCCCGAGCGCGCCGGCCAGATCGCGTCACGCCGTCGTCGCCTCGCCGGTCCGACCGGTTGCGGCCTGTGTGGCGTCGACAGTCTGGCTGAGGCCGTCCGGTCACCGCGTCTCGTCGCGGGCGAAGCGATGCGCGTCGACCCGGACGCGCTCCTGGCCGCCATGTCCGCTCTTTCGGACGCCCAGCCGCTCGGACGGGAAACGCGGGCGATGCACGCGGCGGGTTTCTGGACCCCGAGGTCGGACTTGCTGGCCGTCCGTGAGGACGTCGGTCGACACAATGCGCTGGACAAGCTGATCGGCGCGCGGGCCCGGGCCAGCGCGGTCGATGCGGCGGAGGGCGTGGTCCTCCTGACCAGCCGGGTGTCGGTCGAGATGGTGCAGAAGACGGCCGTCCTCGGCGCGCCGATCGTGTGCGCCGTGTCCGCCCCCACCGCCCTGGCGATCCGCACGGCCGAAGAGGCCGGCATCACCCTGGTCGCCGTCGCCCGCGCGGATGGGTTCGAAATTTTCTCTCATCCCGAACGGATTCGCGCATGAGGTTTGCGGGCCTGTTGCTGGCCGGGGGCCGATCGAGCCGGTTCGGGTCGGAGAAGGCGGTCGCCCCCTTCGGCGCCGGTGTCTTGATGGACACGCCCCTCGCAGCCCTCCAGGCTGTCTGCGAGACCGTCGCTGTGTCGGTCCGGCTGGGGTCGGGCGCGGACTCCCATGTCGCGACCCTCGGGCTAACCCGCCTGTTCGACGCATCGGAGGACCCCGAAGGACCGTTGGCCGGCATCCGGCGCGGGATACTCTGGGCTTCTGAGGCAGGCTTTGACTGGCTCGCGGTCGCGCCCTGCGATGCGCCGACGCTCAAAGCAGCCCAGTATCGGATGCTCGTACGGGCTATCGAGGACGGCGCCCCGGCCGCCGTGGGTGAAACGCAATTCGGCCTGGAGCCCCTAGTGTCCCTGTGGCCGGTCGCCGGCGGCCGCCGCGCGCTGGAAACAGCGCTGGCCGGGCGCGCTCATCCCGCCATCCGGACCGTGCTGGACGCATTGGCAGCGGCGTCGGTCCGTCTGACCGGATATGATGGCCGCAACGTCAACGCCCCGACCGATCTTGCCGCTTCACCTTCCAGCCCTTGAGTCCCATGCGCGCCCTTGCCCTTTCCTTCGCCTTCGCCGCTCTCGCTTGCGCGGCGCCCGCCGCCGCCCAGTCCGTCGCTCTCACCGGCCTCGAGGGCCAGCGGATGGATCTGTCAGCCGAAGCGGTGCACGCCCTGCCGCGGATGACGCTCTCGTTCGACGCTCATGGCGTCACCCAAGTCTACGAGGGCCCGCTGTTGCAGGACGTCCTGAAGGCTGTCGGCGCCCCGACCGGTCGGGAGCTTCGTGGACCGGCTCTCGCCGCGGTGATCCTCGCGACCGCCCGAGACGGCTATCAGGTCGCTTACGGCCTGGCGGAGGCGGACCCGGGCACCCGCCCCAACCGCATCATTCTGGCGGACCGCGCGGATGGACGGCCGCTCGAAGGCGAAGCTGGCCCGTTCCAGATCGTCGTGGAGGGAGATCTGCGACCCGCACGTTCGATCCGGCAAGTTACGCATCTGGAGGTGCGTTCGCTCGCGTCGAGCGAGGGCGGCGAGCACGCCAACTGAGGGTCGTCTTTGCATCTGATTGCTATTCGCAAGAATAGCGCGTCTTCCCTATTGATGAGCCGTGTTCGTAGGGGCGTGCGGATACCGGGCAAAGTCGGAACACCGCCAGCTCTGCCGTGTTGTGATACTTTGCAGCATTGAGACGCCGCCGGCTTCCGACATGCCTCGGTCGGCGCTCGGCGGACGATCACGGAGGGCCGCATGGTTGGCAACATCGAACTGTCTCGTCGGGGCGTGCTGATGGCGGGGTCGGCGACCGCGGCCCTGACAGCCGTATCCCCCGCGGAGGCCCAGACGCCGCTTCCCGAGCCGGAACCGAGCCGGATCGGCGTCGCGCTTCAGGTCAACGGCGTGCGCCGAAGCCTGGAGGTCGACACCCGCACCACCCTGCTCGATCTGCTGCGCGAGCATCTTCATCTGACGGGGACTAAGAAGGGCTGCGATCACGGCCAGTGCGGCGCCTGCACGGTCATCGTCGACGGGCAACGCATCAACGCCTGCCTCAGCTTGGCTGTGATGAACGAAGGCGCGGAGGTCACCACCATCGAGGGCTTGGGTCAGGCCGACGCCCTGCACCCGATGCAGGCGGCTTTCATCAAACACGACGGCTACCAGTGCGGCTACTGCACGCCCGGTCAGATCTGCTCCGCCGTCGCGGTGCTGGATGAAATCCGGGCCGGCGTTCCCAGCCACGTCACCGGCAATCTGACCGCCCGACCTCAGGCGACGAACGAAGAGATTCGAGAGCGGATGAGCGGCAATATCTGTCGTTGCGGCGCCTATTCCAACATCGCCGAGGCCATGGCCGAAGTCGCGGGGGGGCGCGCATGAGGCCGTTCACCTACGAGCGCGTCTCGAACCCAGCCGCCGCCGCAGCGGCCGCGCGGGCCAAACCCGGCGCCAAATTCATCGCCGGCGGCACCAATCTGCTCGACCTGATGAAGTTGGAGATCGAGACGCCGGCGCATCTGATCGACGTGGGCCCGCTCGGCCTCGACACGATCGAGGAGACCGACGAGGGCGGCCTGCGCATCGGCGCCCTGGTCACCAACACGGACCTCGCGTCCGACAGCCGCGTGCGTCGCGACTACGGCGTGCTCAGCCGCGCCATCGTCGCCGGCGCATCGGGCCAGCTCCGGAATCGCGCGACGACCGCCGGCAACCTGCTTCAGCGCACGCGGTGCCCTTATTTCTACGACACCAACCAGGCCTGCAACAAACGCAAGCCCGGCTCGGGCTGCTCGGCCATCGGCGGGTTCAGTCGGCAGTTGGCGGTGATTGGCGTCAGCGACAGCTGCATCGCGACCCATCCCAGCGACATGGCGGTCGCCATGCGCGTACTCGACGCCCAAGTCGAGACCGTTTCGGCGGCGGGCGAGACCAAGGTCATTCCTATCGCCGACTTCCATAGACTTCCCGGTGATCAGCCGCACATCGATACGACCCTGCCGCCGGGCGACCTGATCACGGCGGTCACCCTGCCGAGGCCGCTCGGCGGAACCCATGTCTACCGCAAGGTTCGCGACCGAGCCTCCTATGCCTTCGCCTTGGTGTCGGTGGCGACGGTGGTCCAGTCCGACAGCACGGGACGAGTGGCGTTCGGCGGACTGGCCCACAAACCCTGGCGCGTCGAGGCCGCCGAAGCCGCCCTGCCGCACGGCGCCAAGGCGGTCGCCGACCTGGCCCTGGCAGACGCTCAGGCGACCGAAGAGAACCAGTTCAAGGTGACACTGGCCGAACGCACCCTGGCCGCCGCGCTCAGCGACGCGAGGAGATGAGCCGATGAAGTTTGACACCCCCGCAGTCCAGAACCCCATCGATCAGATGAAGGTCGTCGGCCAACCGCTCGATCGCGTCGACGGACCGCTGAAGACGACCGGCGGCGCGCACTACGCCTATGAGCGCCACGACGTCGCGCCGAACGCCGCCTATGGCTATGTGCTCGGCAGCGCCATCGCCAAGGGCCGGATCCGCAGATTGAGCACCGACCGCGCCCGGTCCGCGCCCGGCGTGCTCGCCGTCGTCACGGCCGAGAACGCGGGCGAGGTCGGCAAGGGTCAGTACAACACCGCCAAACTGCTGGGCGGCCCCGAGATCCAACATTACCACCAGGCGATCGCCGTCGTGGTCGCTGAGTCCTTCGAACAGGCGCGGTCCGCAGCGCAACTCGTCCAGGTCGACTACGCCGCGACGGCCGGCGCCTTCGATCTTGCGGCGGCCAAGGACAGCGCGATCAAACCCAAGGCGGAGGACCCGAGCAGCGCGCCGGATTCAGCCTACGGGGATTTCGACAGCGCCTTGGCGGCGGCCCCCGTAACCCTGGATCAGACCTATACGACCCCTGACCACAGCCATGCGATGATGGAGCCGCATGCGACCACTGCGTCCTGGGTCGGGGACAAGCTTACCCTGTGGACGTCCAACCAGATGATCGCCTGGTCCAACGGCGACATC
>NZ_JAELUF010000531.1 GCF_016429195.1 Brevundimonas sp. ASV9
TCCATGTGCATGTGCATATTAAGCCGCAAGGGTAATTCCAGTGCAGGCTGACCCATACCCAACCCGATCTATACCTAGTAAAAAGCAGTCAGCCTGGTCAATATGCCGTCTTTCAGCTCCTGCACTGCATCAGAATAGGCAAGTGCAGTAGCAAGGAAAAGGCTACCGACGCAAGGCACAGACACGGCGCGCCGGCAGAATGTATAAGCCACATGCGACCTACACGGCATAAAGAAAAAAAGACGCTATCGAGTCGTAAGGCTGACTCGCCTCTTCATGTAATTTTCCCATGTTATCATCCCATCCCCATGAAATGAACAGCCCCTCATCGTTATCAGAAAAACCGAGGTTATTGTTTGGTCACCATTTGGTCACGTGGAGTAAGCACCATTCGGTTGTCGCCAAAAAAAACTGCCCTACCATTCAT
>NZ_JAELUF010000532.1 GCF_016429195.1 Brevundimonas sp. ASV9
GTTTAGGGCCTTTTGATCGTTTCGTTCCAACAATGTGAAAACTCGAGCAAGTTCTTCTTCTCTGTGTCACGACAATGAATCAATCAAGTAATTCCACCGACGCGCAGTCAGAGACGGAGAAGCCAGAGCACATCGTGAGGGAGTATGCCGACACTGAGTCGGATCGAGAAAAGGGCGTGTGAGTATTCACAATATCACAGGTCGTCAAATTCCATTAAGCTTATTCCAAGTAGCAAGCCACACCCTTTCAAAAATGTCGACGAGCAGCTTGAGCACAGGATTCGGATGAAGGTTGATCTATACCTTGTTCCCATAGCCAGCCTTATATTCTGTACGGCCACTTTGCCATTGCTGTACAGGAATTTTGCTTATATTTGACCTGTCTCTTATACACATCTCCGAGCCCACGAGACCAGCAATCGTATCT
>NZ_JAELUF010000533.1 GCF_016429195.1 Brevundimonas sp. ASV9
GGAGTAACGCGGTGAACTTTGAGCTAGGCCCGCCGATGAATACGATTGCGCCACGAGAAGACGACGAAGCCAGGTTACAAGAAGGCAATAATGATGCTGAGAGGCAAGAGGGCAGCAATAAGGAGACGGCACCGAGCTCGCAAAGTAATGGCGTTAATGAGACCGAGGTCCCCGCAGTCAAGTCAATAGAAAAGCTTGGCTCGGAAGAAAAGGAAAACGCGCAACCAGAGGACGAAAGCATGCAAGACGTCAGTGACAACAGCGAGCCTTGGGATGCCCCGTACAAGGACATCCCGGCAACACGCTTTGAAGTATTTCCTCCCCTTGGCCGAAACCGACGCGATCGTGCTAGATCAAATGTTCGTGCGTCTTTGTCTAACAGCGCTCCTCGTAAGCGCGGCCGACCTCCTCTCAACCGGGCTCGTAG
>NZ_JAELUF010000534.1 GCF_016429195.1 Brevundimonas sp. ASV9
GCAAAGTACTTTGTTCTCCGGCTACCGCTTCCACTATCCCTGACGATGCTCACTTGTCCAGCTTATGAACGAGTATACATATGAACCTGTAATAAATCTTGACTAATAAACAAGGCACCTGGTCCTCTGCTGGCACACCTACTCAATAGCTTCTTCATACTCGTAATACGACCTGGAGCTTCCTCCGTTTGCCTCTGCGGAGTTAGCCACCGGACCTAAGCCCCAGCTAAATACTCCATTCAACTTGTCCGCTTCGGTCCCGCACCGGCGTCAGTTCCCAAGGCTTGTCACTTTTGTTCTTTCGACGGACACTTTTTTTTCTCTCTTCTTGTTACGCTTTCGTTCTCTTCTATAGTCCTCGTCCTTGTCTTTCTTTCGTTTCCTACAGCGAATATCTTTTTTAAGAAGGCTTGCATCGCTTCAGCGG
>NZ_JAELUF010000535.1 GCF_016429195.1 Brevundimonas sp. ASV9
TGGTACGTGTGTGGTGATCGCCCGTAGACGTGCGTTGGCGCTGGAAAACAGCTAGTACTCGTAAAAAACAGCGTGAGGACTTGAAGATTGTGCGGCCGAGACGTACTTTGTTTCAAATCCAATTGTTCTCGAGATCTCACAAGGAATTGATTGAGTTTGTTGAGCGCCAAAGCGGAGTGGCTGTAGCTGGTGAACACGATGTACGGACGTACTTGTTTCGACGCAGGTACTCACCCACGTAGAGGACCAACTTACTCGTATGCGCAGAGAGAACACCTAGGTACTCCGTACTGTTAATTAACAATTAGGATACAATACCAGTACTACCTGACCTTCGTTGTACTGTACGTGCTGACGGCGAAGATTGAAATTGGACCGTGGAAAGTGGAGGACGCTACTTGGTGATAGCGTGTTCTTGGTACGGTAG
>NZ_JAELUF010000536.1 GCF_016429195.1 Brevundimonas sp. ASV9
CTGTGCCCATTAAGATGGCTAATCCCAGGTACATTCCGAACCGGAGACCGTACACTAATACATCGCGCCGGCTCTTGATCCAAGATCGGCGTATGATGGTCAGAGTGGTGCTGAGCGTGCGGCTGGACCTCGCACCTCGAGATTCCTCAGTCAAGTATGCTAAAGTAGGCGCAGAGGAGTCACGCTTATCATAGACAGTTTTTGTCGACTCACAAGAGCTCTGCCACGCATCATGAATCTGAGAAATCTTAGCCGAGGCTGTATGAGTATCCGCCTCAAAATCAATGTTTGTAATCCTCAACATAAAGTCAGCCGGATTCGTGAGCGTGGGCATCGGGAATCCAATTCGGTCAAAATGAGGCTTAACGTTTTCCGTTGTTCCACAATAGCAAGTCTTTCCACCAGAGAGGCTGTCTCTTATACACA
>NZ_JAELUF010000537.1 GCF_016429195.1 Brevundimonas sp. ASV9
GAGATCTACACTGTGATGTATTCGTCGGCAGCGTCAGATGTGTATAAGAGACAGGAGATGGAGCTAGCGTGTCTATCTGCTCTTGTAGCACATTATTCCTGGAAGTGAGGGCGCTGCTGGCGAGTGTTGCAGCTGTGTAGCGGTTGAGCGCGGACACAGAGAGTAGCAACGCCCATTCTGCAGAGACGGGCGTGAAGAAGACGGCCGTTGCGCCGGGTTTCACGCCACGGCCTCGCAGAAACGAACTGAGGCGAATCGTCGCCCGCTCGAGCTCCGCAAAAGACCACCTAAGGTAGTTTGCGTTGGAAACAGGGATTAGCAAGATCCACGATAGGAGGTAGCTGAAAATGCAGGCGGGCGAGGTGATTTTCTTCAAGGTGCGCATGATATCACCCTGTCTCTTATACACATCTCCGAGCCCACGAG
>NZ_JAELUF010000538.1 GCF_016429195.1 Brevundimonas sp. ASV9
GTACAAATTATGATGGTTGCAACTTCTTGTACAAACATCCTTGAATAACTGCACAAATTCATAAAAAAAAAAAAATACACGCAAATCAAATAGCGTCTCGCCGAACCTCTGCGCGCTGCTTGTCGCATCCACATATACCAAAACCAGCAGTGTCGAAAAATGGGGACAAAGTGCCTAAATTGCCGAGGTCCGCGGACTCTAACAGTCTTTTCCACGGACTATATAATCCACGAGAATTAGCGATCGGCACGTTGTTGATGGAAAACAATGATGGCGATTAAGTTAAAGCTATGGCTAAGATACGCAATATATTAGATAATTCGGCTACTTGGGTAATGGTGGAGCATTGATGCTTACGCGGGCATTGGCCGTGATTTCACGCTCTTAGTCGATCGACTACAACAAGTACAACAAACTCTGTTAGAT
>NZ_JAELUF010000539.1 GCF_016429195.1 Brevundimonas sp. ASV9
TCAGCGGATAGCTCACCCCCAGACAAAACACAGCAATCACAACTCGTCTGTCCGTCAGCAGTCCGAGGACGGGCACGCTCGCCAGGTCCGGCCATATCGCAACCAGCACATGCGGAATAGTGTCGCCAACAATGACGCCAAAGGCGACCATGCCGCCAAACGCAAACACCCACTGCGCAACACTAATGGCAATCAGTCCCGCGCGACCAAAGCAATGCTCCACGGTCCCCTGGAAGCTACTCGTTCCGCTGAGCTTGCTGTTGATGACAATAAGGCATATAGTCCAGTCGACGACAATCGTCAGCCCGACGAGGAGCAGCACACCAGCCAGCAAGCCAGCCTGGCGCATCGCATACGGCTGGCCGATGATGCCCGCGCCAATAATAGAATTAGCCATGTTCATAAACGCGGCCTTGAGTCCAGACT
>NZ_JAELUF010000540.1 GCF_016429195.1 Brevundimonas sp. ASV9
GTATTGGGTGAACAACGGTGCTTCGGAATCTACCGACTATACTGCCTCAGACATCGAGGTTTGCAAAGGCACAGCCAACGTTAGCTGCAACGCTGGCACCCTTGGTTTGGATTTTGATGCCCACAGGCAATACTTTGGTCGTACCGGCTGCGGAGAATCGACAACCGCCACGAAGCGGGATAACGTCTCTGACTAGAAACTTGAGCAGCGCCTCAACGAATGGAGCCAAAAGGATCAATATCTGGTCAATAGTGGCCATGCTTAGTCTCGCTCACACTGGTACTCAGACTTTTCCTTGATTACCTCGCGTCTGCCGATACAAGAGTGAAAGGTTTGCCATTCCGATCCTGTCTCTTATACACATCTGACGCTGCCGACGAATACATCACAGTTTAGAGGTCGGGGGTGGGCGGAGCAGTGAAGAG
>NZ_JAELUF010000055.1 GCF_016429195.1 Brevundimonas sp. ASV9
GCGGATCGACCCTGTACCGCACGGCCTTCTCGGGTCTGTCGCGCGAACGGGCGGTGGCCTTCTGCAACGCGCTGAAGGCGGCGGGCCGGGACTGCATCGTCCGGTGACGTCCGCCGCCATCTATGGCTGCCTGGGACATCGGCTGACGGAGGACGAAAAGGCCTTCTTCGCCGAGGTCCGACCCTGGGGCTTCATCCTGTTCCGGCGCAATATCGACACGCCGGAACAGGTGCGGGCCCTGACCGACGAACTGCGGGCGTCCATCGGCGATCCCGAGGCGCCGATCCTGATCGACCAGGAAGGCGGTCGGGTCCAGCGGATGGGGCCGCCCCACTGGCCCAAGTATCCGCCGGGCGCCGCCTATTTGAAGGCGACGAACGAGCTGGCTCAGGCGCGTGAGCTGACGCGGCTCGGTGCACGTCTGATGGCGCACGATCTGCGCGAGGTCGGCGTGACCGTCGATCTGTTGCCGGTGCTGGACGTGCCGGCGCCCGGCGCCCACGACATCATCGGCGACAGGGCCTATGGCGTCGATCCGGAAACGGTCGCGGTGCTGGGGCGGGCCGCAGCGGAAGGGCTGCTGGCGGGCGGGGTTCTGCCCTGCATCAAACATATGCCGGGGCATGGTCGAGCCTTCGCCGATAGCCACAAAGACCTGCCGACGGTCCATGCCGATTTTGAGACCCTGGACAGCTGGGACTTTGCGCCGTTCAAGGCGATGTCGGACATGCCATTGGCGATGACGGCGCATATCGTCTTCACTGCCTTGGACAAGAAGCGGCCGGCGACCCAGTCGAAGAAGGCCGTAAAAACGATGCGTGAACATCTGGGCTTCTCCGGCCTGATCATGACCGACGACCTGTCGATGCAGGCGCTGAGCGGATCTCTGAGCGAGCGGGCGCATCAGTCGCTGAAGGCCGGGTGCGACGTGGTCCTCCACTGCAATGGCGACATGGCCGAAATGAAAGACGTGGCCGAGGCGACCGGCAAGCTGAAGGGCGAGGCGCGCCGCCGGGCGGAAGCCGCGCTGGCCCGGATTGTGCGGACGCCCGAGCCGCTGGATCCCGTCGCGGGCCACGATCGCTTCTTCAAGGCCATGGGCGGTCGGATGGACGTCGCCAAGGGGCCGGATGTGGGTGAGGCGCAGGCCTAAAGACCTATGACGGAGTCTTTCCAGCCCAATCTGGATTTCAACGCCGAGGAGGTCGAGGAGCGCGAGGCCTTCGTCGTCGATCTGGAAGGCTATGAGGGACCGCTGCACGTCCTGCTGGCCCTGGCGCGAAACCAGAAGGTCGATCTGCTGAAGCTGTCGATCACCCAGCTAGCGGAACAGTATCTGGCCTTCGTGCATGAGGCGCGCAGGCGCAACTTCGCCCTGGCGGCGGACTATCTGGTGATGGCGTCATGGCTGGCCTATCTGAAGTCGCGCCTGCTGCTGCCGCGCACCGACAAGAGCAAGGCCGAAGAACCGCCGGCTGAAGAGATGGCCGCCGCCTTGGCGTTCCGGCTGCAGAAGCTGGAAGCGATGCGAAAGGCCGTCGAACAGCTGATGGCTCGGCCCCAGCTGAAGCGCGACGTCTTCACGCGGGGCGACCCCGAGGCGACGGTGATCGTGCCGTCGAATCGTATCGACGCCAGCCTGTACGAACTGATGAGCGCCTATGTGGTGCAGCGCCGGCGCGAGGAGGCCCGGCGCTATGCCCCCGGCCAGCGGGTCGAGGCCTTTCCATTGGAAGCCGCGCGCGATTGGCTGCGCGAGATCATGCCGAAGCTGGCGGACTGGACGCCGCTGGAACAGGTGGCGCCCCATCGCGAGGACGAGGAGGGCCCCAGTCAGGCCAGCTTTACGGCCTCGACCCTCTCGGCCAGTCTGGAACTGGTGAAGGAGGGGGCGATGGACATCCGGCAAAGCGAGGCGTTTGCGGACCTGTATCTGAAACGCCGGGGGGCGGGCCAGCCGCTGGTGCTGACGCCGTGAGCGACCTGTCGTTCCAGCCCGACGAGGCCGAGATCGAACGGCGGGTCGAGGCCCTGCTGTTCGCCGCCGCCGGGCCGCTGACGGCCGCCGAGATCGCCGCGCGCCTACCCGAGAATTGCAACGTCGCCCGCGCTATATCGGGTCTGCGCGCCCGCTATGAGGGGCGGGGGGTCGAGCTGGAGTGCGTCGCCGACCGCTGGCGGTTCCGCACCGCGCCGGACCTGGCCTTCATGATGACGCAGGAGCGCGAGGAGCCGCGCCGGCTGTCCAAGGCCGCGCTGGAAACCCTGGCCATCATCGCCTATCACCAGCCCGTCACCCGCGCCGAGATTGAGAGCGTGCGCGGCGTCAGCATCTCCAAGGGCACGCTGGACCTGTTGCTGGAGATGGGGTTCGTGCGGTTGCGCGGACGCAGGCGCACGCCGGGACGGCCCGTCACCTATGCGACCACCGACCGCTTCCTGGAGCATTTCGGCCTGGCGACCCTGTACGATCTGCCGGGCGTGCAGGAGATGAAGGCGGCGGGCCTGCTGGACCTGTCGCTGCCGGTCGGATTCGAGGTGCCGGATCCCAGCCGCGCCTCCGAGGCGGACGACGAGGACGGCACTCTGCCGTTGGACGACGAGGCGCCCGAGTTCGCCCAGGATTTCGTCGGCGAACGCGGCGGACCTGGATGATGTTCACGACGTCTTAGTCTGCGCACCTTAAGCCAGACCGTATGAGTGGCGTGACATCGAAGACGGGTTGGCGGGCGTGGAGCACGTTCAGGATCGCGCTGATCCTGATGCTGTCGTCCATCATTGGCATGGCTGGGGTTCTGGCGATCGTCAGTCGCGGCATTGACGCCCATCAGGCGCGCAAGGAAGAAGGTCTGGTGCGGCTGCGTCTGACGCGCGCGCTGGAAACCATCGGCGAAAACCTGACCACCGCCTCGGTCTGGGACGAGGCCGTCGATCGGATGACGGCGGGCGATGTGGCCTGGTACGACCGGAACTTCGGCGCCTTCTACGCCGCGCAGCATAAGCATCAGTTCACACTGGGTTATGACGGGACCGGGCGGCTGTTTCGCATCAGCACGCTGGGCCGACCGGCCGAGACGCAGGTCGGCGATCCATTCGGTCAGGCGGCCCGGCCGCTGATCGACGTGCTCCGGGCCGAGGCCGCCGGGCGCGACCGATCGGTCACCGCTGATGCCGGGGTGCGTCTGAAGGCGGCGTTCGTTCGCGTCGGCGAAGACGTCTATGTGCTGGGGGCCTCCACTGTCGTGCGGCATACGGCGGGCGGATCGACGCCGGCGTCCGATCCAATCGTCGCGTCGTTCAAGCCGTTCGCCGGCGAGCTCAATCTCTTGCGAACGCGCTTGGCGCTGGACCGGATTCACTTCCAGCCCGGCGATGCAGAGCCGCCCAAGGGCATGATCGGCGTTGATGTTCGCGATGTCGGCGGCGCTCTGTTGGGGCGTGTCGTCTGGGCGCCGGAGCAGCCCGGCTATCAGATCCTGACCAAGGCCGGGCCGCTGCTGCTGCTGCTCTTCATCGTGCTGCTGATCGGCACGGGGTCGCTGCTGTGGAACACGACGGCCGACGTGCGGCGCCTCAAAGCCTCGGAGGTCGCCCTGTCGGCGGCGCTGGAGCGGGCCGAGGCGGCGAACCGGGCCAAGACGCGGTTCCTGTCCAACGTCAGTCACGAACTGCGCACGCCCCTGAACGGGGTTCTGGGCATGGCCGAGATCATCGGGGCCGATCTGGTGACGCCGCAGCAGCGCGAGCGACTGGAAATCCTGAAGGCGTCGGGACGTCAGCAACTGAGGCTGGTCGAGGAGCTGCTAGACGTGGTGCGGCTGCGCGACGGGGCCGTGGCGCTGGAAACCCGGCCGTTCCGGCCCGACAACCTGCTGCAGCGGGTCGCCAACGACTTCCGGGGCGCTGCCGAGGCCAAGGGGCTGAAGATTTCGGTCGAGGCGGCCGAAGGCGAGTGGCTGGGCGACCCGGTTCATGTCGAAAAGCTGATGGCGGCGCTGACGGACAATGCGGTGCGGTTCACACGCACCGGCGGCGTGATGCTGCGCGCCGTTGCGGGCGCGGGCCTGGCCTTGGAAGTCGAGGATACGGGGCCGGGCATGGAGCCGGCGGAAGCGGCGCGCCTGTTCGAGGCTTTCACCCAGGGCGATGAAAGCGCGACGCGCACGGCCGAAGGGCTGGGACTGGGATTGACGGCGGCGCACGGTCTGGCGGCCCTGATGGGGGGCAAGATCGACATCGTCACCGCGCCCGGCGCCGGCAGCACCTTCCGCGTCGTCTTACCGTTGAAGGCGGTCGCCTAGGCTGTCAGCAGGCGCGGCAGTTTGAAGGTGACGGTTTCGCGCGCGCCATCGTCTTCGGTCACCGTGGCGTCGAAGCGCGCCCGGATGGCGTCGACCAGTGCCTCGATCAGCGGCTCGGGCGCCGAGGCGCCGGCGGTGACGCCGACGGTGTTCACGCCGTCAAACCAGGACCAGTCCACCTGGGACGCATCGTCCACCAGATAGGCGGCCGGAGCGCCGGCGCGCATCGCGACCTCGACCAGGCGCACCGAATTGGACGAGTTCTTGGATCCGACGACCAGCACCAGGTCGCAGCGCTCGCCCAACGCCTTGACGGCGTCCTGGCGATTGGTCGTGGCGTAGCAGATGTCTTCCTTGTGCGGATCGGGCAGTTCGGGGAAGCGGCGCTTCAGCACCTTCAGGATGCCCGCCGTGTCGTCCACCGACAGGGTGGTCTGGGTCGCATAGGCGAGGGGCGCGTCGCCGGGGCGTTCGAACGATTCGGCGTCGGCCTCGGTCTCGACCAGGGTGATGGCGCCGGGCGGCAACTGGCCTAGGGTGCCGACGACCTCGGGGTGGCCTGCGTGGCCGATCAGGATGATGTGCCGGCCGGCCGCATGGTGACGTTCGGCCTCGACGTGGACCTTGGACACCAGGGGGCAGGTCGCGTCCAGGAAGACCAGTTCGCGCGCCCGCGCCGTCGCCGGCACGGACTTGGGCACCCCGTGAGCCGAGAAGACGACCGGCCGGTCGTCAGGGCATTCGTCCAGTTCCTTGACGAAGACGGCGCCCATGGCCTTCAGCCGCTCGACCACATGTTTGTTGTGGACGATCTCGTGGCGCACATACACGGGGGCGCCGAACTTTTCGATCGCGCGCTCGACGATCTGGATCGCCCGGTCGACCCCGGCGCAAAAGCCCCGCGGGGTGGCCAACCGCACCGAAAGCGGGCGAAGCGGAGCGTTGGGGACAGGGACATGCGCATTCATGGCGGCGAACCTAGTCGTTTGCGCCACTGACCGCCATCGGAGCCGAAGGGCGGATGCGACGGATTCTGTCGCCCGCAGCAGCGGCGCATCGTCACGGCGGGCGGGCGTGAATGGAAAATCGATATTCTACAATGTCTTAGGCTGTGATCACGACGCCTTGACCTGTAGGCCGCTCACGATTAGTTTCCGCGCCGAATTCAGACCCGTCCGGACGCACTGTTTGGACGCCGAACGCACAGGTCCTATCCCCCATGTCGGAATCGCGCGAAGAGGCGATCAAACGCCTCCAAGACAGCGCATCCGCATTGGAGGCGCGGACCACGGCGGAGAAATCCGCCGAACTGACCGGCCATCAGGTGTCGGGTCAGGCCTACAAGATCATCGCCGAGCTTCTCGGCGGCGTCTTCGTGGGACTGGCGTTCGGAGCGATCGCAGACTGGGCCCTCGGGACCCGTCCGTGGGGTTTGATCGGCGGGGTCCTTCTGGGCTTCGCCTTGTCGATTTACATGGCGCGTCGCACAGCCAACCGGCTGATGGCGCAGGCCAAGGCGCAAGGGACGACGGCTCCGGCCGAGCCCTATGTCGAGGCCGACGAAGACGGGGAACGATAGGGCTTCATGGCCGATCCGATTCATCAGTTTGCGATTCAGAAGGTCGTCGACCTTGGCGACGTCACCCTGCCTGTGCTGGGGACGGTCGATCTGGCGATCACCAACTCGCACATCGCCATGACGGTCGCCTTCGTGCTGATCGTCGGCTTCCTGGCCGCCGTGACCGCGAACGCCCAGGTCGTGCCCGGTCGGCTGCAAGCCGCCGGCGAGGGTCTGTTCGGCCTGATCGACAATCTGGCCGATTCCATCATCGGTCACGAAGGCCGCAAGTATTTCCCGTTCATCTTCACCCTGTTCATCCTGATCCTGGGCATGAACATTCTGGGTCTGTTCCTGACCTTCACGGCGACCTCGCAGCTGGCCATTACCGCCACCTTCGCCCTGATCACCTTCGGTCTGGTGCTGGTCGTCGGCTTCGCAAAGAACGGTCTGGGCTTCTTCAAGCTGTTCTGGCCGATGGGTGCGCCGCTGGCGCTGCGTCCGGTGGTCGGCCTGATCGAGTTCGTGTCCTTCCTGCTTCGCCCGGTCACCCTGGCGCTGCGTCTGTTCGGCAACATGCTGGGCGGTCACGTCGCGCTGAAGATCTTCGCCGGCTTCGTCGTTTCGCTGGGCCTTCTGGGCCTGGGCGGCGGCATCGGTCTGCTGGCCTTCCCGGTCGCGGCCCTGTCGCTGGGCATGGTCGTCGCCTTGACCGCTCTGGAGTTCCTGGTGGCCTTCCTCCAGGCCTTCGTCTTCGCCGTTCTGGCCTGCATCTATCTGAACGATGTGGTCAACCTGGACCACGCCCACTAGAGGGCCGGACCAGTCTCTTCACCCCAACCACCAACGACTTTAATCTAGGAATACAATCATGGACGCTGAAGCCGCGAAGTACATCGGCGCTGGTCTCGCCACCCTGGGCATGATCGGTTCGGCCCTGGGCGTGGGCAACATCTTCGGCAACTTCCTTGCCGGCGCCCTGCGCAACCCGTCGGCCGCCGCCGGCCAAGTCGGCAACCTGTTCGTCGGCGCCGCTCTGGCCGAAGCCCTGGGCATCCTGGCCTTCGTGCTCGGCATCCTGATGATCTTCGGCTGATTTCAGTCGATCACGGCGCGCGGGGTTCGCCCGCGCGCCGCTTCATCTGATCCTGCAGTAGACGGTTCATGGCCAGCACCCACACCATCGACGCGGTCCCGCCTTCGGTCGAAGCGGACCTGCACGCCGAGACGGCGACCCCCGCCGAGCACGGCTCGGGCGGCCTGCCGCAATTCCAGTTCGAGCACTGGGCGGGCCAGATCGGCTATCTGCTGATCCTGTTCGTCATCCTGTATGTTCTGGTTTCCAAGGTCTTCGCGCCACGCCTTCGCAAGGTGATGGACGAACGGGCCGACACCATTTCCACCGCCGTTGCGACCGCGCGTCAGGTTCAGGCTGAAGCCGCCGACCAAGCCGCCCAAGCTCAGGCGGAAGTCGCCAAGGCTCGCGCTGACGCCCGCGCCACGGCCGCCGCCGCCAAGGCGCGCGTGACCGAAGAAGCGAACGCGCGTCAGGCCGCCGAAGAAGCCGTGGTCAACGCCCGCATCGCCGAGGCGGAAGCCTCGATCGGCAAGACCCGCGACGCCGCCATGGCGAATGTCTCCACCATCGCCTCCGACACGACCGCCGCCATGGTCGAACGTCTGACCGGCAAGGCCGCGACCGCCGCCGAGCTGGCCGCCGTCAAGGGAGCCGCCTGATGAACCTGATCTTCGAACACGGCATCTGGAGCTTCGCCAATGCGGAGATCTGGGTCGGCATCGGCCTGATCATCTTCTTCGGCATCCTGATCGCCGCCGGCGTGCCCAAGATGGCCGGGAAGGCGCTGGACGCCAAGGCCGTCAAGATCCAGGCCGACCTGGACGAGGCCGCGCGCCTGCGCGCCGAGGCCGAAGCCCTGCTGGCCCAGATCCGCAAGGAGAAGGCCGAGGCTGAAGCCCAAGCCGCCGAGATGATGGCTCAGGCCGAAGCCGACGCCCGTCGCCTGGAAGTCGAGACCAAGGCCAAGTTGGAAGAGACCCTGGCCCGTCGCCAGAAGATGGCTGAAACCCGCATCGCCCAAGCCGAAGCCCAGGCCTCGGCCGAGGTGAAGGCCGCCGCCGCCGATCTGGCCGCCAAGTCGGCGGAACAGGTTCTGGCCGCGCGCCTCGCCAGCGGCGCCAAGGATCCGCTGCTGGACAGCGCCATCGCCCAGATCGGCGATCGCCTGAATTGATCAGGGCTGATCCTGAATGAAACAAGGCCTCCGACGTCGCCGTCGGGGGCCTTTTTCTTGAGCGATCAAGCCGTGATCAGTGAGCGTGGGCGCCGCCGATGATGGTCGCGCCCATCCGCTTGTCGCGCGCCACCAGCCGGGCATAGACGTTGCCCAGCACAATGCCGAAGACCGCGTGGGTGATCAGCAGCCAGGCGAAGGTGCCGAAGCCCGCGCCGGCCGTGAATGTCCGATAGTTCCCGAACATCACGATGGCCGCCATCATGAGGATCCAGGCGCCGACGGCGAAGACGATGCCCTTGGTCTCGGGCGTGTCCGTCGGCAGGCGGGGACACAGGATGGCGAACAGCGGCCCCAGGATAAAGACGCCGCTGATGACATGGACGACCCAGCCGACGGCCAGATTGCCGGGCATGCCCATCATGCTGGCGATGACCCCCTGGAAGGGATCGAACCAGTTCAGGAACAGATTGGGTATTTCGAGCAGTGAGACGGCCACGGTCGCCGCAACTCCGGCGATCAGACCTTTTTGTACGCGTGACATCATGACCTTAGCGCCTCCCAACGCCTAAGTGGTTCTCTGATAACGCGCAGACAGAATACGCCTGACTTGGGAGAGCGGTGTTCACGATCCTGTGGTTAGCGGTTGCAGCAACGCAACCGCGAAATCAGGCGGCGACTAGCGGAAAAGCTTGCGGAAATAGCGCCGAACGCTCTTGCGGCCGCGCGAGAGGCGACGGCTGGAGCGTTTGGTCACGATCTTCTCGGCGCGGAGCGCCTGTTGCCAGAAGACGGGCGCGAACTCGGGCTTCTTCCGCATCAGGCGACGGAAGGGATAGACCCATTTCGGCCGCGCATATTGGGCGCGAATGAACTGTCGCTTGGCCCAGAACGAGCTTTTTAGGATCAGCATCAGGCCGACGGCGATGACGGGAATGCCGCCCGGGCCGGGCAGGGGGGCGATCAGAATGCCCAGCAGCACGACGAAGAGCCCGCCGATCATCAGCGCCCAGCGTTTGACAACCCGCAGCGTCGCGGCGCACGGTTTGTCTGAACGGACGAAGGGAACGGGGAGAGAGGTCACGAATACGCCAGATGGGGAGGAGGATCGTCATGACAACGATCGCCACGGACGCGCGATCCCTCGTCGGGAAAGGAAAAGGCGACCGTGACGACCTTGCCACAAGACCTCTTAACGCCCTGCGTCCATGGCGGATGGATGTCCGGCGGGTGAAGCTTTGGTCATGAAGAGACGATCGCTCCGCACCGTGGCGCGACGGACACGTCTCGCGACATCAGCCGTAGGCGACCCCCGTCAGACGCTCTGATTCCGTCCAGAGACGCTTGGCCACGTCTGCGTCCCTGGCCTGGCGCGTGATCACCGCAACGCCGGGCGGCCCCTTCATCTCCTGAAAGCCGGTGGGGCCGTAATAGCCGCCGGGCGTCGGGTCCGGCAGGGTCGCGGCCATCAGGATGGGCAGGGCGCCGTCCGCGGCCGAATGGCTGAGCACGGCCTCCAGCAGCCGGGCGCCGCGCGCGAACAGGCCGGGCTTGCCGGCATGGCCGTTGGCGATCAGGTCGGTGCGGGCGAAGCCGGGATGAGCCGCCACGCTGGTTAGGCCCCAGCCGTTAGCGTCGCTGCGGCGCTGAAGCTCCAAGGCGAACATCAGCATGGCCAGCTTGGACTGCTGATAGACAGGCCACGGGCTGTAGTGGCTTTGATAGTTAAGGTCATCCAGGCGGATATGGCCGCTGCGGTGGGCGACGCTCGACAGCTGGACCACCCGGGCCTTTGCCGCAATCAGCAAAGGCAGCAGGCGGCCGACCAGGGCGAAGTGGGACAGGTAGTTGGTGCCGAACTGCATCTCGAACCCATCGACGGTCGTCTGGCGTGTCGGCAGGGCCATGACGCCCGCGTTGTCGATCAGGATGTCGATGGGGCGTCCCGTCGCCAGATACCGCTCGGCGAAGGCCTTGACAGAGGCTAGGCTGGCGAGGTCCAGCAGCTCGAAACGCACGGCCGCGTTCGGATGACGAGACCGGATCAGCCGTTCAGCCTCGGCCCCCTTGGCGGGATTGCGGGCCGCCAACACGACCTCCGCGCCTTTGCCGGCCAGCACCAGGGCGGTTTCCAGCCCCAGCCCCCCGGTCGCGCCGGTGACGATGGCCAGTCGGCCGGAAAGGTCGGGGATGTCGTTCGTCGTCCAGGTCATGGCGATGACCTAGCGACGGATCAGCCCCGCGTCAGCCCCTTCCCGCAAGAAGGGGCGACTTCAGGATCAGGCCGCCTTGTTGGAGCCTTCCGGCGCGGTCCAGCGCAGAACCGGCGAACGGGCGGCGCGGGTTTCGTCCAGACGTTTCAGCGGCGCGTGGAAGGGCGCGCCCTTGAAGCGATCGACGTCGCCGGCCTTGGCGGCCCCGGCCAGGGCGCGCATCGCTTCAATGAAGCGATCCAGCTCGGCCTTCGACTCGGTTTCCGTCGGCTCGATCAGCATGGCGCCGTGGACGACCAGAGGGAAATACATGGTCATCGGGTGGAAGCCCTCGTCGATCATCGCCTTGGCGAAGTCGAGCGTGGTGATGTCCGTGCCCTTCAGCCATTCGTCGTCGAACAGGGCCTCGTGCATGCAGGGGCCGTCGGGGAAGGCGGCCGACATCAAATCACCGAGCCGGGCCTTGATGTAGTTGGCGTTAAGGACGGCGTCCTCGGCGACCTGACGCAGGCCGTCGGCGCCGTGCGACATCATGTAGGACAGGGCGCGGGTGTACATGCCCATCTGGCCCTGGAAGGCGCACAGACGGCCGAAGGCTTGCTCGGCCTCGTCCTCCTCGCGCTCGATCAGGCGATAGCCGCCGTCGTCATGCACCACCCAGGGCGCCGGGGCGAAGGGCGCCAGGGCCTCCGACAGGACCACCGGACCCGCGCCCGGACCGCCGCCGCCGTGGGGCGTCGAGAAGGTCTTGTGCAGGTTGATGTGCATCGCATCGACGCCCAGGTCGCCCGGACGAACCCGGCCGACGATGGCGTTGAAGTTGGCGCCGTCGCAGTAGAAATAGGCGCCGGCCTCATGCGTCAGGCGGCTGATCTCCAGAATGTCGCGCTCGAACAGGCCGCAGGTGTTGGGGTTGGTCACCATGATGGCGGCGACATCGTCGCCCAGCTTGGACGCCAAGTCAGTGACGTCCACGCGGCCGTCCTCGGTCTGGGCCACTTCGACCACCGAATAGCCGACGAAGGCGGCGGTCGCCGGATTGGTGCCGTGGGCGCTGGTGGGCACCAGAACCTTGCGGCGCTTCTCATGCTGGCCCGACGCCTCGTGGGCGGCGCGGATCGCCATCAGGCCGCACAGTTCGCCGTGGGCGCCGGCCTTGGGCGACAGGGCGACGGCGGGCATGCCGGTCAGGGTCTTCAGCCAATGAGCCAGGGTGTCCATCAGCTCCAGCGCGCCCTGAACCGTCGAGATCGGCTGCAGCGGATGGATGTCGGAGAAGCCGGGCAGGCGGGCCATCTTCTCGTTCAGGCGCGGGTTGTGCTTCATTGTGCACGATCCCAGCGGATAGATGGCCAGGTCGATGGCGTGGTTCTTTTGGCTCAGGCGCACATAGTGGCGCATGGTTTCCGGCTCGGACAGGCCGGGCAGGCCGATCGGATCCTTGCGGACCAGGTCGCCCAGGTCGGAGCCGTCCGTCTTGGGTTCCGGCAGATCCACGCCGGTCTTGCCCCAGCCGTCGCCTTCGAAGATCAGGGCTTCGTTCTGCAACAGGCCGCGGCCGCCGGTCAGGGTGGCGGGTTTGGTCTGGACCTGGTTCGGGGCGGTCGGGCGGCCGACGGTGTTCATGGTGCTCATGGTCAGTATCCCTTACGCGCCGAGGACTTTGGAGAGCGATTTGGCGAGGATCTGGATGTCGGCATCCAGGGTCGTCTCGGTCGCGGCGACCAGCAGAACGTCGTCCATGCCGGCGTCGGGGGCCAGGCGGCTGTAGGGCACGCCAGCCAGGACGTGATGGGCGGCCAACTGATCCACGACCTCGGCCGCGTTCTTGGGCAGGCGCACCGCGAACTCGTTGAAGAAGCGGTCGGTCAGGATTTCGACGCCCGGAATTGCGGCCAGGGCGTCACGCGTGGCAACGGCCTTTTCGTGGTTCAGCAGGGCCAGTTTGCGCAGGCCCGTCTCGCCCAGCAGGCTCATGTGGATGGTGAAGGCCAGGGTGCACAGGCCCGAGTTGGTGCAGATGTTCGAGGTCGCCTTGTCTCGGCGGATGTGCTGCTCGCGCGTGGACAGCGTCAGGACGAAGCCGCGCTCGCCGTCGGCGTCCACAGTCTCGCCGGTCAGGCGGCCGGGCATCTGGCGGATCAGCTTCTCGCGCGTGGCGAACAGGCCGACATAGGGGCCGCCGAAGTTCAGGGCGTTGCCGATCGACTGGCCTTCGGCCGCGACGATGTCGGCGCCCATCTCGCCGGGTGATTTCAGCAGGCCCATCGACACGGCCTCGGTGACCACGACGATCAGCAGGGCACCGGCGGCGTGGGCGGCCTCGGCGATCTTGGTCACGTCGGTGGCCGTGCCGAAGACGTTGGGGGTCTGGACGACGACGCAGGCGGTGTCGGGACCGATCTGGTCGATCACGGCGGCCTCGGCGTCCACGGCGGCGGGCAGGGCCAGGGTCTCGACGCCGACGGCATGAACCACCGTCTCGGTCGCCTTGATGTAGTGCGGGTGCACGCCGCCTGAGATCACCGCCTTGTTGCGGCGGGTCACGCGGGTCGCCATCAGCACGCCCTCGGCCATGGCGGTCGAACCGTCGTACAGGCTGGCGTTGGCGACCGGCATCCCGGTCAGGTTCGCGACCTGGGTCTGGAACTCGTACAGATACTGCAGCGTGCCCTGCGCGATTTCCGGCTGGTAGGGGGTGTAGCTGGTCAGGAACTCCGAGCGCTGGATCACGTGATCCACCGTCGCCGGGACGTGGTGCTTATAGGCCCCTGCGCCGCAGAAGAAGGGCACGGTGCCGGCCGTGGCGTTCTTGGCCGCCATGGCGGACAGGGCGCGCTCGACCTCCAACTCGCCTGCGACGCGCGGCAGATCGACGGGGCCGTCCAGCCGGGCGGCCTGGGGCACGTCCACGAACAGATCATCGATGGATTTCGCGCCGATGGCGGCGAGCATCGCCGTGCGGTCGTCGGGCGTCAGGGGGAGATAACGCATGGTCGTGTCCTGGGCCATGAAAGGCCGAAGACCCTCTAACTTTTAATCAGAGGGTCCGATGGGGCTTAGAGGGTGGCGAGGAAGGCGTCGTAGGCGGCCTGGTCCATCAGGGCGTCCAGTTGCGAGGCGTCCGAAACCTTGATCTTGGCGAACCAGCCGTCGGCCTCGGCTCCCGAGTTGACGGTTTCCGGGGCGGTCGACAGGGCGTCGTTCGCCTCGACCACTTCGCCCGAGACGGGGGCGTAGACGTCCGACGCCGCCTTGACGCTCTCGACCACGGCGAAGCTGTCGCCCTTGGAGACGGTCTTGCCGACTTCAGGCACTTCGACGAACACCACGTCGCCCAGGGCGTCGGCGGCGTGTTTGGAGATGCCGACGGTGGCGATGTCGCCGTCCAGGCTGACCCACTCGTGATCCTTGGTGAACTTCATGGTCTGATCTCTCAGGCTTTGGGTTTGCGGTAATAGCGTTGGGCCACGAAGGGCATGGCGACGACTTCGGCGGCGGCGGTCTTGCCGCGCACGATGACCTTCAGCGCCGTGCCCAGGGCGGCATGGGCCGGCGGGACGTAGCCCATGGCGATGTTCTTGCCCAAGGTCGGGGAGGGGCCGCCCGAGGTGACCTTGCCGATCACGGCGCCGTCGGCGTCGGCGATCTCGGCGCCTTCACGGGCCGGGGCGCCTTCCTTGACGATCAGACCGACGCGAACGCGCGAGGGGCCGTCGGACAGTTCCTGCAGGATCCGGTCGGCGCCGGCGAAGTCCGCGCGTTCCTTACGCGACTTGGACAGGGCGAAGGTCAGGGCGCCTTCGACTGGCGAGGTGGACGGGTCGATGTCGTGGCCGTGCAGCGGCAGACCGGCTTCCAGACGCAAGCTGTCGCGGGCGCCCAGGCCGATCGGCTTGACGCGGGCGTCTTCCAGGATCGTGTTCCAGATGCGCTCGGCCTGGTCCGCCGGGACCGAGATCTCATAGCCGTCCTCGCCGGTGTAGCCCGAACGCGAGACGTAGCAGTCGGCGCCGAACAGCATCAGGCGCGCGCACTCCATGAAGCCCATTTCGGCCAGGATCGGCTCGTGCGCGGCCATGACTTCGGCGGCTTCCGGCCCCTGGATGGCGATCAGCGCGCGGTCCAGCACCGTCAGCTTGGCGTCGCCTTCCAGGTTGGCTTCCCAGAAGGCGAAGTCCTCGTCCTTGTTGCCGGCGTTGACGACGACGAACAGGCCGTCGTGGTCCGGCCGTCCGGCCATCAGGTCGTCGATGACGCCGCCGTCCTTGTTCAGCAGCAGCGAATACTTCTGCTTGCCGGCCTTCAGGATCGCGTAGTCGCCGGGCACGAACCGCTCGAACTGGGCGGTCGCATCCTCGCCGGTGATCTTGCACTGGCCCATATGGGAGACGTCGAAGAGACCTGCGTGTTCCCGCGTCCAGCGGTGCTCGGCCAGAACGCCTTCGTACTGAACCGGCATGTCATAGCCGCCGAACCCCACCATGCGGGCCCCCAGCGCGCGGTGCGCGGCGTTCAGGGGCGTGGTCTTCAGGGTCTGGTCGGTCATGGTTCAGGCTTTCACGGTCGCGTGTTGTGGCGGAGCTCCGCCGTCCTCGCGCCCCCGCTGTCCTGAAGCCTGAGAGATTCCGGCGACCAAATCATGTCGCCTTGCTCCGTCGGCGCGCCCGAATGGGCGACTTTCCAGCGTCCGTGTGCTTCGCGGTCCGTTTGCCTGAGCGTTTCCGGGGCGGTTGCGCCTTCGGCGTCGAACCCTGTTTCCAGCGCCCGATCTCTCCCGCGAGAGCATGCGACCTAAGGCATCGACTCAAGCGCCAAGTCAAGCGGGCCGGGAACAAGGATGCGTGCGGCGGGTTGTCGTTCCGAACCCCGAAACCAAACCCAGGAATGCGAAAATGTCCATTATAGACAAGTTGTTCGGCGACAACGACAAGCCGCGCGACACGCCCGCCAAGGCCGATGGCCCGATGCAGAAGGTGCTGGACGAACTGGCGTCCCTCGGCGGCAAGCCGATCGAGACCCTGTCGCCCGAGGAGGCTCGCCAGCAACCGACCCCGACCGATGCGGTGAAATCGCTGTTGCGCAAGGACGGCAAGGACCCCAGCGACGACATGGGCGTCAAGACCAGCGACATCACTATTCCCGGCGCGGCCGGCCCGATCCAGGCGCGCATCTACAAGCCGCACGACCATTCCGAAGACAAGCTGCACCCGGTCGTCGTCTATTTCCACGGCGGCGGCTTCGTGATCGCGGATCTGGACGTCTATGACGGCGGCCCGCGCGGCGTGTCCAAGATGGCCGATGTGATCGTGGTCTCGGTCCATTATCGCCAGGCCCCGGAACACCATTACCCCGCCGCGCACGACGACGCCCTGGCCGCTTATCGCTGGGTGCTGGAGAATGCGCAGACCTTCCGCGGCGACCCGCAGAAGGTGGCGGTCATGGGCGAGAGCGCAGGCGGCAACCTGGCCATCGGCGTGTCGATGATGGCGCGCGACGCCGGCTTGGCCGCGCCCAAACATCAGGTGCTGGTCTATCCCGTCGCAGGCGTGGACATGGACAATGAGTCCTACGTCGAGAATGCCGACGCCAAGCCGCTGAACAAGCCGATGATGAAGTGGTTCGTGAAACACATCTTCGCCAACGAGGCTGATGCTCAGGACCCGCGCATCAATATCGTCGAGAAGGCGAATCTGTCGGGCCTGCCCTCGACGACGGTGATCTGCGCCGAGATCGATCCGCTGCGCACCGAGGGCGAACTGCTGGCCGAGAAGCTGGAGCAGGCGGGCGTCGACGTGCGTCACAAGACCTTCCACGGTTCGACGCACGAGTTCTTCGGCATGGCGACGGTCGTGCCGGATGCGGCGGCGGCCCAGACCTTCGCTGCCCACGAACTGAAGCGGGCGTTCGGTACGGCGATCCTGCCGATCTGATCGACAACACTGATGGATAAGGAAGCGCCCCGGTTTCGCCGGGGCGTTTTCGTTGTTGCCTCGCCCTGCCGCCTTGCTCTGGGGCCTGTCCCCGGCCAAAACGGCGCAACGCCCAGAACCGGACCGACCGCATGACCCGCACACGCCTTGACGCCCATATCGCCGCCCTGGACGTGCCCGAGGGGCTGAAGACGGTTCTGACCGTGGTCGCCGCCACCTGCGCGCACATCAGCAAGGTCGTTGCGGGCGGAGCCCTGGCCGGGGCGCTGGGCGCATCGGGACAGATCAATGTGCAGGACGAGGAGCAGAAGAAGCTCGACGTCATGACCAACGACATGCTGACCGAGGCCCTGCTGGCCAGCCCGGCCGTCGCCGGCGTCGCGTCGGAAGAGATGGACGAGGTCCAGCCGGCCACCAATCCGGCCGGCGACTATCTGGTGCTGTTCGACCCGCTGGACGGCTCCTCCAACATCGACATCAACGCGCCCGTCGGCACCATCGTCTCGGTGCTGAAGTCCGCGACGGCGACCCCGACCGAGGCCGATTTCATGCAGCCCGGCCGCAATCAGGTCGCCGCCCTTTACGCCGTCTATGGGCCGCAGACCATGCTGGTGCTGACGACCGGCGCTGGCGTGAAGGGGTTCACCCTGTCGAATGACGGCGAATGGATCCTGACGCACGACGACATCGCCATTTCGCCGGACACCAAGGAGTTCGCCATCAATATGTCGAACCTGCGCCACTGGGCCGAGCCGGTGCAGACCTATGTCGGCGACCTGCTGAAGGGTGACGAGGGGCCTCGGGCCAAGAACTTTAACATGCGCTGGGTCGCGGCCATGGTGGCGGATGTTCACCGCATCCTGATGCGCGGCGGGGTCTTCCTCTATCCCTGGGACCAGCGCGAGCCGAACAAGCCGGGCAAGCTGCGTCTGATGTATGAGGGCAATCCGATGGCCTTCCTGGTCGAACAGGCGGGCGGCAAGGCGACGACGGACGGCCGCCAGGCCATTCTGGACGTGCAGCCCGAGCACCTGCACCAGCGCATCCCCGTCGCGCTCGGCTCGGCCAACGAGATCGACGCCTACGCAGGCGTCTGATGAGCGCCGCCCTTCTGGTCATCGATCCGCAGAACGACTTCTGCGAAGGCGGCCGTCTGGCGGTGGCGGGCGGCGCGGGGATCGTGCCGCTGGTTAACCGGCTGGCGGCTCGGTTCGACCGGGTGATCGTGACCCAGGACTGGCATACGCCGGACCAGATTTCTTTCGCCTCCAATCACCCCGGCGCTGCGCCCTTTACCGAGATCGAGGTCGCCTACGGTCGCCAGATGCTGTGGCCGGATCATTGTCTTCAGGGCACGCCCGGCGCCGACTTTCATCCTGATGCAGCGCCGACGGTCGACAAGGCCATGGCCGTGATCCGCAAGGGCTACAATCCGGCGGTCGACAGCTATTCCGGCTTCTTCGAGAACGATCACCGCACCCCGACGGGACTGGCCGGCCTGTTGCGCGAACTAGGCGTGACGCGTGTCTTCCTGTGCGGTCTGGCCTTCGACTACTGCGTCCGTTTCACCGCCGAGGACGCGGTGCGCGAAGGGTTCGAAGTCGTAGTGATCGCCGACGCCAGCCGGGCCATCGCGCCGCAAACCGAGGCGGCGGCCCGAGACAGTTTTCGGGCCTTGGGCGTGGGGGAAATCGCGGCGGCGTCCCTGCTGAGCTAGGTGGGCCTCACTCCCAGAAATCCTCGGCCTCGGGGATGCGGGTGAAGGCGATCTTGGCGCCGATATAGTCGGGCAAGCCGGCCTTGGGGCCGATGCTGACGGTGTCCTTGCCGTAGCGGCGGTTCAGCGCATCCAGCGCCTGTGACAGGCGAAGAGACGGGGCGTCGCCGTCCTGATCCGGGCCGGCGGCGAACAGGTCGGTCTCAAAAGCGTCGCGGGATTTCAGGCCGTGCACCCCGACCCCGACATAGCTCAGGCGTCCCGCCTCCAGCTCCGGCTCGACCTTGCGCCACAGACTGTCGAGCGCGGCCAGAAGGGCGAAGGTGTCCTGCGTTGGCGCGATGGGACAACTCATCGCCGCCGTTTCCCAGCCGCGTCGACCGCTTCGGGGCGTCGCCTTCGGCCCCATGTCCAGATGCAGGGTCAGGCTGGCGCCGGTCAGGCCCATGCGCCGCAGACGCGCCCCGCACTTGACCACCAGCCGCCGCGCCACGGCCCGCGCCTTGTCCGGGGTCCGCATGGCCTGGGCCAGAACGTGGCTGTGGCTGATCGAGGCGGGCGGTTTTTCCGGGGTCGGCTCGCTGTCCAGACCGTGCAGGCCGCGCCAGATGCGTTCGCCCTCGATGCTGTTCCAGACCGCCCGGGCCTGCTTCGCGCTCATGTTCCAAAGGCCGGCCGTGTCGGTGACCCCCGCCGCCTGCAACCGGACCTGCATGCGCGAGCCGATGCCCGGATATTTCGACAGCGGCAGGTCCAGCAAGGGCCCGGGCAATTCGTTGGCGCGCAGCACCGTCAGCCCGGCGGGCTTCTGCATGCCGCAGGCGGTCTTGGCCAGGAACCGCGATGGCGCCAGCGCGACAGACGACCGCAGACAGTCGCCGACGTTTTGCAGGATGCCCGCCTGAATCCGGCGGGCCAGGGCAACGGCGTTCGCCTCCAGCCGTTCCGGACCCAGCAGTTCGCACGAACATTCGTCGATCGAGCCGACCTTCCACACCGGAACATGGCGATCGATCTCGGCCATGACCTGCTGGTGGATTTGGACGTAGAGGTCGGGGCGCGCCTCGGCGACGATCAGGTCGGGGCACAGTTTGCGCGCCTCGGACACCCGCATCCCGGTATGAACGCCCCAGGCCTTGCTCTCATAGCTGGCGGCGATGGCGCCGGTGTATTCGCTCATGGCCGGCCGCACGATGACCGGCTTGCCCCGCCAGTCGGGGTTCATCTGCTGTTCGACGCTGGCGAAGAAGGCGTTCAGATCGACGAACAGCCAGCGGAGGTTCGCGCTGTCTTCCACCGGTGATCCTGTCCGCTCCATCGGCGGAACATATCAGGAACACGAAGTGATCTAAAGGGCGTCGATCACCAGATAACCAGGCTTACGAAGAATGCAGCGAGGAGGGCGGCGGCCAGAACAAAAGCCACCCGCGCGACTTTGACGCAATGCGTTATGAAGCGGCTCTTATAGTGACGGTGTGCGTCGGAAAAGATCGTCCTGAACGACGGCCCTATGCCGAAGTAAAAGACATTTTTCGAGAAGTCGTAGAAATCCGGGGTCTTCCAGGGAACGAGCCCGTTTCGCCTTCTGTGGTCGGCCGCGAAATGCGCGCCCATGCTGCTGATCATGCCTGCCGCCAAACTGAACCAGCCAGCGATGGCCAGAGCGGCTTGAGCGGTATTCATCGCTTCGCGTAGGCATCAACCTCGGCCAGGTAGGCCGCCTTCTCCGCCTCGCCCAGGAACGAGCCTTCGAAACTGTTCTTCGCCAGTTGCGTCACCTGATCGCGTGTCAGGCCGACGGCCTCAGCCAGCCGGCTGTAGTTATCGTTTACATATCCCCCGAAATAGGACGGGTCGTCCGAATTCAGGGTGACGTGCAGGCCCCGGCGCAGCATCTCGGGGACGGGATGGGCCTTCAGGTCATCGACCACGCACAGTTTCAGGTTCGACAGAGGGCAGACGGTCAGGGTCATCTGCTCGGCGACCAGCCGCTGCACCAGGGCCTCGTCCTCCATGGAGCGATTGCCGTGGTCCATCCGGTCGATGTTCAGCAGGTCCAGCGCCTCGTGCACATAGGCGGGCGGGCCCTCCTCGCCCGCGTGGGCGCACAGTTTCAGGCCCAGCTCACGCGCGGCGGCGAAGACGCGCTGGAACTTGGACGGCGGATGGCCGACCTCCGACGAATCCAGCCCCACGCCGATGAAATGATGCAGATAGGGCTTGGCCGCCTCCAGGGTGGCGAAGGCCTCCTCCTCGGTAAGATGGCGCAGGAAGCTGAGGATCAGGCCGCTGGAGACGCCCAGTTCCGCCTTGGCCCGGTCCATGCCTGCGATCAGACCCTCGACCACCACGCCGAACGGCACGCCGCGGTCCGTGTGGGTCTGGGGGTCGAAGAAGATTTCGGCATGGCGCACATTATCGGCCGCCGCGCGCTGGAAATAGGCGAAGGCCAGATCCTCGAAATCCTGTCGCGTCAGCAGGACGGCGGCCCCCGCGTAATAGATGTCCAGGAAGTCCTGCAGGTTCGAGAAATCATAGGCCGCCCGCACCGCCTCGACGCTGTCGTAGGGAATGGACACGCCGTTGCGCTGCGCCAGTTCGAACATCAGCTCGGGCTCCAGCGAGCCCTCGATGTGCAGGTGCAGTTCGGCCTTGGGCAGGCCGGCGATGTAGGCGTCGAGATTAGACATGAGGAGCGGCTCCGTAACGGCCGCTAGCCTAAAGGATCAGGTTCGAGGCGTCATCCGAAACGGCGATCCTCCCCCGCATGGTGGGGGAGGGGGACCATGCGCATCATGGTGGAGGGGCGAAAACAGGCTCGGTTCTGACCGGCGGGCGGCGGGGCGTATCCGCCCCCTCCACCGCTTCGCGGTCCCCCTCCCCCGTGAACGGGGGAGGATCGAGATCTGCTTACATCCGCTCAGGCGTGTCGATGCCCAACAAGCTCAACGCGATTTCAAGCTGGCGCAGAGCCGCGGCAGACAGGGCCAGACGCGAGCGTTTGGTCGCTTCGTCCGGCGCGATCAGCACGGGGCAGGCGGCGTAGAACTTCGAGAAGGACTGCGCCACGCGATAGGCGTGTTCGGCGACCAGATGCGGCATCCGCTTGTCGTAGGCGTCCGACACGGCCGTCGAGAAGGCGTCAAGCGTCAGGGCCAGATCGCGCTCCGCCGGTTCGGCGATGACGATGGCGCCGGGCGTCAGTCCCTGTTCGGCGCCCTTGCGCAGCAGGGATTTGATGCGGACCGACTGATACAGAAGATACGGCCCGGTCTTGCCTTCGAAGCTCATGAAGCGGTCGAGATCGAAGACGTAGCTGGTCGTGCGCGCGTTCGACAGGTCGGCGAACTTCAGGGCCGCGATGGCCACCTTGTGCGCGATGGCCTCGAACTCTTCCGGCGAAAGGTCGTCGCCCAGCTTGGCCTCGTGAAGACGCTCGCGCGCCTTTTCGGTCGCCTGATCGATCAGGTCGCGTAGCTTCAACACCCCCCCCGCGCGGGTCTTGAAAGGCTTGCCGTCCTGTCCGTTCATCGTGCCGAAGCCGAGATGCTCCAGCGCGCCCTCTTCGGCGTAGCCGGCCAGATAGGCGGCGCGGAAGACCTGTTCGAAATGCTCGGCCTGGCGTTCGTCGACGACATAGAGGGCCAGGTCGGGCGACAGGGCCTTCTTGCGGTCCAGGATCGTGGCCAGGTCGGTCGTGCCGTACATGGCCGAACCTTCCGAGCTGATGACCAGCAGGGGCGGGGGCGAGGGGGCCTCGATCACCGAGCCGTCGGCCAGCTTCTTCTTGCGCGTCTCGCCGGGCTTGGCGACGTGAACCACCTGGGCGCCGTCGTCCTCGACCAGCAGGCCGGTCTCTTTCAGGTGCGCCAGCATTTCCGGCATCTGCGGATCGGCGTCGCTTTCACCGTTCCACAGGTCGAAATCGACCGACAGGTCGCCATATTCGCGCTTCAGCGCCTCACGGCTGACCGCCACGAAATGCCGCCAAAGCGCGCGGTAGCCGGGACGGCCATTCTGAAGTTCCGCCGTCGCCTTGCGGGCGCGATCGCGGAAACCTGCGTCCTCCTTGGCCTTGCCGGCGGCCTGCGGATAAAGGCGGTCCAGATCGGCCAGGGTGACCGGGCTTTCGGCCGGGAAGGGGCCATCGCCTTCGGCCATGAAGGCCTCGGCCAGGCCCTCGTCGCCGCAGGCGACGATCAGCAGGCCCATCTGGAAGCCCCAGTCGCCGAAGTGGGCGTCGCCGGTGACGTGGTCGCCGCGGAAGCGGAACAACCGCTTCAGGCTCTCGCCGATGATGGCGCTGCGCAGATGGCCGACGTGCATC
>NZ_JAELUF010000541.1 GCF_016429195.1 Brevundimonas sp. ASV9
GCTTACTAGCAGCTCGTGTGGCGGATTACTCCAGTGCGCAGTTTCGTTTTCTCCAGAGACTACTACTCGTCCACGGCCGCTGGAACTATGTTCGCTCTGACTAGTTTATCATTGCCACTTTTTGGAAAGAAATGTTCTTTTACCTGCCAACAGCTCAGTACCAGCGCTATAACGGCTACACCGGAACGTCTCTGTACCAAGAAACGAGTTTGACTGTTTTCAACACCCTGTTTACCAGTCTGTGTACCATTTGCATGGGTATCTGGGAACAGGACCTAAGCGCAGAGACGCTACTCGCTGTGCCTGAGCTGTATGTGTATGGACAGCGCAATAAGGGCTTAAACATTTCGTGCTACGTTCAGTGGATGCTGCTTGCGGCTATTGAAGGCGTGATGGCATGGTACGGTGTCTGGGCGGGCTATGGC
>NZ_JAELUF010000542.1 GCF_016429195.1 Brevundimonas sp. ASV9
ATGCAAACGTCATGGAAATCTCCTTTTCCTTGCCAAAGTCTTCATCGTCCTCGTCTCCCCACGGATCAGCCAGTGTCAGATTCGGGAGCGTCTGTGAAGATTTCAATCCTGGCCGCGCAAGTCCGTCTCCTACTTCGGGGTCGGCTGTTTTAGTTGCGGCAGAGTCATCAAACGACGTATCAAACGTCATTTGCACCTCATCTTCCTCTGGCTCAGGGGTGGTATGGTAAGCAGACGCAGCAGTTCCGCCAGCAAGGGCGCCTCCAACAGCACCAGAGGCAATCCGGCTCGGGCTGCGAGAATTGGCTCTATTGCTCCGGATTGGCAACGCTTCTGCGCTCTGCGTTTCTCGTAAAGCATTGGAATTTTGTAGTTGTGTTACCGGCGTCGACATGGATGATACAGTCGTAGTCGGTATGTCGAGT
>NZ_JAELUF010000543.1 GCF_016429195.1 Brevundimonas sp. ASV9
CTTCTAAGATGTGTCGCACAAGAAGGCTATTGTTATACGTGGCTCAGTAATTCATATCATGCCTCTCTGATGAAGCATACAAGGTATTCTATATTCGGGTATATCCAAACTATCGCTTCCCGCGTCTTCGTCCCTTCTTCTCCGGTACACTCGCCCGTCCCCCTTCCAGCTCTCCCTCTCCAAGCTGGCCCTCGCTTTCCATTTCTTTGAGCTTTTCCTGTCCAGAAATAAACATGCTAAGATCCCGGTTCATTTCTTTGAGCTCGGCGAGTTCCTGCTGCATCTCCCCCATCTGCTTCCTAACCGATTCATTATCTGACCCTAGATGCTCTATGCGCTTCATCAGCCCTTCATTCACGCGCGTCTCCTCTTGTAATGATTTTCCTAGGCTGCGTGCTAGAGTTTCGCTCTTTGCAGCCTTGTTG
>NZ_JAELUF010000544.1 GCF_016429195.1 Brevundimonas sp. ASV9
TTCTTTTTCTGGTGTTCTGGGCTATTCGTTCTCGTAGAATGCTGCATGTTCTCTTTGTTTTCCTTGCTTGCTACTAATAGTACAGTATCTTATACGGGGAGGACTTCAAGGTTTGCCCGTACTCGTACGTTATGTAAGCACTCTCGCCATGGAACCAAATCGGCAGGTGGAAGGGGCCTTCAAGTTGCGGGCGCCGCCTGCAGACACTACGTCGTACGTTATGTACTCGCTAGGTACACCCACTACCCGCCGCACACACACAGACGCCTTGCCTCAGCACGAGTACCGCCAGGCGACTAGCCGGACCCGTATATTTTGCTGTGGCTCACACCTTCCCTTTTCACCCCAATTATTCGCACCTTCCGCTGCTATTCCTTTTTTCTCTTCCTTTGTCATCACCTGTCCTGACACTTTTCCTTCTCCAT
>NZ_JAELUF010000545.1 GCF_016429195.1 Brevundimonas sp. ASV9
GTCAAGAAGGAAACTGCCCAGAAATCCAGTTGCACCAGTGAGCACAACAGTAGATGGTCGTCTTTCTTCCTCCCTATTGCCGACACTTAGCGCAGAGAAATCACCAAGATCTGAAGCAAACGCATGCATAGCTTCCAATTCTTTGCTTTGCATTTCAACGCCAGAGGCCTTGAGCTCCCCACGAGCGTCGCGCAGAAACTGTTCAAGATTATTGACCGTAGCCATTTCAAATAAAATATTCATCGGGATAGACTGATCCGTATCCGCAAGGCAGGTAGAGATAATCTGTTTCCGTATCTGGCTGCTGGCAATGGAGTCGACACCTTGACGGAAAATGTCCTTGTCTGGCATGATACTGTGACCAAGCACATTTCGAAAGCAAGCCATGACAGCATCAGATAGCTCGCAATCTTTGACCTTCTGGT
>NZ_JAELUF010000546.1 GCF_016429195.1 Brevundimonas sp. ASV9
GTCGCATACCAAAGCCATTTCAGCTGTGCCGTTGCGCAACCTAAAAAAACTAGCTCTCGATGGTAAGGTTTCAGCCAGAAAGCGTTGCCTAAATAGGTACGAGTATACTCTGTCAACCCCCATTCCAGCAGTGCATAGCACCCTTGGCCAAAATCATGTTTCACTAAGGAGTTCTATGGGCAACTAAAAAAGCTCTTAAAGAACGAATTATGGGTTCATCATAAACGAATGCTATCTTTAAACAATCCCTAAAGCAGTATGTGTAAGTTAGGTCATGTACAAATGTGTCGAGCCAACTTTGTATGTACAGCAAATGCCTTTCATGTCCAGATCATGCAATCCCTCCCACCTTTTCTCATATATACAAGCCTCATGCTAAAAGTTGAATATATACAGTTGAAGAAAACTCCTCGTCACTAGAGCCC
>NZ_JAELUF010000547.1 GCF_016429195.1 Brevundimonas sp. ASV9
GTATTGCGTGTCGCAGCTTGGTGGCCTCGTCAGCGGGACACGGGCAGTGCCTCAAGCGAAGCTTTTTGTTTGGTGGGTACATGCGCCAGTCACCTTGTTGACACTTACCAGGCTTGTATCTTTGTATCCGCGGTCTCTGTAGAGTCGAGAACGAGGCACTCCCCCAAACACGCCACTTTGCACTGTGCACCTGACACGGTTCTCCTCTCCGTTGTGGACGAATGACGCTGCACCGAGCTAATATTGGCGTGTATTGTTACGAGAGACGTCAAGTAACCGTGCGAAAGACATGGTTTGAGGTTTCGTAAGTTTACGGAGTACTACTAAGTCGCTGGCTCTATGTACATGTGCTGGTTCTTGGTAGATGAGTATCTCTGACAAAGTTCCAGGCTGTTCTTTGCAGCAGATACACTTGACAGTACATG
>NZ_JAELUF010000548.1 GCF_016429195.1 Brevundimonas sp. ASV9
TTCCAACTCTCCAATTCAGTACCGAAGGAAACAAGACCGTAGGGGACGCCGTCGTGACGAAAGGAAAAAAGAAAAGAAATTGCCGTCGGCCGTTACTGATTAAGGAGCGTGCGAATTCATGTAGTGAAGAAAGGTGCGCAGAAGAGGCGACCGATCGGGAGAACAACAAAGAGTGTCAACTTGCAATGCTTGGCCTACTCCTAGAGGCGTCGCTTCGTCGGATTGCTGAGTTGTTCAAGAGTTTGTGGCGAAGCCGCAAGCTCGGAAGCAACGGTCTCAGAAAGTACAGCCACGCTGCATCCATAGCCTTGGCAGATGCAGCTTGTCGAACCAATGTCTCCCCCCCTCCAATCTCCCCCTCGGCGCTGCAAAGAGGCCGCTTCACGTTTAATACTTCAGAATAATGTAGAGGGCATGGATGATAC
>NZ_JAELUF010000549.1 GCF_016429195.1 Brevundimonas sp. ASV9
GAAGTATATAAATAACGAATAAATAAGAGTAATAACGAGGTAAGTATAATAAAGAGGTAGGAATAAGAATAACTTATAGTCTACTGCCTCCGATTACGAAGGGCATAGAGCAGGCGCACCAGCTGAATCTAGGCGCGGTCGCTAGAGGGAATAAGCCCAAGCCATTCCTAGTTATTACTCGGAAGAAACTCACATTAGGCGGCATTTCTACTTCGCCTTTATATAGCTAATATAGGAATCCTTATTACTATTACTATAATAGTAGTAGCTATTACTTCTTCTTTATTAAAGGCTAGAGAAGTATACTAAATAAGTAATAATTCTTTCTAGCTTATAGTTAGACGAGCTATTTTTATAAATCTATTAAGTTATTAGTATAAGGTAATAGATTATTACGAAAAAATATACTATAACCGGGCGTAGAG
>NZ_JAELUF010000550.1 GCF_016429195.1 Brevundimonas sp. ASV9
GTCACCAGTAGTTGCGACAGGGTTTAAACAGCCGCAAATCTTGTCAAAATGTCGGTGCGCTGGGTGCTTGTCAACGTTGGAGATGCACCCACAGCCGTTGAACTATCCACTTGCTAACATTTAATACCTTTTCATAGCAGAGGGCTTTCTCATCGTCCAGTGCCAGATGATCCCTTCCCAAAGTTCATATTGTTAGGCCCGTCTCGAGCGGTGGACCCAATCACATGTTGAGGCCCAGTGAATGTGCCAAAACTGTACGATCGGCAGGAGAAACGGCGTTGCAAAGCTGCATGACGCCCCGTCCCGGCCCCGGCTTTCATGAGAAATTTTCGGGTCAACCCTGCAAAAACTGTCTTTGGCGCTGGTGCCGGCTCCATCGCCGTCGCCAAATGGTAGAAGATGGGGCGATCGTTAATATGGATGAA
>NZ_JAELUF010000056.1 GCF_016429195.1 Brevundimonas sp. ASV9
GCCCCAGACCTGGGTCGCCACATGGGTCATGAAGTTGCGGCCGACCTCGCCGCCGGCGTTGCCTAATCCCCAGTTCAGCAGCAGGCGCGGCGTCTCGACACCGCCCGCACAAAGAAACAGCGCTCGACAGTTCAGCCGATGATCCTGCCCGTCGCGACGATAGATCACGCACTTGATGCGTCCACTGCCGTCACGCTCGACGCCTATGGCCCGCGCGTTGGCGATGATCGTGGCGCCATTGGCTGTGGCCATCGGCAGAAAGCTGTTGTCCGCGCCGCCCTTGGCGCCGGTTCTGCATCCCTGGTGGCAGGCGCCGCAGTTGACGCAGGCCATGCGGTGGGGCGTCGCCCCCGCCTCGCGATCGCGGGACAGCACGGCCGCCGGCGCGTCCGTGACGGTCAGCCCGACGGCCGTCGCGCCACGGGCCATCGCATCCGCCGGGGCGTTGCGCGGGACAGGCGGATAGGCGAACTGTCGCCCGCCCCACGGATAGTCGGCCGGGCCTGAAACCCCGATCACCGTCTCTACGGTCTCGACATAGGATTTCAGTTCGTCCCAGCCGAACGGCCAGTCCCGCCCGCGTCCCGTCTCCGAGGCCAGCGTCAGATCACGGGGATCGGGTCGTGGGCAGAAGGCGCCCCAGTGCAGCAGCGAGCCGCCGACGCCCTGGCCGGAGTTGTTGGCCCCAAAGGCGGTCGGGTCGCGCCCTCCGCTCAGGCGCTCCTCCATCCAATAGAGATCGGCCGTCGTTTCGTCGGGCGTATGCTCCGCCGGATCGAAAGCCCGCCCTGCCTCCAACACCGTGACCGACAGACCAGCATTCGCCAACCTGGCCGCGATCGGAGCCCCGCCGGCCCCGCTGCCGATGATGACGACATCGGTTTCGCCGGCCGTCCTTGCAGGCGCGCTCAACCCACGCCCTCCATCGGCAGACGCCAAGGTTCGGTGTGGTCCGCCGCCGTCTGATCGTAGCCCTGAAACCGGCCTTCGCCGCCCGTGGCGAAGCCGTCGTAACCGATCTGGGCCCAAGTCGCCGGCAGCGACATCCACAGGCGCGCGGCTTCGGACACGACGTCCTCGAACCACAGCCTCATGGCGTCCGCCGAAAGCCGGCCCGGCTCAGGCCATTCGCCCTGTGAGATGGTGCGCAGGATGTCGTCCTGGCGCTTAGGCGTCAGAGTTGCGAACTCCGGCGCCATGGCGGCGATCTCATCCAGCCCGCGTCGCCAGGCCTCGGCGTCCGAGGGAAGATCGGCGAACCGCCACCCGTCGCCCTGTCCGCTGCCGAGCCCCACATCCAGACGCCGCGTCAGATCATCCGGATCGCCTGCATCAGACAGAATGCGCGCGATCATCGCCGACAGCACGGCGCGCTGGGTCGGGTCCAGGACGCCGCCGTCAGCTGGCGCCGGACCGAAATGACGATCCAGTATTGCGCGTCTTGTGCGATCCGACACGCGATCGGACGCCACCAGACCCACGAAGCGTCGAGGCAGCGCGGATGAACCGACTTTCTCGACGAACTTTAGAACCAGGCCCGAGAGACGATCCGGCTGTTCCTGAGGGATCAGGTGCGCCGCATCCGGCACGACCACCACATCGGCCACGCGGTAGTGGGGGGCGTTGACACGCCGCTGCGCTGCCTCACCCAAATCGCCATCCTCTGCGCCGGCGATGATCAGGGCGGGGAAAGGTAGGACGCCGGCCTGATCGGACCAGTCCTCGCGCGATCCTTCGGCCAGCCATCCGCGCCAGGCTTCTGGGCTGGATCGAGTGAAATCGGCCAGGGCCCGATCGAAGGCGGCCTGCGGCAGACCGGCGGCGGTATTGGCGTCGATGAACTGGCGTCCCCGATCCTCGATCCTGGTCGGATCGTCGAACCAGGTCAGCATATCCGCACGCCTGCTCTCGTCCATCGGCTCCGACGAGGGTGGCGATCCGGCGACCAGCACCACGCCCAGCAACCCGCTCAGACCCGCCGCCCCGTCACGTGCCCGCGCGGCGATCAAGGTCGCAAACTTGCCGCCCATGCTGTGGCCGACAAGGATCCAGCGGGGGAGATGAAGATCGGTAAGGCGGCGGCTCAGGTCGTCGAGCACGGCTTGGACATCGCCATAGCCTTCCCCCGCCCTGTCCCCGAACCCTGGAAGATCGATCGCGACGGTCACCACCTCATCGGCAAGCCGGTCGATCACCGCGTCCCAATCGTGGCGGCTCGAGCCCAGGGAATGAAGGAAGACGACAGTAAGGCGGGTGTCTGTGAGCATGCAGGGGCTTTTAGAAAGCGAAGACGCGAGGCTCCGCCGTGATCGGTCGGCGGTCGTCGATCAGCGCGCCAGCGACGGAATTGCTCCCAACAAAACAGACTCCAGACGTTGAAACCGGCTCAAACCCGCCCTGCCCTCAGGCCGCCGCCAATTCGGTCAGAAGCTTCTCGATGAAAGCCGTGTCGTGCGGTTGATCGTTGGCGGCGTCGACGATCATGCGATCCTCGGACCAGCGTCGATCATCGCGCAACGGAAAGGACGCTTCCATGCCGGGCCGACGCGCCGCTGCGATACGCAACGCCGTCGCCTTCGGTCCCGATACGATTTCCGTGACGCCGGCATTCTCAAACGCTTGCTGTCGTTCGTTTGGGGATTCTGGACGATCGACCAAGACTTCAGGCCTTCGGCGGTAAGATTGTTGTCGGCGGGTGTCGGTTTTATCGTGGCCCAACCCAAAATGCTGGCCGAGAGTTGCGCCCACTTTTGTACTTCCGACCGGTCATTTCAGGCAAAAACGCGGCGGAACCGCGGTAAGTGGATTTCGAGGTCGCTGCAGCCAAGCACGAACGTCCTGTTCGTGGGGCAGGATTTCCCGCCCCAACCAGCGAACGCGTTCTTGTTCTGATTTCCCACCGCCTTGAGCCAATTCCAGTTCCCCATGGGTCACGATGTGCGGCAGCCGCGTTTCCGTCAAAACGCGGCATTCGGGAGGTGGTGCACGTTGAAGAGATGACTATGCGCAGTGCCTGGCGTTGTGAGGATGGCGCTTACAGCCTTAAGCAATTTTACGACAAAACAGGTGCCACGCACGGCATGCTGGTGCGGGTGCGGTACTGGCCGCCCAGCTGCGGTCCTGCCCCAGATATCCGCCCGACCACCGCCCTCACGATCAAGGCGTGTGAGCGCGGGTGCCTATTTGCTCCACGCGGTGTGGCTGACCAAGCGAAGACTAAGTGAAGCTCAGGCTGACGCTATGGTGCAGTGTACAGTCGTAGAGCTGACAGTGCGAGCTTCCGCCATAAGGCAAAAGCTGCTGTAGGACGAAAGTGTCTGAGATGCGCCAGGACCGGTCATCTACAGAGCGCCGGGAACACGTCATTCATCGATGCAGTCTGTGCTTGGGGACGTCCGCTTTTCGGTCCGATGCTTTTGGCAGATTGCGACCCGAAGCAGACGCTCAACCCAATCGCAAATGCGACAGTCGAAGCCGCAACTGGAAAGATTAGAATGTCGATATTGGCCCAACACATAAAGATATCCTTATGTGTTTCTTGACTTCGGCGTCGGGTGCGCGTCTCATGAACAGGTCGAGGTTCTGTGCGTCGCCTCCGGGCGATGCGGAGCTAAGAGGGAAGCCGGTGTGATGCCGGCGCTGCCCCCGCAACTGTGAGCGGCGAGCCGAAGGTCCATTTCGTGTCACTGACGTCTTCGGACGTTGGGAAGGCCGGACCCGAAGCCGTGACCCGTGAGCCAGGAGACCTGCCCCGACAGATAACGTCCTCCGGCGGGGTGTCCGGTCAGGTCGCATGAACGCCGCGACGGGACGACTGCGCGCGAGCGGTCGCGCGTCCCTGTCCGCTGTCTCGCCACAGCATCAACGGCAGAGACCATGGCGAGCAGCGACTTCACCTTCAGGATCAAGCGGACTGCGCTCGACGACGACTATCGTCCCGCCGAGAAAACACGGATCACGACCAATTTCGCCAACCTGGCGCGAGGCGACAGCCGCCGGGACAATCTACGCAACACCCTGCGGATGATCGACAACCGCTTCAACTCGCTGGCGCACCACGACAATCCGAGGGGCGATCGCTATGCGCTGGAGCTTCAGATCGTCTCGGTCGAGATGAGTCTTTGCTCGGAGCCCGACGACGCCTTCCCGCTAATCGAAATCCTGCAGACGACGATCATCGACAAGGAGACGCGCCGGCGGATCGATGGGGTCGTGGGCAACAACTTCTCCTCCTATGTCCGCGACTACGACTTCAGCGTGGTTCTGCCCGAACACCTGAAGGCGCATCCGAACGGTGGCGTGCCGGACGATTTCGGCGATCTGCACGGCAAGCTGTTCCGGCACTTTCTGGCGTCGGGCGCCTATCGTGACAACTTCGCCAAGCCGCCGGTCATCTGCCTCAGCGTCTCCAGCAACAAGACCTATCACCGCACCGGCGCTGAACATCCGGTGCTGGGGCTGGAATACGACAACGACGCCTTCTCGCCGACCGACCGGTATTTCGAGAAGATGGGGATGAAGGTCCGCTACTTCATGCCGCCGGGCAGCGTGGCGCCGTTCGCCCTGTACCACATCGGCGACCTGACCGGCGACTACGCCGACCTCGAACTGGCCAGCACCATCGCCACGATGGAGACCTTCCAGAAGATCTATCGGCCCGAAATCTACAACGCCAACTCCCCGGCGACCGAGCACTATCAGCCCAGCCTGACGGCGCAGGACTATTCGCTGACCCGCATCGTCTACGACCGCGACGAGCGCAGTCGGCTGGCCGTCGAGCAGGGCCGTTTCGTCGAGGAGCGGTTCATCAAGCCGCACCGCACCCTTCTCGACCAATGGTCGGCCGCCTTCGCCGCCTGATCAGTTTCCAGATTTCAGAGCCTTACCTCATGAAAACCCTTCTCCCGACCTCGACCGCCGGCAGCCTGCCCAAACCCGTCTGGCTGGCCGAGCCCGAGACGCTCTGGTCGCCTTGGAAGCTGCAGGGCGACGATCTGATCGAGGCCAAACAGGACGCCCTGCGCCTGTCGCTCGACGATCAGCGCCGGGCCGGCATCGACATCGTCAGCGACGGCGAACAGACCCGTCAGCATTTCGTCACGACCTTCATCGAACACCTCGACGGCGTCGATTTCGAGAAGCGCAAGACCATGCGAATCCGCAACCGCTACGACGCCAGCGTCCCGGTGGTCGTGGGCGCCGTCAGCCGTTCGAAATCGGTCTTCGTCGAGGACGCCAAGTTCCTGCGCGCCCAGACCGACCAGCCGATCAAATGGGCCCTGCCTGGGCCGATGACGATGATCGACACCCTTTATGACAACCATTACGGCAGCCGCGAGAAGCTGGCCTGGGAGTTCGCCAAGATCCTCAATGAGGAGGCCCGCGAACTTGAGGCCGCCGGCGTTGATATCGTCCAGTTCGACGAGCCCGCCTTCAACGTCTTCTTCGACGAGGTGAACGACTGGGGCGTGGCGACCCTGGAGAGGGCGGCCGAGGGGCTTAGGTGCGAAACGGCGATCCACATCTGCTACGGCTACGGCATCAAGGCCAACACCGACTGGAAGAAGACCCTCGGCTCGGAATGGCGGCAGTACGAAGAGGCCTTCCCCAAGCTTCGGACCTCCAGCATCGACATCATCTCGCTCGAGGCCCAGAACTCGCGCGTGCCGATGGATCTGATCGAACTGATCCGGGGCAAGAAGGTGATGGTCGGCGCCATCGACGTCGCGACCGATGCGATCGAGACGCCCGAAGCGGTGGCCGACACCCTGCGCAGGGCGCTTCAGTTCGTGGACGCCGACAAACTCTATCCGGCCACCAACTGCGGCATGGCGCCCCTGTCGCGCCGCGTCGCCAACGGCAAGCTGCGCGCCTTGAGCGCCGGGGCCGACATCGTGCGCGAGGAACTGTCCCGCGACGTCTACTACGGCGAGGAAAGGTCCAAGTCGTGAGGGTTCGCCTGATCGACATGGTGTTCCCCGGCGACGCCAATCACCATGGCACCCTGTTCGGCGGGGTTGGTCTGGCCCATCTCGACAAGGTCGCGTTTCTGGCCGCCAGCCGTCATGCGCGACGGGCCGTCGTCACGGCCGGATGCGAGCGGATCGACTTCGCCGCCCCGGCCCGGATCGGCGAGATGGTCGAGGCGGTCGGCCGCGTCGTTCGGATCGGGCGGTCTTCACTGGGCGTCGAAGTCGAACTGCACGCCGAAAGCCTGTTGACCGGCGAGCGCCGCCTGTGCACGCGCGGCGCCTTCAACATGGTCGCACTGAGGCCGGCGGACGATGATCAACCGTTGGCGCCCCTCGATGAGGCAGGCGAAGCGGACGACGGTTGGCTGAGGACCGCAGAGATGGTCTTTCCCGGCACGACCAACCACTACGGCACCCTGTTCGGCGGCGACGCGCTCAAGCTCATGGGCAAGGCGGCCTTCGTCACGGCGACCCGTCATGCGCGCGAAGTCATGGTCATGGCAGCGACCAACCGTATCGACTTCAAGGCCCCGATCGACGGCGGCGACATGGTCGAACTGGTCTCGCGCGTGAAGATGGTCGGGCGAAGCGCCCTCTCGGTCGAGGTGCAACTCTGGGCAGAACGCCTCCTGACAGGAGAACGGCGACGCTCGACCACGGCCGAGTTCGTCATGGTGGCCGTCGATGACGCGGGCAGGCCGAAGACAATCAAAGCCAAAACAACGTCATATGCGATTGGCGTGGGATAGATGTTGTTTTCGGATGTGCCAACAGCGGACGTTAGTAGTTCGCCAATAAGGGGTAGCTCCGAACCGGCGTGGCTGAGCGACACGATTCGCTGCTCGCTTCAGCCGCTAGGGTCTAGGAGACCGAGCCACGTGCTGCTGACGTGCGGCGCCCATCCAGCACACCGCTCACCAACGTCAGCCCCAAGCCGCCAGTGACGAACAACGCGCCGACCCAGGGGGTGGCCGGCAAGCCGAGCGACGAAGCGACCACCTGCCCGCCGGCCCAAGCGCCAATCGCAATGCCCAGATTGAAGGCGGCGATGTTGAGGGCCGAGGCCACATCCACCGCGCCCGGCGCATGACGTTGGGCCAGTTGGACCACATAGAGCTGCAGCCCGGGGACGTTGGCGAAGGCCAGTGCGCCCATGGCCGCCAACCGAGGGTCGATCGCGGCGCGCGCGGCCGACTGCAGCGAAGAAGACCAGCTTTCCGACAACCGACGCACCTCCTAAATTCGAGTGCGTGTCATTGCGCCCGAAGCGGCGTACCAAGCGGCGCCACAACGCTCACGTCGGGCGCCCGGAGGTGAACACCAAATGGCCTCCCTCAGATGTGCGGCTGCACTTCGTTCAAGCAGAAGACGGGCACTGGCTGTCATCGCCCTCACACGAAGCCAACTTGGAGCGCGGCGAATGAAGCGTTCATCCCAGCGGTCGATTCCCTTTCCATGGACGTCGGCGCATGAGCCGGCAATCAATCGCGTAAAATGCGGGAATCAATCATGGTCGGTTACAACGGCTCTCTTGAGCTTGACGTTGAATGGTCACTGGCATGTCTGCCGGTTTGGGCTGCTGTGTCAGTCTGACGCCCTTGAGCCAGAGTTTCAGCGCCTCCCAGTGGATCGCCGCCACCACCTTGAATGTCATCAGCGGGATCGCTGCTGTCGCGGCAGCGATGTTGCGATCGTCCAGGCGTTCCCGCTTGGCCGCCATAGCGGCCGTGATCAGCACGCCTTCGGCATCTAACCCATCGATGGTCATGTCGAGGCGATCGCCCGGCGTATGACCACGGAACTGGTAATCCATCTCCATGCCCATGAATGGCGACACATAGAGCGCCTTGGCCGCGCCCTGGCGAATGACGCCCGCGGCCTGATCTTCGATCGGGATCGGAATGACGTAGGTGTGGCGTATGCCAAAGGTGCTGGTCACCTCGTACACCATGGCGGCCAACCGTCCGTCCGGCCAATGGCAATAGTAGATGCTTATCGGGTTGAAGACGTATCCGAGGACGCGCGGCATGGTTAACAGGCGGACAGGTCCACCTGCGAGATCGATGCCGGCTTGAGCCATCCACGCATCCACCTGAGGACGCAGCGCGCCGGAACCGTCTCCGTAATCCTTGTCGTGGAAGGACAAGAGATTGAACCGATTGCGCGAAAACAGGCGCAGGCGCGCGTCCACATCATCGATTTCCGACAGGTTGAGCAGGAGCCAGAAGACGCGATAGTTCAGCTTATGGATCTTGGGGCGAAGGCGTCGGTGCATGACCCGGCCGCGATAAAGGGCCGAGTTGAGTGTCACGCGGCACGTTCCAGTTGCGCGCCCATAGGCGTCGTCAAATGAATGCGCCCGCTTTCGTTCGCGACGGACCAAGGGCGACGCACGCCGCCGAGTTGTTCGGCGACGGCGAGGCCGGATTGCAGGCCATCCTCGTGGAAGCCCGCGCCGAAGTGGGCCCCGCAGAACCAGACGCCCCCCTGCCCTTGCAGGCTCCACAGCTGCTTTTGAGACTTTATAGCGGCGGGATCGAAGATGGGATGCTCGTAGAGTTCGCTACGCAAAATCGTGTCGGCGCGAGGCGGACGCGGCGGATTCAGGGTGACGAACAGGTCGTCGCCCGGCAGACCTTGCAGACGGTTCATCCAATAGGTGACGCAGAGGCCGTCGTCCGCGCCGATATAGTTCCAACTGGCCCAGGCGCGACGGCGATGCGGCATCAGGCCGGCGTCGGTATGCAGGACGGTCAGATTTCGGCTGTACCGGAAAGCGCCGAGCAGCGCCTTCTCCTGCGCCGTCGGTTCGGTTAGCATCGCCAGAGCCTGGTCGGCATGGGACCCGATCACGACCTTGTCGTAGCGCTTGACGCCGCCTTGGCTGTCGTGGACGAAGACGCCTTGGTCGCTACGCCGCACGGCAGTGACGCCGTGGTCCAGCCGAATGTCCTGGATGGCGCGAGCGAGATGTTCGACATAGACGCGGCTGCCACCCTCGACGGTGCGCCACAGCGGCCGCCCCACCAGTTTCAACAGGCCGTGATTGCCGCAGAAGCGGATGAAGGACTCGGCCGGATAGTCCATCAGCGTGTGCGCCGGCGATGACCAGATCGCGGCGGCCATAGGTAACAGGTGATCGTCGCGGAACGCCTCACTGAACCCCTCCCGCTTCAGATAATCGCCAAGCGTCAGCGAGGAATCGGACATCGCAGCCAAATCCTTTGGCGCGTCGCGATAAAAGCGCAGGATTTCGCTCAGCATCGACCAGAAGCGAGGACGCAGGGCATTGCGACGCTGAGCAAACAAGCCTGGCGCGGCATATTCGAACTGTCCGTCATCCAGTGAGACAGCGAACGACATATCCGTCGCACGTGTCGCGATCCCCAAATGCTCGAACAGGGCGATCAGATTGGGATAGGTCGCGTCATTGAAGCAGATGAAGCCGGTGTCAACCGCAATGTCGCCGGAAGGCACGCTGGCCATCACCGTATTCGAATGCCCGCCCAGCCGGTCGCCCTTTTCGTAAAGCGTCACGTCATGGCGTTTTGACAGAAGCCAGGCCGAAGACAGGGCGGCGACGCCAGATCCGACCACAGCGATCTTTTGACGTTCGGCAGAGGGCGTCGCGGACGACAGGGGCATGAAAACTCCGAAAGATACGCCGCAACGCAATCGCTACGGCATGAACGGATTACGGGTCGCCGTCATGTTCGGATCGCGATTGATCCAGACATTTCCGCTGAGCGTATTAATGTTCATGCATGCCGAGCCGTTATCCTTCGCATCAACGCCATGTCGGTCAAACCGCGTGAAGGCGCTCGACAGCTTGCCTGATCCGCTGCTGCACGATCGGCTGATCGAACAGATCGCCCTGAGGCGCGATCGTGACGCCTTCGCTGCGCTCTTCGCCTACTTCGCACCGCGGTTGAAGGCTTGGTTGATCAAGTCGGGCGCGACGCCCGGCGCGGCTGAGGACTTTGCTCAGGACGCCATGCTGACCGTGTGGCGCAAGGCCGATCTGTTTGATTCGTCCAAGGCGCGCGCCGCCACGTGGATTTTCACCATCGCTCGCAACCGTCGGCTTGACATGCTGCGCCGTGACGCGCGTCCCCTGCCGACGCCCGAAATCGAGCTGGCGGGGGACGACGTCCGCCGGCCCGATGAACTGCTGTCGATGTCGCAAGACGCGGATCGCGTGCGCGACGCCCTTGCGCGGCTCAGCGCCGACCATGTCGAGGTGCTGCGTCTGGCCTTCTTCATGGACAACTCTCATTCCGAGATCGCCAAACATCTCGGCCTGCCGCTCGGCACAGTCAAATCCCGTATTCGTAACGCCATGACCAAGCTTCGTCTGATCCTCGCGCCGTCCGAGGAGGCTGCGCGATGAAACCTCAGCGCAATCCGTCCGAGGAACGTTTGCTGGCCTATGCGGCCGGCACGCTCAGCCCGCCCGAGGCTGTGGTGATGGCGGCGCATCTGGCGATGCGGCCGGCCAATGACGCCTGGGTGCGCGACCTGCAATCCGTCGGCGGCGAGTTCTTGAACGAGACGCTCCCCTCCCCCTTGTCAAATGATGCGCTCGCCTTGGCGATGGCGCGGATCGAGACGGATGCCGGCAAGGCCAGACACAGCCCGCCGTTGAACGACATGCCCGAGCTGCCCGAGCCGTTGCGACGCTATGCGCTTGGCCCATGGCGCTGGGTCGGGCCCGGCATGCGCGTGCGCGACGTCCATGCGCCGCGGGATGGGGATTGCCGTGTCATTCTTCTGAAGATCGAATCGGGTCGTGAGACGCCAAAACACACGCATGGCGGCGTCGAGCTGACCTGCGTCATCTCGGGCGCCTATGCGACCGAAACCGAGCGGTTCGATGTGGGGGATTTCGAAGAGGCGGATCCGGAGGTGCTGCACCAACCTCGTGTAGTGTCGGACGAGCCGTGCCTGTGCGTCGTCGCGCTTGACGGTCAGATCCAACTGGATGGATGGGTCGGCAAACTGATCCAGCCCTTCGTTCGCCTGTGACCGCTTTTGCGACCATTTGGGGTGTCGCCGCCCTGTTTCTCGTCGTCGTCATGTCTACAGCATGGCTGGTCCAGGAACGAACGGGCCAGGGCGGTTGGGCGGACGCCTTCTGGTCGCTTGGGCTGGGAGCAGCCGGCGTCGGCGTCGCGCTGTTTCCAATCGACGGCGCCGCTCCGTCATTGCGCCAGTATCTCGCAGCCCTGCTGATCGGCCTTTGGGGCTTGCGGCTAGCGTCGCACATCGCTGTTCGCGCCGCCCACGAGGAGCGCGAAGACGCTCGCTACGCGCGTCTGCGAGAGGACTGGGGCGCCGGTTTTCAGGTCAAGATGTTCGGCTTTCTGATGTTGCAGGCCGGAGCCGCCGCCTTCCTGGCGCTCAGCGTGATGGCGGCGGCGCGTAATCCGGCGCCGGGCCTGACGCTCCAGGATGTGTTAGCGACACTGATCTTTGTCGGAGCCCTGGTTGGTGAAGCTGTTTCCGATCGCCAGCTGGCGGCTTTCAAACGTAACCCGGCCAATAAGGGTGGGATCTGCGATGTCGGTCTGTGGGCCTGGTCACGCCACCCGAACTACTTCTTCGAATGGGTGAGTTGGTGCGCCTGGCCTGTGTTCGCCATCAATCTGAGCGGCGAATGGCCTTGGGGTTGGCTGGCGCTGACGGGACCAGCCTATATGTACTGGCTTCTGACCAAGGTGTCCGGCGTGCCCTTGCTGGAAGAGCATATGCGACAGTCGAGACCCAAGGCGTTCGAGGCCTATGCTGCCCGCACCAGCGCCTTCTTCCCTCGCCCGCCCCGGCGATGAGGCGATCTTAGTCTTTCTGAGCTGATCCCAGATGCGTCTCGCCGCGTTCGCGGGCGATTTCCATCTGCCTGTGACGCTCGGCATATCGCTGCCGCTGGACCTCGTCGCGGGCGTAGTGACAGCGCTCGCAGCACACGCCCTCGACATAGTGCGGCGAAGCTCGACCTGCCTCGTCCACTGGCAGACGACATCCCCGGCACAAGGAATGGGGACCTTGGCTTAGGCCGTGCCCAACCGAGACGCGTTCGTCGAAAACGAAACACGACCCACGCCATAGGCTCTGATCCTCATCCACTGTCTCAAGATAGCGAAGGATGCCGCCCTCCAGATGGTGGACGTTCTCCACACCCTCGGCTTTCAGGAAGGCGGTCGATTTTTCACAGCGAATGCCCCCGGTGCAGTACATGGCCACGCGTTTGGCGCCGGTCTGCTCGATCAGGGCGCGACCTTCGCTGCGGAACCAGTCTGGAAAATCGCGAAAGCTGCGGGTATTGGGCTGGACGGCCCGTTCGAACGCGCCGATCTCGCCCTCATAGTCGTTGCGCGTATCGATCACCAAGGTCTCGGGATCGGCGATCAGGGCATTCCAGTCCGTGGGCGCAACGTAGACTCCCGCCTGATTCGCAGGGTCCAGATCCGGCTGTCCCATGGTGACGATCTCGCGTTTGACGCGCACCTTCATCCGGTGGAAAGGCAGGGCGTCTGTCCAGGCGTATTTGAGTTCCAGCGTCTCGAAGCCTTGCATGGCATGGATCGCGGACAGCACCGCTGCGATGGCCGCCTCTGATCCGGCGATGGTGCCGTTCAGACCTTCCGGCGCGACGAGTAGGGTCCCTCTCACCTGCCCAGCGTCGCAGACCGCCTGAAGCGTCTGGCGTACGGCTTCGGGGTCGGCCACCGGCGCGAACCGGTAGAGTGCGGCGACACGGACGGCTTGATCGCACGAGGTCTGATGGTCGGTCATGGATCAGCCCCTCGAAGGCGCCGGAGATGGCGCGCCCAGCAGGACTCGAACCTGCAACATCCCGCTTAGAAGGCGGCGCGAAAATCAGTTAAAACAATGGGTCGCCTGTAAAACCGGACTTTTCGGGTCCAGGCTGCGCGGGCGGTCTCGTCGCGCATGTAAAACAATCCGCCCGTCACGGCATCACTAAAGTGCGGCGGCGTCGGCCGGCGCGTCATCGTTCGCCGGCATGCTCGGCCGAGGCTGACCGACCTTCAGGCGAACACGCGGGTTCGGCTTCTGGCTGGGCACGATCATACGATCGATGGTGAACGAAGCGACGTAGGTTCCTCCGCAATCGACGTCCGTGCACTGCAGGCGAAGTTCACGATAGAGCGGTGTCAGATCCTTGCTGGACCGCACGACCGCATCAGCGCGGCAATGGGGGCAGCATAGCTTTTTCGAGCCGCCGTGACGGCTGCGTGGCTTCTTGAAAGTCTCCGGTTGGTTCGCGGCGCTGAAACGCCCGGCCGTGGGTTCACCCTGCTGAGTTTGCATCTTTGATCCTGTGAAGGCCCCTGTTTGTTCCATAGCAGAAATGGTTCCAGCGTCGCTGCAAAAAAACTTCTGGTTATGAACCCAGCAACCATTTTTCTCACGCGTCCTGGCGTGCCGGCGGCGCTGGGTTGAGCTCCATCTGCAGAGACGTCTTCAGGCCGCCGCCGGCGTCTAGCTGGTGACGCGTTTCGGTGATCACCCATCCCGTAGTGTCGATCTCAGGCTTCCAGCCCGAGACGGTCAGCTTTCGGTCCGGGTAGAGATCCGGTCGGCCCGAAGCGAGATCCAGCGAGAACTGCGCGCCCTTGCGCTCCTGCTTGGTGTTGTCGGCCTGCGCCGCTCGCCGGGCCGAAGCCTCGCTGCCGTAGGTGCGGCCCAGCCGCTTGGCGTTGGAGCTGGAGCCGATCGTCACCTCCCCTGCTGTCCCCTTGGCACGGCTGCGCCATTTGGCGGTCACGCCTGAATAGTTCTCGCGCTCGGCCGAGGACCAGGTGTGGCGATCGCCGTCGCGGCGGGTGATGGTCGCCTCGGGGATCGGCTGGCCCGTCGTGGTGACGCCGGCGGCGATCGGCGAAAACAGCAGACGTCCCGCCTTCACTGTCGCCATCGCGTCGTGGAGCCGCCCCAGGCGCGCCAGGAAGGCGCTGTCGCTCTCGCTGTCCTGGGTGAGGTGCGCGACCGCGACTGCCGCCTTGTCGGCCGCCACGCGGGCTTGCAGGCCATTCCTGACCGCGACGTCGTCGAGGACGGCGCCAAGGGTCGTATCCAACCAGGTTTTCGTCTGTCGGGTCCGGAAGGCCCGTGTCAGATCGGCCGACCGCGCGCGGATGGTCAGTCTGTCTGGCGTCCCTCCATGGCCGCGTTCGTCCACGATGTAGGAGCCCTTGTCGATCAGGACCGGCGATGCGCCGTCGCGCAGATCCAGCCACCCGAGTTTGAGGGTCACCGTTGCGCCAGCGGGCGGAATGGCGAGCTTGCCGTCCGTGTCGTTCAGAACGAGCTCGAGCTGGTCCGCTTCCGTGCCGCGCCTTTCCGTCAGGGTCAGGCTGTGCAAACGGGGCTTCACTTTCGCATCGATGGGCGCGCCATCGACCACCAGCTCGAAAACCGCCTGGCGCTGGACGTGGCCCGCGATCTGATTCGTCATGCCCGCACCTCGGACCCGGTGGCGCTGGTATCGCCTTCGTCATCATCGACCCGCTGCAGGTTGATGGTGAAGTCGATCAACCGAGCCTGCCCGTTGTCCAGGATCTCGCGCTTGGTCTCATCCAGATCGAGGATGACATAGGCGCCGTAGACGAAGCCGTCGCCGTCGACCACAGGCCATGACCGCCCCTGGTCGGCCATCGCCGCCAGATCCTCGAGCGCATCCTTACGGCCGATGACGCCCGGCGCCAGCACGCCCGTGAGGGTCAGGTTGTCGTCACCGACGCCCGCGAACTGGCTGGCGGAGCGCGCGCCTACCCGCTCACTGGTCGGATGGCGCCAGCTGCGCCGACGCTTCAGCTGGTCGAAGAGGACGTTCGGGATCTCGAACACAAACATGCCGATGGCCAGGAGCATCAGGGCGCCTCGCCGTAGCTGTCGTCATCATCGCTGAAGCTGGCCCCGTTGGTCGGGTTCTTCAGCAGCTCCGCGATACGTTGCGCCAGGGCCTCCATGTCCTCGCCGGGCTTCTGAACGATCTGCAGGTTGAGGGTGCCGATCGTCACCGGCGAAGGCGCGGCCGTGACGGGCGCGGATCGTCGCGCGCCCAAGGCGGGCGCCGTATCGAAGGTGGGTTCGGCCAGGGCCGAACCGCCGATCGCCATCGCGCCGGCGGCGGTGATGGCTGTCGCGGCCGTCCGCATGCGTCGCAGCGGATCTTGCGCCGATCGGCCGAGACCGATGCCGAGGCCCTGCATGGTATAGTCGCCGAGCTGCGCAAAGACCCGAGACGGCGAGTGGATCCCGAGCTTGTTCTTGAAGGCGGTGACGACAGCGCCGCCGGCGCGCATCACGGCCGCGACAAGGGCGGGGATGCCGCCCAGGACGCCGTTGACCAGGCCTGTCAGCAGATGCCGCCCCATCTCTAGGAACCGGCCGCCGAGCGCCTGCAGGGCGGGCCAAGCCCGCATCACGGCCCCAATCAGCAAGCCAACCGGGCTGAAGTTCATGAAGATGCGGCCCATGAAGCCGATGGCATTCGAGACGCCGGCCTTTATCCCTTCCCACATCCGGCCGAGCCAAGGGCCAATCGTCCCCCAATTCCGGTAGAGCAGGTAGGCGGCGCCTGCCAGCAGCGCGACCGCCGCGACGATGCCAAGGATGATCCAGGTGATAGGGTTGGCGAGCAGCATCAGACCCGCACGAGCGGCCATGGCGCCAAACGTCAGGAAGCCCCGGCCGGCGAGCAACAGGCCTCGGCCGATCATGGGCAGAGCCTTGCCAGCGAACTGTGCGATCCTGCCTCCCAGCGGCCCGAACAGGATACCGGTCTGGGTCAACGTCAGCTGCAGTAGGGCGAAAGGACCGAGCACGGCCGCGACCGCCATGGCCAGGCCGCCGAACACGACCAGGCCGGTGGCGATGATTGCGACCAGGATCCCGATGGCGCGTATCGCGCCCGGGTGCGCTTGTGCAAAGGCGTGAACCTTCTGGGCCATCTGGCCTAGGAATGCTGCGCCCTGCTTGATCTGCGGCAGGAAGGCCGTGCCGACCTCGATCGCGACCGCCTTGATGCCGTGCTTCATCAGAAGGACGGCGTTTGACGTCGTCGCGGCGCGCCCCTCGTATTCCTTCTGCATCGATCCCGCGTAGAGGGTGGCATCCCCTACCCTGTTTAGGTTCGTTTTCAGCAGGTCCAGATTGGTCAACAGCGGCGCGATCGCAGAGACCGATTCCGATCCGAAGAGCTGGGTCAGCACAGCGGTCTGCTGATCTCCTGAAAGCTTGGAGATCCGCGACATGACATCGATGATCGCGCCGCCGGCGTCCGTCTGCATCCGCTTGGCCATGTCGGTGGCCTCGAGGCCCAGCGCGGCATAGGCCGCCTTCTGGCCCTTGGTGGCGGCCGTCCCTTTGGTCAGGGCCAGCATGGTGTTCTTGATGCCGGTCGCGGCGATCTCTTCCTCAACGCCCATGCCGACGATGGTCGAGCCCAGCGCGGCAATCTGACCGGCAGCCAGACCCGCCACCTCGCCAAGGGGGCCGATACGGGTCACGACGTTGGAGATCGACAAGGCGTTCGCCGGGCCGTTGTTGCCCAGGTAGTTGATCTGGTCTGCCAAGCCTCGCACTTCCGTCTGGGTCATACGGAATGCAGTGCGCCAGGTGGCCATCTTCGCGCCGGCGTCGTCGGCGGTCGTATCGAAGGCGATGCCCATCTTGCCGGCGTCTTCAGCGAAGCCCATCAGCTCGCCGCGCGCGATGCCGGCTTGGCCGGCAGCGGCGACAATCGCCATCAGGCCCTCGGTCGCGACGGGAATTCGCGTCGAAAGGCGCAGGATGTCCTGTTCCATCTGCCTGAAGGCGGCCGGGGTTGGGAAGTCGACCACCTTCTTGATGTCCGCCATCCCGTCCTCGAACGCCATACCGGCGCTGCCGGCCGCGATCAGCGGCGTGGCGGTGATGACGCCGCCTGCCAATGCCGAGGCGCCCGCGCCCTGCATCGAGCCGGCGAGTTGCTGGGTCTTGTCGTAACGACCGCGCGCCGCGCCCATGCGGGCCTGGCGATCTTTAACCGCGTCCATTCGGCGGGTCTGATCTGTCAGCGCCTTGTTGGCGTCGCGGATCTCGCGCGCCAGGCGCACCTCGTGGCCAGCCAGGTTCCGGGTCGAGACGCCGGCCGTTTCCAGCTTGCCGCGCAAATCCTGAAGGGTGCTGACCTGTTTCTGCTCCTGGGCCTGAAGCTCGCGCACTTTGGTTCGCGCGACTTCGAAGGCTCGGGCCATCTGTCTGGTCGGACGCTCGGCCGCCGCATTCGCCAACGCCAGACGCTTGGCTTCGACCTGGGCGGCCTCGAGGGCGCCGCGCGTGCCCTGCAGGCGTGCCTCCATCTGGCGAAAGGCCCCGACATCCTTGGTGGTCCGCTGCAGGGCCTGGACCTTCTCCCGCGCGGAGTTCAGCGCCGTGGACGCACGATCGCTCTCGGTCTTCACCCCACGCAGGAAGCCCAAGGCGTTGCCGCCGGCCTTCAGGAGGATGCTGAGACGAAGGTTCTTGTCCACGGTCAGGTGTCTTTCTGCCCGTGCACGCGGTTGTAGAGCGCGATCGCGCGTTCACGGTGGGCGGCGAGTTGATCGAGATCGAGGGCCTGCAGTTCGGAAAGCTGCCAGCCGAGCACGAAGGCGATGTCGGCGTAGGCGTCTTCTACTCGGTCAGGCCAAGCTCCAGCCGCTGGGCCTTCGTGTACAAAAAAGCGACCACCTCGCCGCTGATCATCGCCAGGTCGTCAGACGGCATGCGCTGAAGATCCTGCTTGTGGATCGTCGGCTCGGTGATGCGGGGGATGACGACGCACAGGGCGTTGTAATCCGCCTGGTGAACGGCCGAGAGGCTGGTGCCCTGGTAGTCACTGCCGTGCGGCTTGCGGACAATCACGCTGTCGTACTTGTTGTCGGCGCGCTGGATTGGCTTCTCCAGAGGGACGCGCACCCACGGGCGGCCGTTCTCATCGACGCCGCGCAGCAGGCCGGTCGGTTCATCAGCCAGCGGCTCGGCCGTGGTGGCGGGTTGATCGTTCATTGCATCGGTCCCCGGAACATGTGGGCGGGAGGCGAAACCATCCGGCCCAGAAAGACGCCCTGGACGACAGCCGCCGGACGCGATGCGTCCTCGGTCGGCCGGCGCTCGAGCGCGGCCGTCGCCAGGTCGGAAGGAGTTGAGCGCCGGTCAGTCACGATCAACCGCCGATGATGCCCCGGATCTGGGCGCGGCGATCGACGCCGTAGACCAGCAGGACATTGTTCAGGACGTCGATCTCGAACTCGACCACGCCGTTGCGGGTCTGTTTGTAATAGACGGCGTTGGTCTTGTAGGTCGTGCCGCTCTTGGACCCGACCTCGTCGTCGCCGCTGTCGATCTCTACGTGCTTGCCGCGAATGACGATCTGCAGATCATCCACCTGGCCAGTGGCGTCGTTCTGATAGGCGCCGGAGAAGCGCAGCTGGTTGGCGTCCAGCTCGACGGCCCCGAACCCACGGTTCAGCGTCGGCATGTCGCCGCCGTAGGTGTGGGTGCATTCCAGCGCTTCGATGCGGCCGGTGCTGATCTGGACGGAGCTCAGCAGGCCGCCGGCGTTATACTCCTCCAGCTTCTCAGTCAGCTTCGGACGCGTGAACTTCACGCATTCGCCGAGGAAGGAGTTTCCGTCGCCGTGGACGTTCATGTCCTGGAGTTGGCGCGGCAGGTTCATGGGCGTGGTCCTCGAGGTGCGGCGACGCGACGGTCAGCCGGTGGATGCTTGGGGCGAAGGGTTGGGGTCAGGCCGCCAGGGCGAAGGTGTCAGCGTAGAACTCGTCGGTGATCTCCGACGTGATCCCGAGATCCTCGAGCGGCGCGCAGGGCGTGTAGCGGTAGCCGATCTTCAGCTTGCCGGCGGCGAGCTGGTCGGCGGTGTTGCCCGGCGCCAGGAAAGCCTCGGCCCCGATGATCCGGCCGGCGAGCTTCTCGCGGCGGAACATGGCGTTGATGCTTTCGATGATGTCGGCCGCCAGCTGGGCGGTCAGAGGGCGGTCCACATAGGGGAAGACGCCGTCCGCGATCGTGTCGCGCAGCACCTGGTTGGTGCGCACGGCGCTTTCGAAGGCGAACCGCGGATCGTCCGAGCAGGTCCGGTTGCCCCAGAAGCGATAGCCGTTGCGGCGGATCAGGCCCGTCACGTCCGCGCCGTTGATCAAGCCCATCTCGGTATCGGGGCTTTGGAAGTCCCAGGTGCGGGGGCTGACGATGCCGACGACGCCAGGAACGGCGACGTTGGAGAGCGTCTTGTGATAGCCGACTTCGCGGTCCAGCCAGGCGCGCAGGCCGACGGCATGAGCGGCGGCGTAGCTGGCGATCTCGTCACCCTCGCCGTCGACGGCTTTGAAGTCGCGGTCGATCAGCATCAGCTCACGGACGCCGAAGCCGTCGCGGTAGGTCTTGATCTCGGCCGGCGTGTCGCCGATCGCGGCGGCATAGGCGAAGCCATTCAGTTGAGGCGCGACGACGCCCAGGGCCGTGGCGACAGCTTGGGTGTCCAGTCCAGGACAAGCGATGATACGGGGGCGAACGCCGACGACCTGTTCCGCCAGGCGCAGCTGCTGCAGGCCGGCGATAACCTTGGCGTCGCGGTCGGCCGCGATCTCGGCCGGGGTGTCGCCGGTCCCCTCGCCTACACGGACGACGACGCCGATCGAGCGCCCGGTGTTGCTGATGGCGCGCAGGACCGTGGCCAGCGAGCCCAGCTCGCCGGCGTCCTCGATCGCCGCAGGCAGATCCGTGACCAGGACCGCCGTGTTCAAGGGGAAGGACGCGGCGTCGGCGTCGGAAGCCTGGGCGACGATGCCCCAAACCGACGTCGCGGCGACGGTCAGTGTCAGGACGCCGGCGGCGGCTTCAGCGATGCGAACACCATGCGGACGGGGCGTGAGGGCCATGGGGGTTTCCTTGTCAGCGAACGGGAATGAGGAGATCGACGGCGGGCTTGCGGGGCAGATCGACGCGCTTGCCGGTGAGACGCAGGGCGGCGACGCCGGCGGCGCCCGCCTGAAGGCGGACATGGGTCAGTCGCAGGCGCGGCTCCCAGGCGAGCAGCGCCATCGCCGTCGCGGCGAAGAGTTTGATGGGGAGACGGCTCGGCTCGATCGGCTGATCGATCAGATCCGGCAGCTCGGAGCCGTAGCTGCGGCGCAGGACACGCGAGCCCAGCGGCGTCGTCAGGATGTCGCCGATCGACTGCACCAGGTGCGCGTCGGAGTTTGGATCCAGCGTCGCGCCGGTAAAGCGGGACATGCCGGTCATTGGGGCGGCCCCGATACGGCCGAGCCGCTCTGGACTTGGGTGTGTTTGTGACCCTTGAGGCTTTTGCCGGCCCCGACGACGTCGACGTCGGCCTTGATCGTGCCGGTGCAGGTCAGATCGCCCTGGACGGCGACGTCGGCCGTAAGCGTTACGCCGGCGGCGGCAGTGATGACCGCCGAGCCCGGAAGGGCGAAGTCTAGGACCTGGCTCTCCGGATCGTATTTGATCAGGGCGCCGTCCCTGAAGCGTATGGCGACGGCCGCGCCCAGGAACAGCGGTGCGAACTGCGACGACGGGAAGCTGGCGTCTATGTAGGCGCGCTCGTCATCGCCTTCAGGCGAGACCACGGACACCTGCTGACCGACTGTCGGCGCCATCCAGATCGTGGTGTCCCCGACCTGCATATTCCAGTCGATCGGCGGGGACATGGAGCCGTCGCCGAAATCAACCACGGCCTTGCCGGCGTCGAGATCCACGGACGCTATCGCGCCCTCACGCACAAGGCGGCCGATCGCGCGATCGGTGTCGGCTCCAGCGATTTGAGGGCGGCGGTTCATCGGGCCGGACGATGGCGCAGCCCCTTACGCCACGCGCGGCGCGCCTGTTGTCAGGACCGCACCGCACAACAGCGGGAACGTGCTCAGGCGGCCGCGAACAGCTCCGGCGCCAAGGTCGGCCATTCGACGTCGGCCGGGAAACCGGCCTGGTCGGGGAGATCGCGCAGCAGCTGGATGTGCTGAAGCACCAGAGTGAAATCCTCAGGCGTCAGGGTCGTGGTGACGCCGAGGGTGATTTCGTCGCGGTGCCGCTCGACAAACCAGCGCAGTCGCGCGATTTCGACGTCGCGTCGCCGGCGCACGACGATGGCGAGGGCCTCGGCCGGCGGCGCCGGCGCGTCCAGAGCGACGGGCGCGCCATCCGGACCCGCCTGAATGATCTGTCCTTTGGTCGTGGCCTCGAGCAGCTCTGCGTGCCGCTCCGGCGTCACTTCGGCCGCGTCATCCGGCATCGGCGCGTCCCAGAAGCCGTCGTCATAGAAGGCGCCCGTGCCGGGGCTGTAGAAGATCGTCATGATGGGTTCCTAAACTTCGACCTGTCCGCCGCCGCCACCGCCGCCGCCAATCCCGCCGCTGCCGCCGCTGGAGTAGGCCGGATCGGCAGCGCCGCTGACGCGGCCGAGCGCGACCCATTCATAGCCGTCGAGATTGCCCGACGACCCGTTGGCGCGGTTGGCGAAGAAGGCGATGCGGTCGGCGAAATGGCCGACGACCTGCATGTAGAAGTCGGTGTTGATGTTGCGGTTGGGGTTGCGAGGGTTCGCGAGCGCCACAAGACAGCCGCCGCCGAACGCGACGGGCAGATAGGCGTGGGTTTCGCCTTCCGCGATGTTCGCCGTCGTCAGGCCCCACTGGATCATCAGGCCGGTTCCAGGGATCACGGCATAGCCGGGCGAACCCATGTTCCGGGCGAACGACCACAGCCCGGCCGGCGAGATCATCTGATCGTGGACGTTCGGCCCCAGACTTGGGTCGGCAATGGTCCCGCCACCGGCGAAGGTCAGATTGCCGGTGTGGTGGAGGCGATGCGCAACCGCGCCCATCGACCAACCGCCGACCTTCCATTGGCCGTCTGTGTCCAGACCTAGGAACGCAGCTTGTACGCCTGGACGGTGGAACGCCAGATAGGCGGCGTTGCCGCCCGGAGCCCCACGAACCTCGAGTGCGGCGTGACCATCCGTGCCCCCAGCGATGGTTGAGCCGGTGGCAGTAAAGGCTTTGTAGCCCGAGATCACGGATTCTGCGTTCGGATCGACCCAAGCCGGCTTCCCGGTCACCTGGCCCCAATCATGACTATGCAGAGCGTTCGCTTTGTCGGCCGGATTGAAGTTCGCGGTGTGCCAGACGAACCGTTGTTGCGCATTGGCGCCCAGCAAGGCCAGCTCGCCCTGGGTGAACCACGCGAGATCGCCCCATACGC
>NZ_JAELUF010000551.1 GCF_016429195.1 Brevundimonas sp. ASV9
CCCCAAGAGTGGCTCTGTGCTCTGGTACGTCGGCTGGCAAAGGGAGAAATAACTTCCAGTACAACACTATGGAGCAAATGTCAATCTTTCAGCAAGTCAGTGAGCTGGGAATGGAGTGGAAAGACTACTTGGTCGACACTTCTATTCAGGACGCCAGGTGGTTCAAGTGGACGTACGAAAGTAACAACACTGATCGAGTCGTTTTCATGGACAGTTTCTACGAAGATGCCAAGAATGGAAAGCTGCCGCAGCTGGCTTACATCAACCCCTCGTGCTGCGGTGTTGGCACCAACTCAATGCACCCGACAGGCCTCGTTTCCGACGGCGAGCAGCTGATCAAGCATGTCTACGAGGCCCTTCGTGCCAGCCCTCAATGGAACGAAACAATGTGGATAATTACCATTGACGAGACGGGAGGTTCTGT
>NZ_JAELUF010000552.1 GCF_016429195.1 Brevundimonas sp. ASV9
CGAGATACGAGTGCTGGTCTCGTGGGCTCGGAGATGTGTATAAGAGACAGTCCTTCGTCATGGGGCTTCGACAAGGGCCAGATGACCATGAAGAAGCGCATCATGGCCGTATTTGATGGCGGACGACGCCTAGCCAAGGATGACCTGATGCTCTCCACCGACCGCGAGGTCCGTATTAAGCTGTCGGACGGCAAGTCATATGTCACCGACCTTGACGTGCAGACAATGAAGCGCGCCGAGGGCTTCTTGAATGCCACCGACGAGGAAAAGGGGCCTTGGATTTCGGATGACCCGACAGAAGAGCAGATTTTGGAAATGCAAGAGATGCTCAGCACCGGCGTCTCCTCCACCTGAGGCGACGCGACTTGCCCCATCTAATGTGCATATGATCTTATCCTACACGGCCATGACGTCCTCCCAGTAC
>NZ_JAELUF010000553.1 GCF_016429195.1 Brevundimonas sp. ASV9
ATCCTGCACATTGCTTGTCACGTCGGCTCCATCACAAAGAACATGAAGCACTCCACATCGTTCACCATATATACCTAAATTCTTGGAAATTGACTGACACACAAACATGTCAAACCCCATATTGGCAAAATGTCGTACAGCAAAGACGTCTTCTTCCAAGCCGTCTCCGAGGCCCTGGTACGCGACATCAAAGAATGGAACCAGCTTTCTTTCACGCATTGTACGCCCAATTTTTTGCCACTGCTCCTTGGACGGATCTGCGCCAACAGGATTGTGACAGCATCCCTGTAGAACGAATGCACTGCCTGCGGGGGCAAAGCTCATTGCATTCATTATAGATGGCATGTCTATGGTTCGACTCTCACAGTTGTAGTATTTGTATTCCAACACTTCAAGTCAAACACTCTCGAAGAGAGGTTTGTAG
>NZ_JAELUF010000554.1 GCF_016429195.1 Brevundimonas sp. ASV9
GTGTATGTCGCTTTTCCTTATTTCCCAAGTTCCGCCTGAACTTGTACTCTATCTACCAGTCAAGTTTTCCCATGTGCCGTGTATGAACCACACGTTTCGTCTCCTGGTTCAAGGTGTACGTCCAAAAGCCGGAACCATACGCTAGGCTATGCGCGCTCGAACAAAATATTGAAAAAAGAAATGTAAAACAAAAGAAATGATATAGAGTTAAGGTATCATGCCATATTCTAGGTAGCACACAGATGGTTGGTTTCGTTAATCGTGAAAAGATATGGTAGAATTTGGCCTCAACGACGGGTCATTCGCCGAGTTGGGCTTGACCGTCGTTCGTCCTGAGACCGTGGCACTTCGAACCTGCGCGCTCAGTGGCAAGCTGTACTTTAGTACGCCCTTGATGATGAGGTCAAATTCGTTTTGGTAAATG
>NZ_JAELUF010000555.1 GCF_016429195.1 Brevundimonas sp. ASV9
TAGCTGCAGAATGGTCGTCTGCGGAACGTCTTTGCGGCCCTCGCGCGCATGAGATAGGATGACGCCGCGCTCTGCTGCAGATCCGAGGTCAATAGCGCTGCACTTGGTTCCAGGCAGGTCGATTTTAGTAGCGGCGTCAGCGACGGCCTGGACGAGGTGTAGCAGGAGCATCTCCACGCGGCCGGTGCCGCCACTCGCGGAAGCGTGATCGAAACAGGCGGTGACGCGGACGGATGCTGTGCCCGTGACGAAGATGGAGAGAGAGAATGTGTTCTCGATGCCGCCGGGAAGCATGTGCTTGATGTCGGGCGAGAAGGCGAGCACCGATTCGAGGGTGCTATTGGGCAGGGTGTTTTGGATGGTGCTGTAGCCGATGTGCGCGTGAGGAGACGCTTCGCGATGGAATTGGCGTACAGCACTTGCC
>NZ_JAELUF010000556.1 GCF_016429195.1 Brevundimonas sp. ASV9
GATTTTGGTGGGTCCCAAGCTCAAAGCTACCTCTGCTCGCAAGGTGAAGTGACGATAAATTAAGAGGACTTTGCCGGGTTTTTATTTATTCCATGAATGAGATTTAAAATTGTAGTGGTTAAGAATAGATGGGATTTCATGAATTTGAGTAATATTTCATTGCGCCGTGGTAGTGTACGATTACGAGTACATGCGGGAGCGTGGGACCATCACCCTTCCACTTACCTTACACAGCTCAAGCTCCGCTGACCTATTTACTGGCATTCGCCTCTTCAGTTGGGGTATCATTTCCGGGCTTGCGCTTCTTCCGAGCTTCCAGCTTAGCTCTCTTCTCCTGCTTCCGCATCTGCTTATCAACGTTGCCAATAACCTTTTTTTCCTGCCCGCAAGGCCACTTTTCCATGGCCGCCGCCTCGTCCTCTTC
>NZ_JAELUF010000557.1 GCF_016429195.1 Brevundimonas sp. ASV9
GCTAATTCTGTGAAATTACTTGAATAATGTCAATATTGTACTTTGTAGTCTAATATCCTCGCGTTCGCCGCTTGTCCGCTTTGCTCAAAGTCCGCACGGGATACCAGTAAGCAAAAGGCTGCCATTGTCAGAGCTATTCAGAACGCCTATCAAAAAGAGAATCTTGTCCACTCGTTCTGTAGCAGATAAGAACCCTTACGCATGCTGAACTTGACAAGAGGGATGGCCAAACGACTGGACTATGTACTCCGTAAGGCAAAGTCGGGAAACGGAATTAGTCCTTGCTGAATTTCGCGCAGGGCTCCTTGACTTGAGCTTCGCAGGACACTCATCACGAAAAATACAGTGGACCAATAGTAGAGGGATTTTGCGCCGCTGAGGAGCTCTCACCGACCGCGTCAGCGGCTGCAGCTACTCATTATT
>NZ_JAELUF010000558.1 GCF_016429195.1 Brevundimonas sp. ASV9
GACAGGGTACAGCCGCACCATATAAGCGTGGTCAATGGTTGCACAACGGCTCTTCATAATCTATCCTGGGCCCTGGCAAATCCTGGAGACATTATTCTTGTAGGACGTCCGTTCTATGGAGGCATACCGATGGATATTTCCCGGCGGACAGAGGTGCAGCTAGTCCCGATTGATACTGAAGATGGCGATCCTTTGGGTGAGGATGCAATTGCCAAATTCGAAAACGAGGTCCTCCGTCAGAGGAATAATGGCAGTCGCGTGAGAGCCATTCTTTTATTGCATCCTCATAATCCACTTGGGCGATGCTATCCTGAACATGTTCTTCGGGAGTACATGAAGCTTTGTGACCGACACCAACTTCATCTCATCAGCAACGAGATTTATGCGCTTTCAGAATACGACCTGTCTCTTATACACATCTCC
>NZ_JAELUF010000559.1 GCF_016429195.1 Brevundimonas sp. ASV9
TACCATTTCAGGTTGGTGTTACCATTGTGGCTACCTACCTACACCTACGTATGCAGTTCCGGGCCTCGATCAAGCAGCGACAGCATCCTTTCGTTTCCCTTCTCCGCACTATACAATCACCAGCCCGCGCCACTCTCTTCTCCTCGTCTTCCCTTCGCTTTCCTCACTCTCGGCCATAATCATCAGGGCAGTCAAACGTCATCTTGCGTTGCCCATGCCGAGTCTCCAGCTCCCCATGGACTCTTGACTTTGAGCCCGTCTGCTAGGAGCTGCTCCAGCCCCGACGTCGCAATGGCCGCCGCCGCTACGCCAGATGGAGAGCATGTCTATGCCACGGTACGTCAACAGCAGCCCCAAACTCCTTCATGTCGCAATTCAGCACCCAGTGCATGAATCAATTCAGCTAACAATGGCATCCTGAAG
>NZ_JAELUF010000057.1 GCF_016429195.1 Brevundimonas sp. ASV9
ACCTTCAACAGCGTGACGGTGGATGGCGACACCTCGACCAACGACACGGCCCTGCTGTTCGCCACCGGAACCTCGGGCGCGCCGCGCATCGGGCGGGTCGGCGATCGCCGGCTGAAGAGCTTCTCGGCCGCCCTGGACAAAGTCATGCTGGACCTGGCGCACCAGCTGGTGCGTGACGGCGAAGGCGCGACCAAGTTCGTCAAGGTGACGGTGGACGGCGCCGCCTCGCCCGCCTCGGCCCGCAAGCTGGCCAAGTCCATCGCCGACAGCCCGCTGGTCAAGACCGCCATCGCCGGTCAGGACGCCAACTGGGGCCGGGTCGTCATGGCGGTGGGCAAGACCGAGGAGCCGGTCGACCGCGACCGTCTGGCCATCAAGTTCGGTCCGCACCAGGCCGCCGTCGACGGCGCCCCGTCCCCGACCTACGACGAGGCCAAGATGACCGCCTATATGAAGAACCCCGAAATCGACATCACCGTCGACGTGGGTTCGGGCCGGGCGTCGGCGACCGTGTGGACCTGCGATCTGACCAAGGGCTACATCGAGATCAACGGCGACTATCGCTCGTGACCGCTGCGCCCCTTCCCACCGTCCTGGTCGTCGCCGTCGCCCTGATTGACGTGGATGGGCGGGTTCTGATCGCCAAGCGTCCTGAGGGCAAGAAGCTGGCCGGTCTATGGGAGTTTCCGGGCGGCAAGGTCGAGCCCGGAGAGCGGCCGGAACAGGCCCTGATCCGCGAACTGAAGGAAGAGCTGGGCATCGACGTCAGCGAAAACTGTCTCTCGCCGTTCGTTTTCGCCAGTCACGCTTACGATTCGTTTCACCTGTTGATGCCATTGTATCTGTGCCGACGGTGGGACGGCGTGATCACGGCGCGTGAACACGACGGCCTCGCCTGGGTGAAGCCGAGCAAGCTTTCGGACTATCCCATGCCCCCGGCGGACGAACCTCTGGTCGCCTGGTTGCGCGACCTGCTCTGACCACCGCCGACCAGGGAGGCCGGCCATGCGACGTCTTATCGGCCGGTTCCTGCGCAATGAGAGCGGGGCCACGGCCATCGAATACGGCCTGCTCTGCGCCCTGATCTTCCTGGCGATCGTGACCTCGATCAGCGCCTTGGCGAACAGCCAGAACGGCGGCCTGGCCGCCACGGTGAACAAGCTGAGCGCCGCCATACAGGCCGCGATCAGCTAGTCCGGCTCTTCGCCCGTCAATTCCTTGACGCCCAGGGCATCGGCCAGCCGCGTCTTGGCCGAGCCGCGTGGCAGGGCCTTCTGCTGGCTGTCGTGAGGCTTCCAGCCGGCCAGATGGATGATCTCGAACGTCGCCGGAATGCGGCCGTCGTCGAGACCGTATCGCTCGGCATAGAGGGCGGCGGCGCGCGCCACGATGCGGCGGCTTAGCGGCCGAACGGGTCCGTGCAGCACGTTGGTCTCGCCCATGGCGCGCAGGTCGCGGATCAAGGCGAACAGGTCGGTGTAGCGGACGGTGAAGCGGTCCACGTCCGACACCGGCAGGGCGAATCCGGCGCGCTGCAACAGGGCCGCCCCGTCATAACCGTCAGCGAAGGGCGAAACCCGCGCCTGGGCGCCGCCGCGCTCTTCCAGTTCGACCTCGGTCAGGACCGCGCGAAGCTCTTTCAGAGTGCCCGCACCGAACAGCGTGCCGATGAACAGGCCGTCCGGTTTCAACGCGCGCCGGATCTGGGCCAAGGCGCCAGGCAGGTCGTTGGCCCAGTGAAGGGTCAAAAGGGAGACGATCAGATCGGTCGAGGCGTCGGCCAGCGGCAGCGCATCCGCGCCTGGCGCTGCGCGCTGGGCCAGGGAGACGGGCGTCTGGATGAGACCGACGCGGCCGGCGGCGTCGCTGGACCGAACCGCCGCATCGAACACGCCTGGATGAGCGGACAGATCGACCGTAACGGGAAAATCGCGCAGTATGGCTTCCAGGCTCTCGGCGGCGTTGGCGGCGGCGCGGGCGTGCAGGAAGTCGGCTTGGGGGAACCGGGCGGCGGACCGCGCCAGCCGCGCCTGACGTCGAACGGCGTCGAAGATGCGCGGGGGACCTTCGGAAGGGGATTGGGGGGCGGTCATGGACGCACAGGATGGGGGCTGGCGACGCGCCTGGGAAGGGGCGGGCCGTCACTTGCGCGGAGCGGGGCGGGGACTGGCCGACCTGATCCTGCCGCCGATGGCGCATGACAGCCGAGAGGCGACGGCTGCGGCCGGCCTGACGCCCGACGCCTGGAGCCGGATCAAATTTCTGGAAGCGCCGGTCTGCGACGGCTGCGGGGCGGCCTTCGACTTTGATGGCGGCGCCTTCGCCGAGGATCGCTGCGCCGCCTGTATCGCCAAGCCCTATGCGTTCGAGAGAGCGCGCGCGGCCTGCCTGTATGACGAGGCGTCGCGTGGCCTGATCCTGAGGTTCAAGCACGGCGATCAGCAGCAGTTCGCGCCCCTGTTTGCGCGCTGGATCGGGCGCGCCGCCGCCGATCTGGTCCAAGACGCGGATGTGATCCTGCCCGTGCCGCTGCATCGGTTTCGCCTGTTGTCGCGGCGCTTCAATCAGGCCGCCGAAATCGCCCGGCCGCTGGCCCGGCACGCCGACCGCGACTATTTGCCCGACGGTCTGGTCCGCACGACCCACACGACCAGTCAGGGCGGCAAGAGCCAGCGCGGGCGGCGGCTGAACGTCAAGAAGGCCTTCGCTGTGACCGAGGCGGGCCGGCGTCGGATCCGGGGACGACGCATCCTTCTGATCGACGATGTGTTGACCACGGGCGCGACCGGAGAGGCCTGCGCGCGCGCCCTGATCGACGCCGGAGCGCGCGCCGTGGATCTCGCCGTCATCGCGCGGGTGCGAAACGCCCGTGAACTGACTATGTGAAGAGCGCCCTATCGCTCGTCTCGCGGCGGCTCGCTGCTTGAGGGCGCTGGATTTTATTTTGGAGATCTGAACTTGGCCGACGTCGTCATCTACACCAAGCCTGGCTGCCCCTACTGCTTCAGCGCCATGTCGCTTCTAAAGAAAAAGGGCGTGGACTATACTGAGATCGTCGCCTCCAACGATCCCGACAAGAAGGCCGAGATGGTCGAGAAGTCGGGCGGCCGCATGACCTTCCCGCAGATCTTCATCGACGGCCAGCACGTCGGCGGTTCCGACGACATTCACGCGCTGGATCGCGACGGCAAGCTGGACGGACTTCTGGCCGCCTGATCCATGAGCAGCGGGCTCGACATCGCCCTGATCCAGACGCGCACGCCGGCGACGGCGCGAGCGGCGCTGGCCCATGTCGAGCCCCTGATCCGCGAGGCGGCGTCGGGCGGAGCGAAGTTCATCCTGACGCCCGAGGGGACCAATGTTCTGGAGCAGCGCCGGGATCGGCGCGATGCGGCGATTACGACCGAGGACGAGGACGTCGCCGTGCTGGGTCTGCGTCGTCTGGCGGCGGAACTGGGCGTCTGGCTGCTGATCGGTTCGGCCATCGTCCGGTCAGGCCAAGCGGGAGATGGCCGCGCCGCCAATCGATCGCTGCTGATCGATGCGTCGGGCGGGATCGTGGCCCGATACGACAAGCTGCACGTCTTCGACGTGAACCTGCCCAATGGCGAAACCTATCGCGAAAGCGCGACGGTGCGGCCCGGCGATGGGGCGGCTGTGCCGGACACGCCCTGGGGTCGGCTGGGCCTGACCATCTGCTACGACATCCGCTTTCCCCACCTGCATCGCCAGCTGGCCAAGGCGGGGGCGTCGATGATCGCCGTGCCGGCCGCCTTCACCGCCCCGACCGGAGAGGCGCATTGGGAAACCCTGTTGCGCGCCCGCGCCATCGAGACGGGGGCGTTCGTTCTGGCGCCGGCGCAGGGCGGACTGCACGAGGACGGTCGCCGCACCTGGGGGCGATCGACCGTCGTCGGCCCGTGGGGCGAGATCATCGCCAAGGCGGATCACGACGAGCCTTGCATCGTGCGTGCGAAACTGGACATGGAGGCCGTGGCCAAGGCGCGCGCCGCCGTGCCCAGCCTGACCCACGATCGCGATTTCCTGCCCGCTGTTTGACGCCCTATGATCCGCTACGCCCTGAAATGCGACCAGGCCCACGCCTTCGAAGCCTGGTTCGGCTCCTCGACCGACTATGACGATCAGGCGGCGCGGGGGCTGGTGGAATGCCCGTTCTGCGGTTCGCACGCGGTGGAAAAGGCGATCATGGCCCCGGCCGTCAGCGGCGCCCGCAAGGCCGATCCCGCGTCTGACGTCGCCGCCAAGATGCAGACGATGATGATGGCCGCCGCCCGCGAGGTCCGCGCCCATGTCGAGGCCAACTTCGACTACGTCGGCGACGCCTTCGCCCGCGAGGCGCGCGACATCCACGAGGGCCGATCCGAGAAGCGCGAAATCTATGGCGAGGCCACGCCCGCCGAGGTGAAGAAGCTGAAGGACGACGGCGTTCCGGTTTCCGCCCTGCCTGACGCTCTGCCAGACCCGTCCAAGGTGAACTGATGAGCCTGCAATGGCGGCCCATGCGGCCGACGGACATCGATGCGGTGTTGGAGGTGGCGCGGCTGTCGTTTCCCGACCATTTCGAGGATCGCGCCTGTTTCCAAAACCGGCTGGCGCTTTATCCGCGCGGCTGTTTCGTGCTGGCGGAAAGCGAGGGCGCCGCGCGAGGCTATCTGATCGCCTATCCGTGGAAGGCCGAGAGCGCGCCGCCGCTGAACACGGTGATCGAAGGCCTGCCGCCCCAGCCGGACCTGATCTATCTGCACGATCTTGCTCTGCACCCCGAGGCGCGGGGCGGGGGCGTGACCGGCGCCATCGTCGAGCGACTGGCCGAACAGGCGATGGAAGACGGCTGGCCCGCCATCGCCCTGGTCGCGGTCAATGACGCTGTCGGCTTCTGGTCTCGACACGGTTTCGTCGAACAACCCGCCGAGGCCATGGCGGCCAAACTGGCCAGCTACGGCGCCGACGCCCGCTATATGCTGCGACCGCTCTAGCGCCGATTGAGCGCGGTCTGGCCGCCCGCGCGCACGAAATAGATGCGTTGATGACGGGGCAGGGCGACATAGGCCCGGCGTCTCATTTCACGCTCGCAGACGCTGGCGTCGCCAAGGCTGTCGGGGGTCAGGACGGCGCGATGGACGGCGCACCAGTCACGGCTGGCGGCGCGGATGCGGCCGGCCAGGATCATGGCCTCGCCGGGTCGGGCCATGTTCAGCCCCTCTGCATCCACATGCATGTTCGGCGCCTCGCCCGCGACCAGGGCGGCGGCAAGCGCGGCTGCGATCATCAAACCCATCGTCATTTCCCTTCGAAATGGGCCTGTGTCAGGCCCGTCGGGGGAAAGAGGCGTCCGTCAGCGGCGTCGGATGCGGCGTCGCGGATGAAATATCGGTAAGGCGGCGATCAGCGCGGCGAACGCCCGCTCTGGTCTTTCTGTCCACATGCCTGTAAGAGGCGCGCGCCTCCCGCATGCCTTTTCATGACCAGCGGCCGCCCGTATGCCGGCCGCGCCTTTTCGCGATACTCAAATGAACCTGCGCAACGTCGCCATCATCGCCCACGTCGACCACGGCAAGACGACCCTGGTGGACCAACTGCTCGCCCAATCCGGCGTCTTCCGAGCCAACGAGGCGCAGACCGAGCGCGCCATGGACTCCAACGACCAGGAAAAAGAGCGCGGCATCACCATCCTGGCCAAGTGCACCTCGGTGCTCTGGAACGGCAAGGCCGGTGAAACCCGCATCAACATCATCGACACCCCCGGCCACGCCGACTTCGGCGGCGAGGTCGAGCGCATCCTGGGCATGGTGGACGGCTGCGTCATCCTGGTCGACGCCGAAGAGGGCGTCATGCCCCAGACCAAGTTCGTGCTGACCAAGGCGCTGAAGATGGGCCTGCGCCCGATCCTGTGCATCAACAAGGTCGACCGCGCCCACGCCGATCCGGACCGCGTCCACAACGAGACCTTCGACCTGTTCGCCGCCATCGGCGCGACGGACGAGCAACTGGACTTCCCGCACATCTACGCCTCGGGCCGCAACGGCTGGGCGACCCTGGACCTGAACCAGCCCAACGACAATCTGGCGCCGCTGTTCGACCTGATCGTCGATCACGTCCCGCCGCCCGCCGTTCAGGCCAATAAGGACAAGCCGTTCCGCATGCTGGACGTGCTGATCGAAAGCGATCCCTTCCTGGGCCGCCTGCTGACCGGCCGCATCGAGAGCGGCAAGGCCGTGCCCGGCATGGCGATCCACGCCCTGGACCGTGAAGGCAAGGAAATCGAACGCGGCCGCATCACCAAGGTGCTGGCCTTCCGCGGCCTGAAGCGCCAGCCGCTGGACGAGGGTTCGGAAGCGGGCGACATCGTAGCCATCGCGGGCATGTCCAAGGCGACCGTGGCCGACACCCTGTGCGCCATGGAAGTGACCGAGCCGCTGGACGCCCAGCCGATCGATCCGCCGACCATCTCCATGACCGTCTCGGTCAACGACAGCCCCCTGGCCGGCCGCGAAGGCGACAAGGTCCAGTCGCGCGTCATTCGCGACCGCCTGTTGAAGGAAGCCGAGGCCAACGTCGCCATCCGCGTGACGACGACCGAAGGCGGCGACGCCTATGAGGTCGCCGGCCGCGGCGAACTGCAGCTGGGCGTTCTGATCGAGAACATGCGCCGCGAAGGCTTCGAGGTTTCGATCTCGCGTCCGCGCGTCGTGTTCAAGGAAGGCGAGAACGGCGAAAAGCTGGAGCCCATCGAAGACGTCATGATCGACGTGGACGACGAGTTCACCGGCGTGGTCATCGAAAAGCTGTCGGCCCGCAAGGCCGAGCTGGCCGACATGGGCCCGTCGGGCGCCGGCAAGACCCGCATCAGCCTGAAGGCGCCGTCGCGCGCCCTGATCGGCTATCAGGGCGAGTTCCTGACCGACACGCGCGGTTCGGGCGTGCTGAACCGCGTGTTCAGCCACTATGAGCCGCACAAGGGCGCCATCGCCGGCCGTCTAAAGGGCGTCCTGATCTCGAACTCGGACGGTGAAACCGCCGCCTTCGCCCTGTGGAACCTGGAAGATCGCGGCGTCATGTTCGTCGGCGCGGGCGAAAAGACCTATCAGGGCATGATCATCGGCGAGAACGCGCGCTGGGACGATCTGGACGTCAACCCGATCAAGGGCAAGCAGCTCACCAACGTCCGCGCCGCCGGCAAGGACGAGGCCGTTCGCCTGACCCCGCCGCGCCAGATGTCGCTGGAACAGGCCATCGCCTATATCGACGACGACGAGCTGGTCGAGGTGACGCCCAAGTCCATCCGCCTGCGCAAGCAGGTGCTGAACCCGTCGTTCCGCAAGAAGCGCGTTCGCCCGGAGTAGTCCGCAATCCCTGACTGACGTGCGGTGGGATGGGGCCTATAGACGGCTGACATGAACGCCTCGCCCAGTCTGGATGACCGCCTTGACGAGGCCGCCCGCGCGGAAGACCCGCGCGCGGCGGTCTCTGTCGTTTTGCGCGAGACCTATGACGCCGCACGCACCCGGGCCGAGCGCAAGCTGGATGGGGGCATGAAGGGGCGCGACGTGGCGCGTCTGTACGCCGCCGCCGCCGACGAGATGTTGGCCGGCCTGTGGCGGGTGGCGACCCAGACCCTGTGGCCGACCTCGCCGGTCGAAGCCGAACGGTTGGCCCTGGTCGCGGTCGGGGGCTATGGCCGGGGCGTTCTGGCGCCCCATTCCGATCTGGATCTGCTGTTTTTGAGATCGTCGAAGGCGACGCCGCGCGGTGAGGAGGTCATCCAGTTCGTCCTCTATGTGCTGTGGGACCTGGGGGCCAAGGTCGGGTCGGCGGTGCGCTCGGTTGAAGAGTGTCTCAGCCTGTCGCGCACCGACATGACGGTGCGGACGACCCTGCTGGAGGCCCGCCCATTGGCGGGGGACGAGGCGCTGGCCCAGCTGATGATCGGCCGGTTTCGCGACATGGTGTCGAAATCCGATCCGCGCCCCTTCATCGCCGCCAAGTTGGAGGAGCGGGCCGCCCGGCATGAAAAGGCCGGCTCGACCCGCTACAAGGTCGAACCCAACGTCAAGGACGGCAAGGGGGGCTTGCGCGACCTGAACACCCTGTACTGGATCGCGCGATCCCTGGCGCCCGAGAGCCGGCTGGGCGCGACGGTGATGGACGAACTGTTCACCCCGCGCGAGCGCCGCACTTCGGACGAGGCGTTCGACTTCCTGTGGCAGGTCCGCATCCATCTGCATCTGATCGCGGGCCGGGCCGAAGAGAAGCTGACGTTCGACATGCAGCCCGAAGTGGCCCGGCGCATGGGCTGGCGCGGGCGCGGCGACGAACCGGCGGTCGAGCGGTTCATGCGGCGATATTTTCTAGTGGCCCGCGACGTCGGCGCCCTGACCCGCGCCATGTCGGCCAAGCTGGAGGCGCGCCACCAGAAGACGGCGCACGGCCTGTCGCGTCTGATGGCGCCGTTCCGGCCCGCCCCCCGCCGCAAGCTGGAGGTCGAGGGGTTCTGGATCGATCAGGGCCGTTTGTCGGTCGAGGGGCCGGAGGTGTTCGCCGCCGATCCGGTCAAGCTGCTGACCCTGTTCGTCTGCGCCGACAAACATGACCTGGACCTGCATCCGGACGCCTTTTCGGCGGTGACGCGGTCGCTGTCGCTGGTGACGCCCCGGCTGAGGCGCGATCCGGCGGCGACGCGGGCCTTCCTGGACATTCTGGCGCACGGGCAGAGGCCCTATCGCGTCCTGACCATCATGAACGAGACGGGTTTGCTGGGCCGGTTCCTGCCCGAATGGGGGCGGATCGTCGGCCAGACCCAGTTCAACATGTACCACGCCTATACGGTCGACGAGCACACGCTTCAGGCCATCGGGATCATCAACGACATCGCGCGCGGCAAGCTGAAGACCGACCACCCGATGGCCAGCGAGATCGTGCACCTGATCTCGGACATGGAAGCCCTGATGCTGGGCATGCTGTTGCACGACGTGGGCAAGGGCGGCGAGCGGGGGCAGCTGGAGGACGGGGCCATCGCCGCGCGTCGGGCCTGTGAGCGGCTGGGCGTCGATCCGCGCCGGATCGAACTGGTGGTCTGGCTGGTGCGCAGCCATCTGGCGCTTTCGGACTATGCCCAGAAGCGCGACCTGTCGGACCCGGCGACCATCCGCGCCTTCGCCGAACTGGTCGGCGACCCCGAGCGACTGCGGATGCTGCTGGTCCTGACCGTCGCCGATATCCGGGCCGTGGGGCCGGGGGTGTGGAACGGCTGGAAGGGTCAGCTGATGCGCACCCTCTACAACCAGGTCGCCGCCCTGTTCCGGGGCGAGGACGTGACGCGCGAGGATCCGCTGGCGGCGCACCCGGCCTTGGTCCAGCGGGCGCGAGAGACGGGCGCCGCCGCCGAGAGCGCCCCAACCGCGCCGGTGCAGGGGCTGACGGTGCAGACCACCGAAATCTCCATCGCCGCGGCCGACCGACCGGGCCTGTTCGCCGATCTGGCCCAGACCATGGCCGCGCTTGGGGCCGACGTGACCGACGCCCGCGTGGCGACCGAGGACGGCGTCGTTCTGGACGTGTTTCGTGTTCAGGACGGAGCGGGCCTGCCCTATGGCCAGGCCGAACCGCGCCGGCTGAAGGCTTTGGTCGAGGCGCTGGAAAAGGCCGCGCGGGGCGAGGGCCGCATCGGCCAAGCCCCCGATCCGACCGGCAATGCGCGCAAGGCGGCCTTTGAAGTCCGGCCCGTGGTTATGGTCGATCACCACGCCAGCGAGGTCGCCACCGTGGTCGAGGTGTCCTGCGCCGACCGGCCGGGGCTGCTGGCGGACCTGTCGCGCGTGTTCAACGACGAAGGCCTGAGCATCCGCTCAGCCCATGTCGCCAGCTATGGCGAGCGGGCGGTGGACAGCTTCTACGTCGTGGATCGCAAGGGGCGGAAGATCACCTCGGAACAGCGGATCACCGAACTGCGCACCGCGCTTGAGGCCGTGCTGGACAGCCGCGCGCCCGCGCCCGCCGGACGCAAGGTCGCCTCGGCCCGCGCCAGCGCGCGCGACGTCTCCGATCTCGGCCGCCGCAGCCCGCGCGCAAAGCCCGTATCCCCCGACGAACAAGCGCGCTAAGCGATAGTATCAAATGTCCGCTCATCCCCGCGAAAGCGGGGACCCAGGTCTTTGGGCGATCAGGCTTTTCGAGTTGGCGATATGCCAATCCCGGACAGGTCAGTGCGCCGCGAAAGCACTGGATCCCCGCTTTCGCGGGGATGAGCGGGGAGAATAGAGCCAAAGATCGCATGAGCCTCGCCCGAAACACCCTGGTGCAGTCGACCCTGACGCTGGGCAGTCGAATTCTCGGCTTCGTGCGCGACATGGCGCTGGCGGCGCGCTTCGGCCAGGGGCCGATGATGGACGCCTTCACCACGGCGTTGATGCTGCCCAACATGTTCCGCCGCCTGTTCGCAGAAGGCGCCTTCGCCCAGGCCTTCGTGCCGGTCTATGGCGGGGTTCGGGCGCGCGAGGGCGAGGAAGCCGCCGCCGTCACGGCGTCCGAGGCGCTCAGCTTCATGCTGGCCGTGGTCGCCGGCTTCTGCATCCTGCTGCAGGTCGTAATGCCGTGGATCATGCCGTGGCTGCTGTCGGCCTATCGCGACCAGCCGATGGTGCTGCGCGCCGCCGTGATCGCAACCCAACTGGCCATGCCCTATCTGGCCTGTATGACCGTGGCCTCGCTGCTGTCGGGCGTGTTGAACACTGGCGGTCGGTTCGCCCTGTCGGCGGCCGTGCCGGTGTTCCTGAACCTGTGCACCCTGGCCGCCCTGATGCCGCCGCTGATCTTGCCGATCCCGCAAGAAACGGTGCTGCTGATGGTGACCGCGGCGGTGACGGTATCGGGCCTGATCCAGGCCGGTCTGCTGTGGTGGGGCGTGCGCCGTCTGGGCGTTCGGCTGAAGATCGGCCTGCCGCGCATCACGCCGAATGTGCGTCACACCCTGGCGCTCGCCGTGCCCGGCGCCCTGGCGGGCGGGGCGCTGCAGATCAACTCTCTGGTGTCGCAGTTCCTGACCGGGTCGGACGAGGGCGCGCGTTCGGTGCTGTATAACGCCGACCGGCTTTATCAACTGCCGCTGGGCCTGGTGGGGGTCGCCATCGGCCTGGCCTTGGTGCCACGCCTGACCAAGGCCTTCGTCGACGGCGATCACGAGGGCGGGCAGAAGACGCTGGACGACGGCATCAACCTGGCGATGGCCTTCACCCTGCCGGCGGCGGTTGCGCTGTTCGTCATTCCCTTCTTCATCATCGACGCGACGGTGACGCGGGGCGCCTTCACCTCGGCCGACGCCGCTCGCACTGCCGACGTTTTGCGTCAGTTCGCCTGGGGCGTGCCGGCCTTCGTCCTGGCCAAGGTTCTGACCCCACCCTTTTTCGCGCGCCAGGACACGCGCCGGCCCATGATCTTCGCCGTGGCCAGCGTGGTCATCACCGTCATCCTGGGCTCGGCCCTGTTCTTCTGGTTCCGCCGTCAGGGCTGGGACGGGGTGCTGGGCCTGGCCATCGCCACCAGCACCTCGGCCTGGGTCAACGTCGCCCTTTTGGGCGGGGTCCTGATTCGCGAGAACAGCTGGCGGCCGTCGCCGGCCTTTTTGTCGCGCATCGCGCGCGTCATCGCCGCCAGCGCCATGATGGCCGCCCTGCTGTTCGCCGCCGACGTCTTCTATCCGCAGCTTAGCCGACTGTTCCTGGCCAAGGAGATCGCCGTCCTGGTGGTTTGCGGCGCCGGAGCCGGGCTTTACGGCTTCTGCCTGCTGGCGTTCCGGGCCGTCACGCTCTCGGAACTGAAGGCGACGCTGAGGCGCGAGCCCGGCGGCGGCGCGGTCTCCGGTCTGGACTGACAGCCGGCGAACCGATAAGCGCGAGGCCATGACGACCTCGGGCCTGATCCATGACCTGCGATGGCGCGGCTGAACCGCCGCCTGCCTCGCCACGCCTGCCTTTCGACCTTCCGAGACCCGATCCCATGACCGACCAGACCCCCGCCGTTGCGACTTATGACGGCCCGCGCCGCATCCTGTCCGGCATCCAGGCCTCAGGCGCGCTGCACCTGGGCAACTACCTCGGCGCCCTGAAGCGGTTCGTGGAACTGCAAGACCAGGGCGCGCCGGTCTATGTCTTCGTCGCTGACATGCACGCGATCACCGTGTGGCAGGATCCGGCCAAACTGACGGCCCAGACGCGCGAGATCGCCGCCGCCTATCTGGCTTCGGGCCTGGATCCGGAAAAGGCGATCATCTTCCCGCAATCGGCCGTGCGCGCCCATGCGGAACTGGCCTGGATCTTCAACTGCGTCGCCCGTCTCGGCTGGCTCGACCGGATGACCCAGTTCAAGGAGAAGTCGGGCAAGCACAAGGAACGCTCCTCGGTCGGCCTCTACACCTATCCCGTGCTCCAGGCGGCCGACATCCTGCTGTACAAGGCCACCGAAGTGCCGGTCGGCGAGGACCAGAAGCAGCATCTGGAGCTGACCCGCGACATCGCCGCCAAGTTCAACAACGACTTCGGCGTTCCCGGCTTCTTCCCCGTGCCTGAGCCGATCATCCAGGGACCGGCGACCCGCGTCATGTCCCTGCGTGACGGAGCGGCCAAGATGTCCAAGTCGGACCCGTCCGACAACAGCCGCATCAACCTGACCGACGACGCCGACATGATCGCCTCCAAGATCAAGAAGGCCAAGACCGATCCCGAGCCGTTGCCGGAAACCCTGGACGGCCTGAACGAACGGCCCGAGGCCAAGAATCTGGTCGCCATCTATGCGGCGTTGGCGGGCCTGACCCGCGAACAGGTGATCGCACAGTTCGGCGGCCAGGGTTTCGGCGCCTTCAAGCCGGCGCTAGCGGACCTGGCCGTGTCGTCGCTGGCGCCCGTGACGGCCGAGATGCGCCGCCTGATGGACGATCCGGCCGAGATCGACCGCGTGCTGAAGGCCGGCGCCGAGCGCGCCGCCGAGGTCGCCGATCCCGTGGTGGACGAGGTCAAGAAGATCGTCGGCTTCTGGAGGGCGTAATGGGGGTCTATGAAGCCAAGGTCGTCTGGAACCGCGGCGACCAGCCCTTTCTGGACAAGGGCTACAGCCGGGCCCATTCCTGGAGCTTCGACGGCGGGGCGGTGGTGCCGGGGTCGTCGGCGCCCTCCAGCGTGCCCGTGCCGATGTCCGATCCGGGCGGCGTCGATCCAGAAGAGGCGATGATCGCCTCCCTGTCCAGCTGTCACATGCTGTGGTTCCTGGCCTTCGCCGCCAACGCCGGCCTGGTGGTCGACACCTATTTTGACGAAGCGTCGGGCAAGATGGGCAAGGACGAGAACGGCAAGCGCTACCTCGCCGAGGTGACGCTGCGCCCCTTTACCAGCTTCACCGGCCGCGAACCCGATCAGGCCGAGATCGACGCCCTGCACCACCAGGCCCACGACCATTGCGAAATGGCCCATTCGGTCCGCGCGACCATCACTGTCGAGGCGACGATCGGCTAGGCGGCTCAGCCGTATGGCACCGCGTCGGTCAGGAAGGCGCCGAAGCGGCGCAGGGCTTCGGTCGTCAGTTCCGGGTCGTGCCGCATGGGGCCGTTGTTGGTCGGTTCGTCGAAGGCATGGGTGCCCCCGGCGATCCAGCTTTCGACCTGGGAGCCGCAGTTCCGGATCATGGCGTTGACCTGCTCGGCGTTGCGAACGGTCGTCAGATGGTCGCGCTTGCACGTGACGGCCAGGACGCGCGGGCAATGCCGCCAGGGCTTCAGCCGGTTGAAGGCGAACGGGCCGATGTAGGGATAGGCCAGCCACACCGCCTTGACGCCGGACAGGCTGGCCTCGGCGGGATCGGTCACGCCAAAGGCGCCGGGCGTCGGCGCGCCGCTCATCATCTCCATGATCGACCAGCCGCCGTGGCTCCAGCCGGCCAGGGCCAGCTTCGTCGCATCGACATCAGGGCGGGCCGAAACGCCCTGGATCGCCGCCAGGACGTCGCCCACCCGCTCATAGCCCCTGAACGACAGGCCCGTGCAGACCGCCGCCAGGGTGAAAGCCCGCCCCCAGCCGCGCGGGCCGTAGGAATCGACGATGAAGGCGCGCCAGCCCGCTGCCTTGGCGACCTCGGCATAGCGAGGCAGGTGATCGCGCAGCCCCCCGCAGCCGTGGAACATCAGCACGGCAGGACGGGGCCGATCGTCGTCCGGACCTACGACGGTGATGTAGGGCTCCAGCCGGGCCCAACGGCGCTTCAGATCATCCATGGCCGACATACGCCGCAGCCGGACGGCGAAAGCCAGTCCAAAAATCCGATGCTCAACCGGCGCAGCGCAGCGTCAGATTCAGCCGGCCGCCGCCGGGGATCAGGCGCGACGATCCGGCCAGCACGCGGTCGATGCCATGACGGGCCAGGCGCGCGGGGCCGGTCAGGGCGCAGACGTCGCCGCTGGTCAACCTCAGCGTCGTGGTGCGTCCGCCCTCCGCCGCACCGATGCGGAACGTCGCCGTGTCTCCGAGGGATACCGACAGGACAGGCGCGCCCAGATCAGCCTCGTCCTTGTCCTGGTGCAGGCCCATCTTCGCCGCATCGCGATACAGATTGACCAGACAGGCGTCCGGCAGCGTGGGCCAGGCGACCGTGGCGTCCCACAGGTCGAGCAACACAGGCGGGATCGTGGGCCAGGGTCGCCCGGTCTCCGGATGGGTCGACTGATAGCGATAGCCGCCCCGGTCGGAGACCCAGCCCAGCGGCCCGAAGTTGCTCATCTGAACCGAGAAGGGCCGACCGCCCGGCGTGGTCGGCCGATAGAGGGGCGCGTCATTCAGTCGGGCGAACACCTTGGCGACCAGATCAGCCTGCGCCGCGGCATCGAGCGCCCCAGGCCAAAGGCGGAAGCCCTCGACGCCGGTGTTCACCTCAACGGGTGTAGGCGTATTCGCTGACCTCACAGACATTGATGCGCGACCGCGTCAGCTCCTGACCGTTGGTGAACTCGGCCTTGAAGTCATAGATGCAGGCGCCAGAGCCGTCATCGATGTTGATGCGCACATCCTGCCCGCTTTCCAGAACATCCGAGCCCAGAATGTCTTCTTCCCAATCGTCGCTGCGCGAATCCGACGCGTAGAAGCGCAACATGGTCCAGCCGGTGCGGTTCTTGATGGTGACGTGCCGATCATAGCCGTCCTTCGACTGAACCATGGGCGTCGCAGCAGGCGGCGCGGCGGCCGCAGCGGAGCCGACAAGAACGGCAGCCGCGACGACGGCCTTGAGCAGGGTCTTGATCATTGTTTCCTCTCCCTTCCTCGATCGCGATCCACAGAGCGCGATGCAAAATCTTATGCGCCGTATTCGCCGCGCCTGCATCTTCGAATTTCAACGTTCTTCGAAAGGCTTGAATCGCATAACGCCCTTGCAGGCCGGGGGGATTTTCCCATATCGGGGCCAGCTTCGGAGAAACCCCGCGAAACTTGGGGCTATCCAGCCTGATCCACGCCAACCCAACCGGGGGCGGTCACGCGCGGCGCTTCGTCGAAGGCCGCCGCATCGCCCGCCGAACCAGAGAGACTGAAGAACACATGGCCAAGATTATCGGCATCGACCTGGGCACCACCAACTCGTGCGTCGCCGTCATGGACGGCAAGACGCCGAAGGTGATCGAAAACGCCGAGGGCAACCGCACGACCCCGTCGGTCGTGGCGATCCAGGACGGCGCGGAAGTGCTGGTGGGTCAACCCGCCAAGCGCCAGGCCGTCACCAACCCGTCCAACACCTTCTTCGCGATCAAGCGCCTGATCGGCCGCAACTTCGATGATCCCGTCGTCGCCAAGGACAAGGGCATGGTGCCCTATGAGATCGTCAAGGGCCCGAACGGCGACGCCTGGGTGCGCGCCTTCGGCAAGGACTATTCCCCGCAGCAGATTTCGGCCTTCACCCTGACCAAGATGAAGGAAGCGGCCGAGGCCTATCTGGGCGACAAGGTCACCCAGGCCGTGATCACCGTGCCGGCCTACTTCAACGACAGCCAACGTCAGGCGACCAAGGACGCCGGCAAGATCGCCGGCCTGGAAGTGCTGCGCATCATCAACGAGCCGACCGCGGCGGCCCTGGCCTATGGTCTGGAAAAGAACGACGGTCAGAAGATCGCCGTCTATGACCTGGGCGGCGGCACCTTCGACGTTTCGATCCTGGAGATCGGCGACGGCGTGTTCGAGGTGAAGTCGACCAACGGCGACACCTTCCTGGGCGGCGAGGACTTCGACCTGCGTCTGGTCGACTACTTGGCCGACGAGTTCAAGAAGGAGCAGTCGGTCGATCTGCGTCAGGACAAGCTGGCCCTGCAGCGCCTGAAGGAAGAGGCCGAAAAGGCCAAGAAGGAGCTGTCGACCACGACCCAGTACGAGGTCAACCTGCCGTTCATCACCATGAACGCCTCGGGTCCGCTGCACCTGAACATCAAGCTGACGCGCGCCAAGCTGGAAAGCCTGGTCGAGGACCTGGTCCAACGCACGATCGAGCCGTGCAAGAAGGCCCTGGCCGACGCCGGCCTGAAGGCCTCGGACATCGACGAAGTGGTTCTGGTCGGCGGCATGACCCGCATGCCCAAGGTCGTGGAAGCCGTGAAGGCCTTCTTCGGCAAGGAACCGCACAAAGGCGTGAACCCTGACGAAGTCGTGGCCCTGGGCGCCGCCGTTCAGGCCGGCGTTCTGCAAGGCGACGTCAAGGACGTGCTGCTGCTGGACGTGACGCCGCTGACCCTGGGCATCGAAACCCTGGGCGGCGTGTTCACGCCCCTGATCGAGCGCAACACGACGATCCCGACCAAGAAGAGCCAGACCTTCTCGACCGCCGACGACAACCAGTCGGCCGTGACGATCCGGGTCTTCCAGGGCGAGCGTCCGATGGCGTCGGACAACAAGATGCTCGGTCAGTTCGATCTGATGGGCATTCCGCCGGCGCCGCGCGGCATGCCGCAGATCGAGGTCGCCTTCGACATCGACGCCAACGGCATCGTCAACGTCTCGGCCAAGGACAAGGCGACCAACAAGGAGCAGTCGATCCGCATCCAGGCCAACGGTGGCCTGTCGGACGCCGACATCGACAAGATGGTCAAGGAAGCCGAGGCCAACGCCGCCACCGACAAGGCCAAGAAGGATCTGGTCGAGGCGCAGAACGCCGCCGACAGCCTGATCCACTCGACCGAGAAGGCCCTGGCCGAACACGGCGACAAGGTCGGCGCGGACGAGAAGACGGCCATCGAGACCGGCCTGGCCGAGCTGAAGACCGCGCGCGAAGGCACGGACCCGGAAGACATCCGCGCCAAGACCAACACCCTGGTCCAGGCCTCGATGAAGCTGGGTGAGGCCATGTACGCCCAGCAGCAGGGCGACGCCGCCGCCGAAGGCCAGCCGGCCGACGACGGCGTGGTCGACGCCGAGTTCGAGGAAGTGTCGGACACGGACGGCGACGACAAGAAGAGCGCCTGATCCGTCACAGGTCGCTGAAATGATACGGCCCCGCTTGTCTTGCGATAGGCGGGGCCTTTTCATGAAACTTGCATCATTGGTCCCGGACCCCATGTCAGCCGGGACATCGATTTCGACCAACGCTCGATAAGAGGCGAGGCGAAAGCGAACGGGGAAGTATGAGGACGAACGCCCGATGGCGCGTGATTATTACGAAGTTCTGGGTGTCGAACGCACGATCGACGCCCCCGGCCTGAAAGCCGCCTACCGCAAGCTGGCCATGATCCACCACCCGGACCGCAACGGCGGCTCGGAAGAGTCGATGGCCAAGTTCAAGGAGCTGTCCGAGGCCTATACGGTGCTGTCGGACGACAACAAGCGCGCGGCCTATGACCGTTACGGCCATGCGGGCGTGAACGGCGGCGGGGGCGGCAATCCCTTCGGCCAGGGCGGCCAGGGATTCTCGGACATCAACGACATCTTCTCCCAGGTCTTCGGCGATGCGTTCGGCGACGCGTTCGGTGGACGCCAGGGCCGGGGCCAGCAGGGCGGACCGCGCCGGGGCTCGGACCTGCGCTACGATCTGGAGATCACCCTGGAGCAGGCCTACAAGGGCGAGGACGTCGAGATCGACATCCCCTCGACCATGACCTGCGACACCTGCGAGGGGTCGGGCGCCAAGCCGGGCACCAAGCCCGTCACCTGCACCACCTGCCAGGGCGCCGGTCGCGTGCGCCAGGCCAACGGCTTCTTCCAGGTCGAGCGCACCTGCCCCCGCTGCCACGGCCAGGGTCAGATGATCGCCGATCCCTGCACCACCTGCCACGGGCACGGCCAGGTGCGCAAAACCCGCACCCTGAACCTGAAGATCCCCGCCGGCGTGGACGACGGTTCGCGCATCCGTCTGTCGGGCGAGGGCGATGCGGGCCAGCGCGGCGGACCGCGCGGCGATCTGTACGTCTTCATCTCGGTCACGCCGCACGACTTGTTCGAGCGCGATAACCTGGACCTGCTGGTCACCGTGCCCGTGCCGATGACGGTGGCGGCCCTGGGCGGCGAGATCGACGCGCCCTGCCTGGTCTCCACGGCCTGTGACGGAAAGTGCAAGGCCTCCGTCGCCGTGCCTGCGGGCGCCCAGACCGGCAAGACCGTGCGCATCAAGGGCAAGGGCATGCCCCATCTGAACGGCCGCAACCGCGGCGATCTGGTGGTCGAACTGTTCGTCGAGACGCCCACCGATCTGACCGCGCGCCAGCGTGAGTTGCTGGAAGAGCTTGCCCTGTCGTTCGGGGAGGGGCAGAACCCCAGGAATTCCAGCTTTGCCGGAAAGGCGAAGCGTTTCTGGGCCGACATCCTGGGCAATCAGGACGCGGACGGGTCGAAAGAGAACGCGGTTTGAGCGCAATCTTCCACGCCGGCATTTCCGGCTATCGCGGCCGGATGGGGCGTGCGGTCTCTCAGGTTCTGGACGCCCGCGAGGACGTGGTGGTCGCCGCCCGCTTCGATTGGGGCGAAACCGCCGACCTGTCACTGTGCGACGTGATCATCGACTTCTCGACTCCGGCCGCCTCGGTGGCCCTGGCCCAGAGCGCAGCCGAGCGCGGCGGCCCGGCCCTGGTGATCGGCTCGACCGGCTTCACGGACGAGCAGGAGGCCGACCTGATGAAGGCCGCCGAAAAGGTCGCCATCGTCAAGAGCGGCAACTTCTCCCTGGGCGTGAACATCCTGATCGGCCTGGTCCAGCACGCGGCCCAGCGTCTGGACGCCCAGGACTGGGACATCGAGATCACCGAGGCCCACCACCGCCGCAAGGTCGATTCACCCTCGGGCACGGCCCTGATGCTGGGTGAGGCGGCCGCCGAGGGGCGGTTTGCGGATCTGGATGACCTGCGCTCCAAGCCCTACGACGGGGTCCAGGGCGAGCGCGAGAGCGGCAAGATCGGTTTTTCCTCGATCCGCGCCGGCGGCATCATCGGCGAGCATACGGTGCTGTTCGCCTCGGAAGACGAAGTGCTGACCCTCAGCCATTCGGCGATCGATCGGTCGCTGTTCGCCAAGGGCGCGGTCGCCGCCGCCGCCTGGGTGCGGACGCGAGGCCCCGGACTCTATGACATGCAGGACGTGCTGGGCTTCCGGCAGGCTTAAGCCTGGGGCGCTGCGCGCCGCGCTATGTTCGCGACGCGGTCGCTCACGACTTGAGCGCTAAAAAGAGACTAAGCCGCGTCTTCCTGAGTGGGCAGGCCGTAGGCTTCCCACAGTGAGCGGTCCTTCAGCGCCTTGGCGAGGAAGGCGACGTGGGCGGCCTGTTCCTCGGGCGTGGAGCGCGGCGCCAGGGGGCGGGGACGCTGGCCGTAGGCGGCGGTTTCGATGACGCCGCCGGGGCCACGACCGACCGGCGCGGACGACAGGTCCAGCACCCGCTCCTTACCGCCACGCAGCTCCAGATAGACCTCGGCCAGCAGACGGGCGTCGATCAGGGCGCCGTGCAGCGTCCGCTCGACCAGCGACACCTTGTAGCGTTTGCACAGGGCGTCCAGCGAGTTGGGCATGCCCGGAAACCGCGTCTGGGCCAGTTTCAGCGTATCGATCCAGCGCGCCTCGCCGGTGATCGGCCGGCCGCATCGCGCATATTCGAAGTCGATGAAGTTGCGGTCGAAGGCGGCGTTGTGGGCGATCATCTGCGCATCGCCGATGAATTCGATCAGCTCGTCGGCAATCTCGGCGAACTTGGGCGCATCCTTGACCTTTTCGTCGGTGATGCCGTGAACCCGGATGGCGTCGGGCGGGATCAGTCGCTCGGGATTGACGAACCGATGGAAGGTCCGCCCCGTCGGCAACAGATCCTGGATCTCGATACAGCCGACCTCGATCAGCCGGTCGCCCGTCTTGGGGTCGAAGCCGGTGGTTTCCGTATCCAGAACGATCTCGCGCGCCATTCGCCCTTAATGGCGGCATTCGCCTCAGCGCGAAAGGCTCGCCGCGCCGCGCCGGGGAGATATCCACGACGGGTCAAGAACGGCGGCGACGATCGCCTCGACCTCGGCCCGAGCGGCCTCCAAACCCCGGCCGGTGTCGATGACGAAATCGGCGCGGGCGCGCTTTTCGGCGTCCGGCATCTGGCGCGCCAGGATGGCGTCGAACCGTTCGCGGGTCATGCCTGGACGAGCCAGGACCCGCTCCGCCTGGATCGCCGGATCGGCGGTGACCACCACGACGGCGTCGACGGCCCTGTCTCCACCCGTCTCGAACAGCAGGGGGATGTCCAGAACCGCCAGTTTCACACCGGCCGTGCGCGCGGCCTCCAGATCGGCCGCGCGCCCCTGGGCGAGCAGGGGGTGCACGATGGCTTCCAGACGCCGAAAGGCGGTGTCGTCTTTCCCAAGCGCCTCGGCCAGAAGCGTGCGATCGACCGCGCCGTCCACCACGACGCCGGGAAAGGCTTCGCCCACAGCGCCGACCGCCGCACCGCCTGGCGCATAGAGGCGGTGAACCGCATCGTCGGCGTTCCAGACGACGGCCCCCAGATCGGCGAACATGGCCGTCGTCGTCGACTTGCCCATGCCGATGGAGCCGGTGAGACCGAGCAGGATCATGTCGCCTCGCCCAGATGCGTCATCAACAGGGCGCGAAGATCGAGAGGCGGCGGCGGGCGGCGGAACAGGGCTTCGAACGACGGCGCCGCCTGGCCGATCAGCATCGCCAATCCATCCACCGTCGGCAGGCCACGTTCGCGCGCCGCCGTCAGAAAGGGCGTAGCCAACGGCTTGTAGGTCATATCCATCACCACCGTGCCGGGGGCGATCCGGTCGAGGTCAATGTTGGGCGGGACGCTGAGCGCATTGATGACCAGGGCCGCGCCGTCGAAGGCGTCGCCTTCCGCCATGACCCGAACCGAGGGTCCAAGATCGGCGGCCAAAGCCTCTGCACGTTCGGGCGAACGGTTGACGATGCGAACCTCGGCGCCGGCCTCGACCAAGGCGCCGGACCCTGCGCGGGCCGCGCCGCCGGCGCCCAGCATCACCACCGGCCGCCCGGCCACGTCCAGGTCCGGCGCCTGTTCCTTCAGGCCGAGCATTAGGCCGACTCCGTCGGAACTGTCGGCCAGCACCCGGCCGTTTTCGAACTGCAGGATATTGGCCGAGGACGTCAGCCGCGCCGCCGCCGTCGCCTGATCCGCCAGGGCGAAGGCCTGTTCCTTGAACGGGGCGGTGACGTTCAGCCCCATGATCAGACCGGCGCGCCCCGCGGCGACCAAGGCCTGAAACCCGGCCGCATCGGCAGGGGCGAAGGGAACGTAAGCGCCGTCGATCCCGCCGGCCGCCAGCCAGGCGTTGTGGATGACCGGGCTGAGCGAATGGCCGACCGGATTTCCGGCGATCCCGGCGACCATGGCCGCCCCGGTTATGCGGTGCGTGCTCATGTCGCGATCAGCCCCGTCCGACGCAGCTCGTTCAACACCGGCCAAAGCGGCAGGCCCAGCACCGTGAAATAGTCGCCGTCCACAGCCTCGAACAGCTGCGAGCCCAGCCCCTCAAGCCGGTAGGAACCGACGCAGGACAGCAGGGCCTCGCCCTCCGCGGCCAGGTAAGCGTCGAGGAAGGCGTCCGAGAAATCGCGCATCCGCATCTGAACCGTATCGACGCCGGACCAGACAATCTGGCCCTTGGTCGCCAATGCTGCGCCGGAATGCAGCTGGTGCGACTTGCCACGCATGGCTTTCAGCC
>NZ_JAELUF010000560.1 GCF_016429195.1 Brevundimonas sp. ASV9
GCGCAAGGAGGGTGGATTCAAGGCACTGTGGGCTGGGTACTCGGCCACTCTGGTGCTGACTATCAATCCTAGCTTGACCTTCCTCATTAATAGGAGGCTGGCAGCCAAGGTTATTCCTGCACTCGAGGAGGAAGATGTACCCGTCGCATGGGCTGCGTTTTTGATGGCCGCGTTCAGTAAAGCCGCTGCCACGGCCTTGACGTATCCGTTCCAGACAGGCAAGACGCGACTTCAGTTGCCTTCTGAGGACGAGGAGACGGGTGGAGAGAAACCGAGTGAGAAGAAGAAGGCGGCCCGAAAGTCGCTGGTTCGCAAGATGCTGGATGTCCTCGACAAGACGATATTTGGTGTGATTGTACACATTATTCGCCGAGAGGGCGTCCGCGCTCTCTATGACGGTGTTCAGGGCGAGCTGCTCAAAGG
>NZ_JAELUF010000561.1 GCF_016429195.1 Brevundimonas sp. ASV9
GCTTTGACGTGCCGCGGAAATCTTTTCCGTGCATTACTATTGAACTTGCTTTTTTTATTTTAGAAGAGAATCTTGTAAAGTTCCAGTAGTCGCTGCGGGCCGGTACCTGCAATCGGAGACACGGGTTGATCTATGTTTTGGGACAGCGAACAGAACAAAAAGACAACGCATAATTCTTCGCAGCTTTGACTAACTTTTGCTCAATCGCCAGAGACAATTGGCCAATGTCTTGTACCCTTCCCGTCTTTCTCCCGCTGAACTGCACCTCTCACCCCAAACAGAGTTCGGGGCGGAGAGTTCCGCTGGAGTGGAGGAAACGGAAGAAAAAGAATCATGCTTCTTGAACGGAGGAAGTCCGTGGGCTTGTCCGGGATCGGTACTTCTCTAAGTGGCAGGCCACGAACGTCTTGACAAAGTGGACTT
>NZ_JAELUF010000562.1 GCF_016429195.1 Brevundimonas sp. ASV9
CTCCAATAAATTACCTTCATAACATCAACAACTGACTGGAAATAGAATGCTTTTCCTTCCCGAAAGCCCCCGTTATCTGATGCACAAAGGCCGAACGCTCGAAGCCTACAAAGTATGGAAGAGAATTCGCGGCATTAATGATGCCGAATCAAGAGATGAATACTATGTCATGGCTTCTTCGGTTCAGCAAGAAGATACGGTTGTCAGCGAAGGTGCTCAAAACCGGCAGTACCCTTGGATGGATTTTTTCACGTATGCTCTTTTTCTCATCCATGCCATAAACGCAATGTAGGTTGTGCTAACGGCTTTCGCTGCCTAGTGTGCCTCGCGCTCGGCGAGCTCTCATCTATGCCAATATTATGATTCTTCTCGGCCAGCTGACTGGTGTGAACGCCATCATGTACTACATGTCCGTCCTCATGC
>NZ_JAELUF010000563.1 GCF_016429195.1 Brevundimonas sp. ASV9
GCGATAGGCAGGGACGAAAGGCTGATTATAACACATCTCGTAGCCTCGGCGGATATCAATACGCCGATGAATATGAGGACGAACTCCCGCCCCCAATGCCCTTGATGAGCGATATCAATCCGTCTGAGGTCACTCGGACCTCCATTCTCTCGGCAGCAACTGACAACCCACGCTCCACCACAGACGAGGGTACTGGTCCACAAGACGTACAAGAGCAACGCGGTTCGATTCAGCCGGAGCATCAATCGAAGCTGGCATCCGTGGAGCTGCCGGTACCATTGTCGACACAGCACGCAAACGTTTCCCACGGAGATCTTACCGCTTTGCCACGTGGGCAGAAGGACTATGTGGAAGAGTATGAGACGGACGAGTATGGCCGCAAGGTCCCCATCGGTCAATACAATGATTATGAAGGCCAGGCGC
>NZ_JAELUF010000564.1 GCF_016429195.1 Brevundimonas sp. ASV9
GTGTACGTGAGAGCGACGATGAAGCCGTGGGTAAAGGTAAAAAAAGGCATGATGGCGACGTAGTAGTCAATTACCTGAGTCTTTTGTTAGTGACGACTCTTTCTTGCAAATTTATACAAGATGACAAGATTGATTGACGGAACTACGAGAGAATAAAGAAAGACAGAAAGTGTGAAGAAATGTAGGGAGCTATAAAAACCACTTGAGCGAATTGATAGTCACTCAAGCCATCCATAAGACATCCCACCATGCCTGTACCGCCGCCAGTCCTGAATTTGCGAATGATGGACTGGTCAGAAGCACAGGGGTAATCTTCCTCATTTCCAGGAACCGTGATAGTTGTAGAGGCAAAGCACTACCCGGGCAGATATATGAGGTGTTTTTGTGTTTGTACATGCACAGGAATGATTGGAACAGTGGAGG
>NZ_JAELUF010000565.1 GCF_016429195.1 Brevundimonas sp. ASV9
GGCAATTGGTATCAGGGCATGGAAGAGGACCCATCTATGCATCTGCCACTCTGGCACATAGGGCATGGCATCGGTTTTTGGATGCACAGGAACCTCCTTATCGAGGGAAGTTGGTTGATTACCCAGAATCTCATAAAACCAGTGGAAAGCGTTCCACTCGCGACGATCGAGATGTCGCCATGTGGATTTAATGGAATCTGTCGGTTTCCTTTCAACAGCCATCGTAAAGAACCGCAAAGTTGTGGAAGTGGTGCTGGTTTGTGGTGCTCGACGGGTCACAGAACAGGAGAGATACTGTCAAGCGTGGGCCTAGGAATCGGTTCTGATTGCACTGGTGTAACTTTAAAACCGAAAGTCTTGGGTTTGATAATAAAGGTTTGGTGGCTGTATTTGTAAGTTGGACCCTTCGATGTCGTCTCTAAC
>NZ_JAELUF010000566.1 GCF_016429195.1 Brevundimonas sp. ASV9
GCGGCAAAGTAAAGTGTCTCGTGTACCGTGAGAGAACCAATGAGTGCTTCGTCACACTCGACGTACGAGGACAAGATCCGGATATCGGACTGAGATGGTTTCTGGTCATTGATGAGAATTTGAGAGCTTGCAGAGAGTTCTGCCTGGGACGACTCTGAGTGATATGCCAGAGCGTTGAGCAGTGTGGTTTTCCCAGACCCAGATGGCCCCATAATGGCCATCATTTCGCCTATAGCGTTTTCATTTTACGTGAGCAAATGACCTTTAAGCCAATGCTATGGTGGAGAAGAGTTTACTAACCTGCCACTACATGACCGCATACATTGCTGAGGATTGGAGTCATTTTCTGTCCCTTGCCCTTTGGTGCCTTGACGGATACTGTCAGATCCTTCCAAAACAAGCTCTTGACACCAGAGTTATAG
>NZ_JAELUF010000567.1 GCF_016429195.1 Brevundimonas sp. ASV9
GTTGAGGGCCACACATTTCTCTCCCGGTCCAAATACCATCCATCAGTCTCTTCCCCCGCGCCTCCTCCTCCTCCTCCTCCACCACCATCACCATGCTGCTGTACTTGGGTCTGCTTCAGACAGCAATCGCCCCGGAAGTACTCCAAATCTGCTTCCATATTCCCTAGTCGCAACTGGTCTCTCCCAACCCACTGATCAATAACGTCGGCAATCTGCCTAAAACCCTCTGTATGCCCGCCGTCTCTTCCCGCCCGAATTCCGCACGTCACAAACAAGAATGAGTGAATCATTTCGTGCAGAAACGTTGCAATCAATAGTCTCCGGTTATACCGTGTATCTCGTAACACCGGGCTGGACAGCACTATCAAAGTCTCCCAGCCGCCGAGTCTTGCGCAGCGGCGCAGTGCCGTTGTCCCTACGAC
>NZ_JAELUF010000568.1 GCF_016429195.1 Brevundimonas sp. ASV9
GGTACAAGGCCCTGTGGAACGCAATCATAGTCTGAAGCTGGAGGTGGCGAACGAGCGCGCAGTTGTTGGTCTGAGGGCTGCGATGTATCTGTGTCAGGGCCACTAGACTCTGCACGCGATCGCCGGACTAGATGAGCATCGACATCCGGCTCATATGCAGGCCTTTTCTCCTGCAAAGGTAGGTCATAGGTATCAAAGCTCTCAGCCTTTTCTTCCTCTAATTGAGAGTCACGAATTTCAGTCGCAGTTTTATTGCAGCCACTGGCATCAAGGTTCTGGGGAAACAGTCCAGGAATAGCAGAGTAACCAGCCTCTTGAAACTCGACTAATGCATTTGTGATGCGAGCAACCGCATCATAGTACTTGTCTTCCTTGGTAAATCTGTCTCTTATACACATCTCCGAGCCCACGAGACCAGCAAT
>NZ_JAELUF010000569.1 GCF_016429195.1 Brevundimonas sp. ASV9
GTATGGAGACGCCACAACTGGTGTTGAAGCAGCCGGCCGATGATAAGCCGATCCTTGCCAAAAATGGACCACGCCCTTTGGTGCACGCCACAAGCAGCAAGTGGTCCGTCACAACGTCAGACCTGCAGATTCGTCCTCAAACTGTATAAAGTAGTACAGCAAGATCATGGACTTATAGACATGGGCGACGGTACCGAAGAAATGCAAATCGATCCCGCGCGAGCGAGAGCGCTCGTTTCTCATTTCAGCTCTGTTGCTGAGCGTATTGCTGCCGCCGGCGCCGGCCGAAGCGTAAGTTGAACCCTTGGCGGAATAATCATCCTTTCAAGGCTTGTGACAGTGCCGCAGCTGTCTCTTATACACATCTGACGCTGCCGACGAATACATCACAGTGTAGAGGTCGGGGGTGGCCGTCTCGTTAT
>NZ_JAELUF010000058.1 GCF_016429195.1 Brevundimonas sp. ASV9
CCCCCCCCCCCCCCCCCCCCCCCCCCCCCCCCCCCCCCCCCCCCCCCCCCCCCCCCCCCCCCCCCCCCCCCCCCCCCCCCCCCCTTTTTTGCTGGTCTCGTGGGCTCGGAGATGTGTATAAGAGACAGGCCGGGGTCGGCGCGACAGGCGCAGGCGCGGCGGCGACGGGCGCGGCCGGCTTGGGTGCGGGCTTGGCCGGGGCGGCGGGCGCAGCGGCCGTCAGCTTGGCGGCTTCGGCGCGTGCAGCTTCTGCGGCGGCCTTGGCGGCGGCGGCTTCGTCACGTGCGGCTTGGGCGGCGCGTTCGGTGGCGGCGGCCTGTTCGCGGGCTGCGGCGTCTGCGGCGGCCTTGGCGGCGGCGGCGGCGTCAGCCTTGGCGGCGTTCGCTTGCGTGGCCAGGGCGATGGCGCGACGGCGGGCTTCCTGCTCCTCGGCCGACAGGGCGCCGCCGGCGGGTTGCGACGGACGCGGACCTTGCGGACGCGGCGCCTGAGCAGCCTGTTGAGGACGTGCGACATCGAAGCCCTGCGGACGTTGCGGTCCGCCGGCGCCGGCGCGGCGCTTGGTCTCGACCACCACCGTCTTGGATCGGCCATGGCTGAAGCTCTGCTTCACGGTGCCGGTCGGCACCGATCCCACAACGCGCGGCTTCAGGCTCAGCGGAGCGCGCGGCCCCGTCTGGGACGGCGTGCCGCCCGTGTTGCCCTGGCCTTGGTTGGTCTTGTCGTTTTCGTCGCTCATCCGGTCGCTTTACTCGGGGCGGAAAGGCCCGCCGTCCTCATCTAATACCCATGAACGACCGTGAGCCCGTCTCCGCCCTTGGAGACAGGCCCTCGGCCGCTAAAATCCTCAGCTCGCCCCTGTAAGGGGTGCTCCCGCCGATCCGTCCTCGACACTGGAAACGTCCCAGTGAGGGGGGCGAAGCGGCCGAAATCCAGCCAGTCGTTCGACCTCGATGGTCCACCGATCGGCGCGTCCGCCCGCAAGCAGGACGGCGTGTATCGCATTTTCCAGCCCAAGGGCCAAACTCAAATCGTCCGCCGTGAACGCGCCGCAAATCTTGGCGGTCTGATGACGGGCCAGGGCGAGGATCTTTCCGCGCCCGTCGGCCGAGCCGTCGGCGGCTTCCAGCACCCAGGCGGCCTTGCCTGCACGCAGGCTCGCCGCGGTTTTCTCGAAGCCGGATATAAGAACGCCTTCGCGCCGGGCAAGACCCAGATGGTCGAGACAGCGCCTTGCCAGCAGCCGTTCGACGACATCGGCCAGGTCGGCCGGGGCGGTCAATTTGGTCTTGGCCGCGCGGGTGAAGCCGTTCTTCTTGACCGCCGCCTCGACCGAGGCGCGGCTGGCTTCGACCCACAGGCCGCGTCCGGGCAGTTTCCTGCCCAGATCGGGGACCACCTGGCCATCGGGCCCGGCGACGAAACGGATCAGACGAGATTCGTCCATGACCTCGTGAGAGACGAGGTCCCGGCGTTCCCTATCGATCGTTGCGTCGCGCAAGCTCATATGTGGCCAGGTCTCCCATCACGCGTTCGACGGTTCGGCGTCGGACTCTTCGCCCTCGGCCGTGTCGTCTTCGGCGGGCGCATCGCCGAACACCTGGTCCGGATCGTATTCGCCCTCGGCGTAGTCGCCCTCTTCTTCGTACTCTTCCGGCTCGGGCTGCGGCAGTTCCGAAGCGTCGATCCAGCCGGCCGCAACGCGCGCCTGCAGGATCAGCAGCTCGGCGTCTTCCTGCGCCAGGTTGAAGCTTTCCAGCACGCCGGGGACCTTCACCCGCTCGCCGTTCTTGACCTCATAGCCGCCGCGGATTTCGTCGGTGGCCAGGTCGGCCAGATCCTCGACCGTCTTAACGCCGCCTTCGCCCAGGGCGACGGCGATGGGGAGGGTGACGCCCGGCACCTGAAGCACGCCGTCCTCGACGCCCAGTTCGACGCGCTTGGCGTCCATCTCGGCGGCCTTCTTGTCCAGATATTCGCGAGCGCGGGCCTGAAGCTCTTCAGCGGTCTCTTCGTCGAAGCCTTCGATCTCGGAGACTTCGTACGGATCGACGTAGGCCAGATCTTCGACCGTGGCGAAGCCTTCGGTAACCAGCAGCTGGGCGATGACTTCGTCGACGTCCAGGGCTTCCTGGAACAGTCCGGTGCGCTCGGCGAACTCGCGCTGACGACGCTCGGAGTCCTGGCTCTCGGTGATGATGTCGATCTGCCAGCCGGTCAGCTGGCTGGCCAGCCGCACGTTCTGGCCGCGACGGCCGATAGCCAGCGACAGCTGCTCGTCCGGCACGACCACTTCGACGCGGCCGGCTTCTTCGTCCAGCACGACCTTGGAGACTTCGGCCGGGGCCAGGGCGTTGACGATGAAGGTCGGCTCGTCCGGATTCCACTGGATGATGTCGATCTTCTCGCCCTGCAGTTCGGCGACGACCGCCTGAACGCGCGAGCCGCGCATGCCGACGCAGGCGCCGACGGGGTCGATGGAGCTGTCGTTCGACAGGACGGCCATCTTGGCGCGCGAGCCCGAGTCACGGGCGGCGGCGCGGATCTCGATCACGCCGTCATAGACTTCTGGCACTTCCTGGGCGAACAGCTTGGCCATGAAGCCGGGGTGGGCGCGCGACAGCATGACCTGCGGGCCCTTGGCCTCGGGGCGGACGTCGTAGATGTATGTGCGGATACGGTCGCCGATGTTGAACACTTCGCGCGGGATGGATTGATCGCGGCGCATGACGCCTTCGCCCCGACCCAGGTCGACGATGGTGTTGCCGTACTCGACGCGCTTGACCGTGCCGTTGACGATCTCGCCGACGCGATCCTTGAACTCTTCGTACTGGTTGGCGCGCTCGGCCTCGCGGACCTTACCGGTCACGACCTGGCGAGCCATCTGGGTCTGAACACGACCGAACTCGAACGGCGGCAGGTTTTCGACATATTCCTTGCCGACCACCGCCTCGGGATCGCGCTTGGAGGCGTCCTTCAGGCGCACCATGGCGCTGTCGTTGAACTCTTCCAGCTCGTCTTCCGGCATCCAGTCGTCCTCGACGATGGTGACGTGACGGGTCAGCGACAGCTCGCCGGTCTTGTGGTCGATCTTGGCGCGGATGTCGTGGTGCGCGCCGTAGCGCGACTTGGCGCCCTTCTGAATCGCTTCTTCGATCGCCTCGATGACGATCTCGCGCTCGATGTTCTTCTCGCGGGCGACGGCCTCGGCGATCTGCAGCAGTTCGAGGCGGTTGGCGGAAATACCGGTGACGGCCATCAGGCGTTGTCCTCAGAAGGGGTCGTGGTGTCGGTTGTCAGGTCGGAGGCTTCCCCTTCGGGAAGGCCGTCGTCTTCGGGTTCGCCGCGTGCGGCGCGAATGGCGGCGCCCCGTTTCATCAGGGCGTCGGTCAGGACCAGCTTCGCGTCGCTCAGCCAGTCGAAGGGGATCAGGGCGGTGTCGTCCTCGCCGTCCAGGTCGATCAGGACGTTGCCGTCTTCATAGCCGGCCAGCACGCCCTTGAACCGCTTGCGGCCCTCGATCATGCGGTCGGTTTCCAGACGCGCCTCCTCGCCCTCGAACAGGTCGAAGTCGATGGGACGGGTCAGGGGCCGGTCGATGCCGGGCGACGACACCTCCAGCATATATTCACCGGGGATGGGGTCGGCGGCGTCGAACACTTCCGACACCGCGCGGCTCAGCTTGGCGCATTGTTCGACCGAGATGTCGTGGTCGGACGGCCGCTCGGCCATGATCTGGAGGCGCTGGCGCTTGGAGCCGGTCATCAGGCGCACGCGCACGACGTCCAGGCCCAACGACTCCGCGATGGGGTCGATCAGGTCCAGCAGTTGGCGATCCTGGGCGGTTCTTGCGCGCAAGCGACGAATGTCCAAAACAAAAGCGGCGGTCCGTCCGGGCCGCCGCTTGGAACGACGCCGTTGGACGCCGGTCTAACGATGTGAGCGCCATATAGGCCAACCGAAAGGGGTTGTCAGCCCCCCGCGATCAAACCCGCCGTCAGCGCGGCCCCAGATAGTCGCGCTTGCCGATCTCGACGCCCGCCGCGCGCAACAGGGCGTAGGTCATTGTGACGTGGAAAAAGAAGTTCGGCAGCGCAAACCCCGTCAGATAATCGACGCCGTTGAACTCGTGCTGCCCGCCAGGGAATTTCAGCACCACTTCGCGCGTCTCGGCGCCTTCGAAGGCGTCGCGGGGCACGCTTTCGATATAGGCAATGGACAGGGCGATGGTGGCCTTCAGCTCGGCGAACGACGCTTCGGTATCGTCCGTCTTGGGCCAGTCCTGTCCGACCAGCCGGGCGACGCAGGCCCGCGCCGAAAACGCCGCCGTGCACACCTGGGCTGGGAACGGGTTCATGTCCGGGGCGAGACGCGCCTCCATCAGGGCCGCCTCATCGAACCCCTGGGCAAGCGCCTTGTCGAGCAAGGCCGACAGATTGTTCAGCGTGCGCACGAAGACGGGCGCTGAGGCGTCGTAGATCGAAAAGGCCATGGAGGTCAGGTCCGGTTGGAACGGCCCCTTAGCTGCTAATCGACGCGCCGATATTCAAGGAAGACCGGGGTGGTGTCGCCCAGCTTCTTTTCTTCGTAGCGGGTCACGACGTGATCGGCGGGCGGGACGAACCAGTCCTGGTCGGCTGGACCCATTCGCTCCAGACCCGGCGTGCGGTTCAGCCGTTCCAGCGCCCATTCGGCGTAGTCCAGCCAGTCGGTGACGAAGCGCAGGGTCCCGCCAGGCTTCAGAATGCGCGCAAAGGCCTGGGCCGTTTCGTCCTGCAGCAGGCGGCGCTTGTTGTGGCGCGCCTTGTGCCAGGGGTCGGGGAACAGGATCAGCACCCGGTCGACCGAGGCGTCCGGCAGGGCGTCGACCAGGTCGCGCGCGTCGTCGGCATGGATGCGGACGTTCTTCAGTCCGCCCTCTTCCACGTGGCGCAGGGCCGAGGCGACGCCGTTCAGGAAGGGCTCGCAGCCGATCACCAGGGCGTCGGGCCGCGTCGCCGCCTGGGCGGCCATATGCTCGCCGCCGCCGAAGCCGATCTCCAGCCAGACCTCGGTCGCCTCGGGCATCATCGTCTTGGGGTCCAGCGGCCCGGCCCTGGGATCGGGCACGGCGATCTCGGGCAGCAGGGTCTGCATCAGCGCCGCCTGGCGGGGCTTGATGGGACGGGCCTTGATACGGCCGAACGATCGCAGCGGGCGGTCGAGATGGGGGTTTTCGTCCTCGGGACGGTCATCGGCGTTCATGCGCCTGCCGTTAGCCGTCGCGGATGCAGGCGTCCAGCAGACGAACGCCGAAACCTTTTGACGGTCGCGGCTGAACGCCCTTCTATGCCGGGCACAAGCGGCGTCGGGGCTGACGCATCGCGGGAGAGGGATTTCGATGATCGGACATCATCTGCGGGGCGCCAGCCTCGCGGCCATCACATGCGCCGTGCTGGGCCTGTCGGCCTGCGCCACCACCGGCCAGACCCCTGATGATACGGCCGCGAAACCGTCGAGGGACCGGACCTTGGCCGCCGGCCTGGATCCCGCGACGACGCTGGATCCCTATCCCTCGACCTATCAGCCCCTGCCGCGCGAGAACTTCGCCGTGGTCGGCGCCACCGTCCTGACCGGCACGGATCGCAAAATCGAGAACGGCGTGGTCGTGGTCACAGACGGCAAGATCGCCGCCGTCGGCGACGCCTCGACCCCCGTCCCTTCAGGCTATCACGTCGTTGAGGCGCGCGGCCGCTATGTCACCCCCGGCGTCATCGACGTGCACAGCCACTTGGGCGTCTATCCTTCGCCCGGCGTCAGCGGCATGAGCGACGGCAACGAGGCGACCAGCCCGAACACCGCCCAGGTCTGGGCCGAACATTCGCTGTGGCCCCAGGACCCCGGTTTCAACACCGCCCGCGCCGGCGGCGTGACCACGCTTCACATCCTGCCCGGCTCGGCCAATCTGTTCGGCGGACGCGGCGTGACCATCCGCAACGTGCCCTCGATCACCATGCAGGGCCTGAAGTTCCCGGCCGCCCCCTATACGGTCAAGATGGCCTGCGGCGAGAACCCGTCGCGCGTCTATGGCGGCCGCAACCAGAGCCCGGCGACGGGCATGGGCAATATGGCCGGCTATCGCGCCGCCTTCATCGCCGCGCGCGACTACAAGGCCAAATGGAACAAGTGGCGCGAGGACGGCGAAGGCGCCGCCCCGACCCGCAATCTGCAGAACGAGACCCTGATGGGCGTTCTGGACGGTTCGATCCTGATCCAGAACCACTGCTACCGCGCCGACGAGATGGCGCTGATGATGGATATGGCCAAGGAGTTCGGCTACCGCATCACCACCTTCCACCACGCGACCGAGGCCTACAAGCTGGCGCCGCAACTGGCCGCCAGCGGCATCTGCGCGGCCATGTGGACCGGCTGGTGGGGCTTCAAGATGGAGGCCCTGGACGCCATCGAGGAGAACGCCGCCCTGGTCGACGCCCAGCAGGGATCGTGCGCCGTCATCCACTCCGACGACGCCGAACTGACCCAGCGGTTGAACCAGGAAGCGGCCGCCGCCCTGTCGGCCGGTCGCCGCGCCGGGCTGAACATTTCCGAAGAACATGCCATCGGCTGGATCACCTCCAACGCCGCCAAGGCCATCGGCATCGCCGACCAGACCGGGTCGCTGGAGCCCGGCAAGCGCGCCGACGTGGTGATCTGGAGCGCCGATCCCTTCTCGATCTACGCCCGCGCCGATCAGGTCTTCATCGACGGCGCCCTGACCTATGATCGCAGCAACCCCGCCTATCAACCGACCAGCGACTTCGAACTGGGTCAGCCGGGCTATGGCCTGACCGCCGCCAACGTCACGGAAGGAGCCCGCTGATGCGCCTGTCTCACATCCTCGCGGGCGCCGTCGCGGCCCTGTCTCTCGCCGTCCCTGCGATGGCGCAGGAAACCGTCGCCATCGTCGGCGGGCGCATCCTGACCGGAAACTCCGTGATCGAAAACGGCACGGTCGTCATGCGCGACGGCAAGATCATTTCGGTGGGCTCTGGCGCAGCGCCGTCCGGCGCCCGCGTCATCGACGCGGCGGGCAGGACGGTTGCGCCCGGTTTCGTCGCCGTGGACTCCGGCCTGGCCGGGACCGAGGTCGGCTCGGTCAGCGGCACCAACGAACTGCGCAACAGCGCCAATACGCTCAGCGCCGCCTTCGACATCTCTTACGGCCTGGACCCCTGGTCCTTCACCCTGCCGGTCGCGCGGCTGGGCGGCATCACCCGCGCCATCGTCGTGCCCCAGCATCCCGGCTCGTCCGGCGGTCATGTGCATGAAGACGAGACGGCCGGCGCCGGCGACGGCGGCTATCAGACGCCGGGCCTGTTCGCGGGTCAGGCGGCGATCATAAACCTGGGTCAAGGCTCGAACATCCTGGTCAAGCCGCGCGTGGCCATGGTCGCCCCCTTCGGCGAAGCGGGCGCCGACATCGCCGGCGGCGCGCGCGGGGCGCAGTTCGTCCTGTTCAAGGAGACGCTGTCGGAGGTCCGCCTCTATGCCCGCAACAAGTCGGCCTATGAGCGGGCGGGCCTGCGCGATCTCAGCCTGTCGCGGGCCGATCTCGAGGCTCTGATCCCCGTCGCCAACGGGACGATGCCACTGATCGTCACCGTCCACCGCGCCTCGGACATTCAGCAGGTGCTGCGCCTGGCGCGCGAAGAAGGGATCAAACTGATCCTGGACGGCGCCGAGGAGGGCTGGCTGGTCGCCGGCGACATCGCCGCCGCCGGCGTGCCGGTGCTGCTGAACCCCATCTCCAACCTGCCCAGCGATTTCGAGATGCGGGCGGCGCGGGCGGAGAATGCGGCGGCCCTGAATGCGGCGGGTGTCTTGATCGCCATCAAGGGCAATGAGGGCTCGACCCACCGCGCCCGGGAGGCCCGCTACAACGCCGGCAACGCCGTCTCGCACGGCCTGCCCTATGGCGCCGCCATCGCCGCCCTGACGGTCAATCCGGCCAGGATCTTCGGCATGGCCGGCCAGTTCGGCCAGATCGCGCCGGGCGCCGCCGGGGACGTCGTAGTCTGGTCCGGCGATCCGCTGGAGCCGCTCAGCCAGCCGTCGGCCGTCTTCGTCAATGGCGTCGAACAGCCCCTGACCAGCCGCCCGCTGATGCTGCGCGACCGCTATCGCCAGCAGACGCCGATGCCGCCGGCCTATCGCAACTGAGGACCGCTTTGGTCTGAACGGAAAGGGCGGGGCCGCACGGTCCCGCTCTTTTTGGTTGGGACGCTGTACGAACCCATTATGCTGGGCCTCAAGTAGCGCGAAGCGCGATAGGCCCAACGAAGAATGCCTACGGTTCTCTACATCGACGCCGACGCCTGCCCCGTGAAGGAAGAGGTGTATCGCGTCGCCCGCCGCTATGGGCTGAAGACCTATGTCGTCTCCAACACCTGGATGCAGGTTCCGCGTGAGCCGCTGATCGAACAGGTGGTGGTGGACGCCGGCCCCGACATCGCCGACGACTGGATCGCTGAGCGGGCGGGCGTAGGCGACGTGGTCATCACCGCCGACATCCCTTTGGCGGACCGCTGTCTGAAGTCGGGCGCACAGGCGCTGAAGTCGAACGGCCAGCCCTTCACCCCGGACTCCATCGGCTCGGCGCTGGCCGGACGGATGGTGGGCGAGCATCTGCGGTCAATGGGCGTGGCGACATCCGGTCCGCCGCCGTTCTCGGCCGCCGACCGTTCGCGCTTCTTGCAAGCGCTGGACCAGGCCGTGGTCAAGGCGCGCAAGGCGGCGACATGACCACCGTCATCCCCGAGGACGAGCTTGAGTTTCACTTCTACCGCGCGGGCGGTCCGGGCGGGCAGAACGTCAACAAGGTCTCGACCGCCGTCCAGATGCGGTTCGATGTAAAGAACTCGCCGTCGCTGACCGATCCGGTCAAGGCGCGGCTGATGAAGCTGGCCGGCAGCCGGCTGACGCTGGAAGGCGTGATCCTGATCACCGCCGTGCGTCATCGCACCCAGGAGCGCAATCGCGCCGACGCCATCAAACGGCTTCAGGCGATGGTGGACGAGGCCTCAATCCGCCCCGTCTATCGCGTGCCGACACGCCCGACCAAGGCGTCCAAGGAACGCCGCCTGAAGGCCAAGACGACCCGCGCCTCGATCAAGTCGGGGCGCGGCAAGCCTTCGCTGGATTGACGGTCAGCGCTCGGCCGGGCGGAACAGCAGGGCGGCGATCTTGTCCTCGGCGTCGAAGCCGATCAGCCATTCGGTGACCTGATTGTCGAAGGTGACCTTGAACATCTGGGCCTCGCCTTCCTGCTTGACGTATTCGACCGTCTTGACGGCGCCGAAGCCCTTGATCAGCGGGACCACCTGGGCCTCCTGCTGACGGATCTGGGTCCCGAGACCGGTCGTGAAATCCGAATAGTCGAAGCCGGTCCCCTGGGCGCTGGCGATGACGGCGCGCAGCGCCTCCTCCGAACGGGCGATGTCGGGAGCCTGAGCGGCGGACGCCGTTGCAGACGCCGTTGCGGGCGCAGCGGCGGGACGGGCTTGAGGTGCTGCGGCTTGAGCCGGGCGGTCGAAGGCGTTCGGCACGGCGCCGGCTGCGGCCTGGGCCAAGGCGGGCATGGGCGCCACCAGCACGGCGGCGGCGATAGCGGTCTTCATCAAGGTCGGCTTCATAGCGAAAGCTCCGGTCAGGTCAGATAGGGCCAGAGCGAAAGGCCCAGGGCCGCCAAAGCCGCGATGACCGCGACCGTGACTGAAGCCGTCACCCAAGCCGGAGTTCCCGACTTTTCGATGACCACCGCCGCCGGGCGCGGCGGCTCCTGGACCAGGCGCGAGATGGCGCGGGCCGCGGCGATCATTTCGTTGATCGCATCACGCGCCTGTGCCTGCGGTCCCAGCTCGCGGCGGATCCAGCGTTCGACCACCGGCTGGGCGGCCTTCCACAGATCGTGATCGGGTTGCAGCCGCCGCGCCACGCCCTCGACCGAGACCATGGTCTTTTGCAGCAGGATCAATTCGGGCCGCAGCCGCATGTCGAACAGGGCGGTGATCTCGAACAACTGGCCCAACAGCCGGCCCATCGACACCTGGCTGGCGGCGCGGCCGATCACCGGCTCGCCGACCGCGCGCAGAGCCTGGGCGAAAGTCTCCACCGAGTGGTGCGGCGGGACGTAGCCGGCTTCGAAATGCACGCGCGAAATCCGGTCGTAGTCGCGGCTGATGAAGCCCCACAGGATCTCGGCCAGATAGCGCCGCTCCGCCGGTCCCAGCCGCCCGACGATGCCGAAATCGATCGCCGTCAGATGGGCTGGCGCGCTGGCGAACAGATTGCCCTCATGCAGGTCGGCGTGGAACACCCCGTGGTCCAACGCCTGGACAAGGAAGGCGCGCACGACATTGTCGGCCAGCTGATCCTTGTCCAATCCCGGCAGGTCCAGCAGCGCCGGATCCGTCATGGGCACGCCTTGGGCCCACTCCAGCGTCAGCACGCGCTTGCCCACCCCGTCCCAGATCACCGCCGGGGCGGACATGTATCCGTCCTTGGCCAGCACCTCGGCCATCTCGCTGGCGGCGGCCGCCTCCAGCCGCATGTCCAGCTCCAGATCCAGCGAGTTGGCGATGGTCTCGACAAAGGCGGACGGCTCCAGCCGCCGCGCCATCGGCACGAGCCGCCAGACGAGCCGCGCGGCCAGCCGCATTGAATCCAGGCCATTGGCGACCCGCCGCTCGACCCCCGGCCGCAGCACCTTGACCGCGACGGCCCGCCCGTCGGCCAGGGTCGCGCGGTGCGCCTGGGCCAGGGAGGCGGCGGCGACCGGTGGGCTAAGGTCGATGAACAGACTTTCGGCCGGACGACCCAGCGATTTCTCGATCTCGCGACGCGCCTCTTCCAGAGAGAACGGCGGCAGGGCGTCCTTCAACCGGCCAAGATCGCGCGCGAATTCCAGCCCGAAGATATCGGCGCGCGTGGCCAGAACCTGACCCAGTTTGATCGCCACGGGGCCCAGATGTTCGAACGCCTTGCCCAGCCTCTGGCCCGGCCGACCCTGGCGGCCAGCTCGACCTGAGAACAGTTGCACGAACCGAGCAAACGGTCGCGTCCAGGCCGGCAGCAGATGGGTCACCTCGCGCGGGATCAGGGCGTCATGACGCGCCAAGACCCAAAGCCAGCCCAGCAGGCGCAGGAAGGACGCAACCGGGTTCTGGACCGCGACCGTCGCGGGCGGCGGCGGGGCCGTGCGATAGATCCGGCTGGTCAGATCGCCCACCCGTGATGGATGGCGGCGATCCCGCCCGACAGGTTGGTCACGGACACGCGGCGGAAGCCGGCGTCCTCGATCATGCCCTTGAACGTATCCTGATCGGGGAAGCGACGGATGCTCTCGACCAGATACTGATAGCTGTCGCGATCCTTGGCGACCCAGCCGCCGATGCGCGGAATGGCGTGGAAGGACCAGGCGTCATAGACCTTGCGGATTGGCGTGGTCGTGGGGCGCGAAAACTCCAGGCACAGGAACCGACCGCCCGGCTTCAGCACCCGGCGCGCCTCGGCCAGAGCCTTGTCGATATGGGCCACGTTGCGGATGCCGAAACTGATCGAATAGGCGTCGACCGAGGCGTCCGGCAGCGGCAGGTTCATTGCGTCGCCGACGCTCCACTGCATCTCCGGTTCGCCGCCTTTTTGGACGCCCGCCAGGATCATCTCGGCGTTGTAGTCCAGCACGATGACATTGGCGTCCTCGCCGCCGCGCCGCTCCTGGGCTGCGCGCGCCATCCTGGAATAGCGACGCGCCATGTCGCCGGTGCCGCCCGCGACGTCCAGAATGGTCTCGCCGGGACGCGGGTTCAGCTTGGCGGCGGCGATGTCTTTCCAGATGCGGTGGACGCCGACGCTCATCAGGTCGTTCATCACATCGTAGTTGGAGGCGACGGAATCGAAGACCCCGCGCACCATCTTCACCTTCTCGCGCGCATCCACGTCGCGAAAGCCGAAGGAAGAACGATCACCCGACGAGTGCGGGCCGTGGGAGGAGGCGTCGGTCATGGGCACCGTCTAGCGCGTCGCAGCGCCCCCGTCATCCGATGAGACACCCGATCAGGCCGCTTCGGGCTGTGGCAGTTTCAAATCCTTCATTACGTCGCGCATCAGGCCGTAACAGCCGCAAGACGCCGCCTCCAGGCCGTCGCGATCCAACACCTTCACCCAGCCACGCCCCCGCTGGATCAGAGACTTGCCCTCCAGCACCGTGCCGACCTCCGACACCGTCGCGCGACGCACGCCCAGCATGCCGGCGATATCGGCCTGCGTCAGGTCGATCCGGTCATCCTCGGCCCGGTCGTGAAGCATCAACAGCCAGCGGGCCAACCGTTCGTCCAGCCGATGCTGGGCGTTGCAGGCGGCCGCCTGCTGCACCTGCGCCATCAAGCCTTCGGTGAAGCGCGACAGGGCCGAGCGCAGCGTCTCGCTGTGTTCCAGCGCATCGCCGAACACCTCGGCCGAGCAATGGGCCGCGATCCCGTCGCGTTGGGAAATGGCCCGACTGGCGGCGCGGGCGTTGAACGGTCCGCAGGTCACGCCGATCAGGCCTTCACGCCCGATGGCGGCCGTCTCCACCATCTTGTCATCCGGCAGGATGGTCATCAGCGACACCACGCCCTTGATCGGAAACCAGACCTGATCGACCGCCTCGCCGGCGTCATAGAGCATCTGGCCGCGCGTGATCTCGCGCTCTTTCAAATGCGGTTCGATCCGCTTTCGGTCGGCCGCATCCAGGGCGGCGATCCAGAGATTTTCCATCCTAACCCCGCTGGCGACCGATGACGCCGAAGAGCGACGATCGCTGCTCGATCAATGCACAAGCTTGACCATGGGTTCCCTGGACGGATCCGCGCGGCTTCGCCGCTTGCCGCCATCCATCAGGCGCCCTACGCCAAAGAAAAAGAGGAAACGCGATGACCGACACACGGCTTGACGTAGCGGAAACGCTGAAGGATTTGCCCGCCTGGCGAGCGCATGACGGCGATCGCCAGGCCATCACGCGGACGCTGAAGTTCGCGGATTTCAACGCCGCCTTCGGCTTCATGACCCGCGTCGCCCTGATGGCCGACAAGATGGACCACCATCCCGAATGGTCGAATGTCTACGACCGCGTCGAGATCCTGCTCACCACCCACGACGCCGATGGCGTGACGGACAAAGACGTGACCCTGGCGCGCTTCATTGACGGCGCCGCCGCCAGCATGGGGGTGAAGTCGTGAGCGGCGCCGCGCGTCCCGGCCGCGTCGCCGGCAAGACGGCCCTGATCACCGGCGCGGCCGGCGGCCTGGGCGAAGCCATGGCCTTCATGCTGGCCCGCGAAGGCGCCCGCGTCGCCGTCACCGACATCGACGCCGCACGCGCTCAAGCCCTGGCGAGCCGGATCAATGCGGAAATTCCGGACGCCGCCTTCGCCTATGCCCACGACGTGGCCAGCGAGGCCGAATGGGAAGGCGTGATCGCCGCCGCCGTCGCCGATCTCGGCGGCCTGTCGGTGCTGGTCAACAACGCCGGCGTCGGCGGCCCCCTGGCCTTCGTCGAGCAGGACACGATCGAGAACTGGCAGCGTCAGTACGAGATCAATCTGCGCTCCATCATGCTGGGGGCCAAACACGCCATGCCGCATCTGCGCGCCTCGGCTCCGGCCTCGATCATCAACATCTCCTCGATCGCAGGGCTCGCGGCCGCCCCCGGCATGGGCGCCTATAACGCCACCAAAGCGGCGGTCTGGATGTACACCAAGACCCTGGCGCTTGAGGCCGCCAAGGCCGAATGGAACGTACGCTGCAACTCGGTCCATCCCGTCTTCATCAAGACGCCCATCTTGGATCCCTTCATCGCTATGGCCGGCGGGGACGAAGACAAGGCACACGAGCGCCTCGCGCGTGGCATTCCTTTGAAGCGGATCGGCGAACCCGACGACGTCGCCTACTGCGTCCTCTATCTGGCGTCCGACGAATCCAAGTTCGTCACGGGGTCCGAGTTCAAGATCGACGGCGGCATGACGGCGCAGTAGGGCGCGAGCGCCCTACTGCTTTCTTTTTGGGCCTATCGCGCTTCGCGCTGCTTGAGGCCGTTGACCTTCCTTGTCGGTGATTGATGGCGGCCATCCGGTCGTCATCCGCGCATTCGGGATTGAGGCCGCTTGCGCCATGCTGTAAGCGGCCTGTTCCGGCGTCGCGCCGGCCGACGCACCCGTAGCTCAGCTGGATAGAGTGCTGCCCTCCGAAGGCAGAGGTCACAGGTTCGAATCCTGTCGGGTGCGCCACTTCGGTTTGAAACCGAGAACCCCACCTAAAATGGTGGAATCCCCGTGAACATTGGACGCCAGCGCCCTTAGCAGGTCCGTTCGCGAGCCAATGATCCGAGCTTCGGTCTTGCTGACGACTTCTACGCGCTGCGTTAGAGCCCGCAGATGGTCGCGGCGATATCCACATTCGCGGTCCCTCAACTTCCGGCGGGCTGCTGAGGCAAAACGGTTCAAAGTTTCCGCAGTGATGGTCGGCGCGAGACGTTCAACCGAAGTTGTGAGTCTTTCGGCATCGATCCGCGCCTGGTCACGAATGCGGGTGAGCTCATCCACGCGGTCCTTTAACGAACCGTCCGACGCCGATAGCAATCCATCCTCGATAGCTTTGTAGAGGCGCCGCAGCTTCGCATCTGCCTCTGTCGCAGCCCTCTTAAGCTCCGCGATGTGCGCACTTCGTTGATCAGCCCACTCCCGCCGACGCAACAGAAGCTGCTGCATCAGTGCCTCAAGGCGACTCGGCTCCAAAAGCCGCTCCTCGATATGAGAGATGATCGCCTCATCAAGCTTGTCCATTGGCACAGCAAGACCGCTGCACCCGGTCTCTCCAACACGGGCCTTTGTCGAACACGCATAGTAGCGATACTGCCCCCCTGCTCTCCCCCTGCCCGTCCTTAACGTCATGGCTCCGCCGCATTCCCCACAGAAGCAAATGCCGGTGAGAAGGTTCGGCCCACTGGTCACGCGCGGCGGCGTCCAGCGAGGATTTCTAGCCTTCAGCCTTGCTTGGGCCGCTTCAAACTCTTCGCGAGAAATAATCGGCGGCACCGACATGATGGCGTGTTCCGACTCTGGCTTTGGCTTTCTCGTGGAGTGATCGTAGGCATTGAAATGATGTTCGCCCATGTACGTGGACCGGGTCAGGATAAGGTGGACGGTGCTGATGCCCCAACGCCCGCCGTCGCGGGTTCGGATGTTCCGTTCATTCAGGCTTGTGGCGATGGTCTTCAGACCCATAGGGCCTCGCGACCCGTCTCCTCGCAAGGCCCAACGATAGATGGTTCGAACCGTCTCGGCCTGGATAGGATCGATCTCCAAGGTCTTCTTGATTTTGGCCCCGCGCTGACCGGCTTCGACAATCCGGTAGCCGATGGGAGGTCGCGCGCCGTTCCAAAAGCCCTGGCGTGCATTTTCCTTCATGGCTCTCAGGGTGTGCTTGGCGTTCTCGCGGGACTGATACTCATCGAAGAGCGTCATGATCTGACGCATCATCGTGCTCATCGGGTCGTCCCCCAGATCCTGGGTTATCGACACCAAGCGCACGCCGTTCTTGGCCAGCTTGCGGACCAGCTTGCGGACGTAAAACTCGAACTGGAACTGGTCGCGGAAGAAGCGCGAGAAACTGTGAACCACGATGACGTCAAAAGCCGCTGGCTTGATCAGCGCGCTCTCGATCATCGACTGGAATGAAGGGCGCCGGTCGTCCGTGGCGGTGTTGCCGGGCTCGACGTATTCGGCCGTCGCCTCCCAGCCCTTGGACCGACAATATGTCTCAAGCTGGCGGCGCTGGTCTGGGATCGACAGGTCGCTCTCGGCCTGACGCCCGGTGGAGACGCGCAGATAAAGGGCCGCGCGCGTAAGAACCGTGGACTGAGGGTGGTTCGCGATCAGCGCGTCGGTCATGCCGTCCTCCGATTAGGTGTCCAGCCCCCAGAGTTCGTCCAGTATATCACCGAACCAAGCGTCGAGGATGCGGACTTCGTCACCAATGATGGGCAGGCGCTCCGGTAGATCGTCGGTGACGACGATCCCTGAAGCCTGCGCTCGCGCCCTTTCGACGTGGTCCAGGCGTTCGCGACGGGGCGGCAATGACATCGCGGCAGGATCGACCGCGTCTCACCCGTTTCCCACGACCCATTCCTACGCTTCAGCGCGCATCGTGTTCTGGCGTCAAACAACAGGCGCTCGCGCGCTCGCACGTGCCGTTGCCAGCAAGGGCGCGCCTCTGTCGAGGTCGGGTCGGCGCCCACCGCTCAGTCCTCGGCCGCTCTGAGCGTTTCCGAGATCTGGACAAGGGCGCTGGTGAGTTGTGCCTGGACGCGTTCGCGGTCGATGCCGAGCACCTCCGCTATCTGGTCGTAAGCCAACCCTGCCATGCGATGCAAAACGAAGACGTCACGGGTCTCCGTGGGGAGCTCAGTGATGGCCCGAATAAGAAGCCGATGCTCGTTGGACTTGGCGCCGCTAACGCCCTGACCTTTCACCGCAGCTGCGAAGTTCGCCACCGACAATCCCTCCCATCGTCGCCAGTGAAGGCCTCCACATTGTCGAGCAGAGCACGAATGGCTCGCTCGGCCACCTCGGACGGTAGGGGCTCGGACGGTCCGTCCACGCCCCTGGAAAGCGCTCCAGAGGCGTAGAGCGGGGAGAGAACCTCAACCATCTCTTGGATGCCTTCTGGGATGTCCTTGAGGCCTGCCATGCGCGCGCACCGGAGTGCTTTGGTGAGATCATGCCTGAGGTGGATGTGGTTCCACTGGTCGGCGATGCCGCGATGTACAAGATAGGCCTTCAGCCCGAGTTCGATAGCGATGGCGAGGTAGTAGGCGGTTGAGCCGCCTGACCGGTTCCAAGCCGCCTGCCCCATCTCATGGAAGGCACGCGCATTCCTGACGAAGGCGCGAGCGAGCGCCCTATTTGGCTCGCAGCGCCGCCGATTGTTCATGACGCCCTTCGGATCGCATCGAGGTCGCGAACCACTCGCTTCAGTATGCCATGGACCACCGCGTGCTCTTCGGGAGGACTCAGCCGCTCGGCAACGCGGAGGTTCGCCAACACGGCGTCGAAGTCGCGGCTCGGGCTGGTGGGCATCTTACGCAATGATCGAACAAGCCGTCGATGCAGTATGCGCAGGAGCGCCTCCAACTCGGACAGGCCGCTGGCATTTTGCGCGGCTTCCTTTTCGGCGTCCGTTAGGGCGAACCACCCTGGCTGCCGCTCCAGCCTACCGTTCAACTCGCACCACGCATCGAGGTAGCGATTGTGCTGGTCGTCTAGAGCCAGCCAGTTTCGATGCCAGATCAGGTTCTGATCGTCAGACATGCGTGACCTCCCGCGCAGCCGCTCGGTCGCTCAGCCGTGCCAAGCGGTAGAATTTCGGAGTATTTCGGTTAGAGTTCAGCGGAATTCACCGACTGAGTCAACAGAATTCTGCAACTTGTCGGAGATTTTCGCCGAAAATGATTAGTCCTGCCCAAATACGTATGGCCCGCGCAGGCCTTGGGATCAGCGTTCGGGTGCTCTCGGAACGTGCCAATGTCGCGGATTCGACCATCCACCGTTTCGAAGCGAACCGTGGAGGGATGCAGACCAGCACGCTGGAGCGCCTGCAAGCCGCGCTAGAGGCAGAGGGAGTGGTGTTTTTGGCTGCGGACGGAACGGGTGGACCTGGGGTTCGGCTGAAGGCCTAATCATCCAGCAATATCGCATGGCGGGTCTTAGCCAGGACAGGGGAGGGCTGTCAGGGGTGGGCGCGGACTGCGCCCATCGCGGAAGCGACGGCGAAGCCGCCCTTGACCGGCCGACACTGGCCTGGCGTCATTCGGTATGCGATCGCGAAAAAGGTGCGTTTTCGCTCCTATCTTCAAGGGCATAGCCATAGATGCAAGGTGAGGGGTCACTCCGCGCCTTGTTTTAGATAACTGAAAATTCTCGACTTTCTCGTCCCCAACCCCGCCCGCACCTTGCGGCTTTTATCTTGCTATAGCTGTCACGAGGTCAATCAGGGCACTTCAACGTAACGCATCACATGAAAGCACCCGCGATGATCTAGACCGCACGCTGCCGCTTAAATGTGCATACCTTCGTGCAACCGACGTATACGGTCGCGCTTGTCCGGGATAAGAGGATCCGTTGATGTCACGATCATCGGCGTCGCCACGAACTGTATTTGTCCGCTTTCACGGGGTGCCACGGACATACCCCTGCTCATTGTTGAGGCCGGGGTAGCGGACCACGGAAGCAGCGCGCTAAACGACCCAGCAGAAAATTAGGGCTTGAGGAGATCGGCGACTGCTATGACGATGGCTGGCGAGTCCGTTCGGGATGTCATTCACGAGCTTTGGGCGCTGTGCGACGTCCTTCGGGACGATGGCGTGACGGCACAGGACTACCTGACTGAGCTCACCTATCTGCTGTTCTTGAAGATGCTCTCCGAGCAAGGGCAGGAAGAGATTTTGCCCGCTGACTTCAGATGGAAGTCTCTGGTTGAGCAGCGCCCCGATAACGCCCTGGCGCATTACGAGCACGCTCTGTCTGTGTTGTCAGCGCATACGGACATAGAAGTGGCTGCGGTTTTCGCCAACGCACGCACAGCGGTTCGGAGCAATGCGGCACTGATGCGTCTAATCAGCGCGATACAATCTCTGTCATGGTACGCAAGTGACGTTGAGCGGATCGGCGACATATATGAGGGTCTTCTTGAAAAAGTTGCGACGGACCGGAAAAGCGGTGCGGGGCAATATTTTACGCCTCGCCCACTAGTCGATTGTCTCGTTGCAGTCACCCGCCCAAGGGCCGGTGAGGTTATTCAAGATCCGGCAGCTGGTACCGGCGGATTTTTGATCGCCGCGAAGCGGGCCTTGGACAGCCAAACAGGAACGGCGGCAGACGCCAGCTTCACCGGGTCTGAACTCGTGCCCGAGACCTTCCGCCTCCTGCTAATGAATTTCCTGCTTCATGACATGAGAGCGGATGGCCTCATCTCCGCTGACACGCTAGGGGCATCCGGCGCGAGCCTTCCAAGAGCGGATCTTGTACTCAGCAATCCGCCGTTCGGCGTGTCGAAGGGTGGACGCAAGCCTGGCCGCGACGACCTCGTCTTGACCGGCGATAGCCGGAACAAACAACTAGCCTTCATTGAGCACATCGGCAGATCGCTGAAGCCCGGAGGGCGAGCCGCAGTCATCGTCCCTGATAACGTCTTGTTTGCTGGAGGAGTGGCACGTCGAGTGCGCACCTGGCTCTTGGACGATTTCGATCTTCATACGATCCTTCGTTTGCCGTCAGGCATTTTCTACGCGCAGGGCATCCGCACTAGCGTCCTATTCTTCAATCGCACCCCAGGTTCTACCACCACCAACACTTGGTTCTACGATCTACGGGCGGGTCTTCCAGCATTCGGGCGATCTCGGCCTTTGCGCGCCGACGATTTCGCGGACTTCATAGCGAAATTCGGTAGTGAAGCCGATGGGTCTGGAGTACGCGTCGATACAGGAGAGGCCGAAAGCCGATTCCGAAAAGTCTCGCGAGAAGAACTGGATAGACGAAACGACACGCTCGATTTCGTTTGGCTGACCCAGCCTGACGCCAGCGAAGACGAGCTTGACGAGCCATCCGATATCCTCGATGCAGTGCGTGAACATATACAGAGAGCATCTGCTGCGGTTGAAGCACTCGGCGCGCGTATCGACACTGCGACGGCGGACTAATGGCACTCCGCAGCAGCCCTTCTGAGTTGGTGGCAGCTTCTACTGATCCCTTGTTGGGGTCAGCCGAGCGATGGCCCCGCGTCGAGCTCGGAATGATTGCTCACATTCAGTCCGGTTTTGCGTTCGCGTCCCGCTACTTCAACGAGTTGGATGGCGCGCCATTGATCCGCATCCGGGACATCGGACGCAACAGCACCAAAACACTCTATTCCGGGCCTATCCGAGACCACGACTGGGTGAAGCCTGGTGATTTTCTGGTCGGGATGGATGGTGAGTTTCGCTCTGCACGATGGGAGGGACCGCGTGCGCTGCTCAACCAGCGCGTGGCGAAGATCACGGTCGATACACCGCATTATCGGCAAAGATTCCTAGAGCTGGTTCTGCCGGCATACCTTCGGGCGATTAACGCAAACACCTCGTCTATAACGGTCAAACACCTCTCGGCTCAGACGCTTTCGAGCCTTCCACTGCCTCAGCCGGCCTTGTCTGAACAGGACGAGATCGTAGAGTTTATGAAGGATGTCGATCATACGGTCGAAACGGCAATTTCGGAACTGGACTGCGCGAACACTCAGTTGTCTGCCTATTCCGAAGCGCTGTTTCAGGCCGCCTATGCGACAAGGGATGGCTGGTCGATTAGAACTCTTGGC
>NZ_JAELUF010000570.1 GCF_016429195.1 Brevundimonas sp. ASV9
CCCCCCCCCCCCCCCCCCCCCCCCCCCCCCCCCCCCTCTCAACCACCCGGCGACCCCCGAGATCTACACTGTGATGTATTCGTCGGCAGCGTCAGATGTGTATAAGAGACAGCGCAATGTACCATGCATGCCTGGAAGGGTGGGGAGAACAATTAACACCGGAAGCCACAACTTCCAGCAAGTAGATGTAAGTTTGTAATCGGAGCATTTTTGTAGTTCCAGTTTGGGGAACGGAGAACGAAGTCCAAGGCCGGTTGCAATCAGGTTGCCATACCTCAGTTGATGATGACTTACAAATCAATTAACACACAACGTAATATGGATACTTTGTCAAGTAATAGTCCATAGGGGCCATAAAGCCGTAGCTCCTAGAGGTGTAACTGGCTGACAATGAATGCGGGACAGATTGGCAATTGTAAGGG
>NZ_JAELUF010000571.1 GCF_016429195.1 Brevundimonas sp. ASV9
CCCTCATGCCCGTCAACGCCCCCATGATGGAATTTCCTCGTCGTTTCCTCGACCGGGGGGTAGGTTTTGCAGTTGGATGGATCTACTGGTAAGCTAAATATTTTGAATGCGCACGAACCAAATACTGACTTCGCACAGGTTCGCGTACGCCGTCCTCGCGGCTGCTCAAGTCGTTGCTTTTGCAAACGCCGTGAGATTCAGCTACGATGACACCGGCATAAATGGCAGCACGGTGATTCACTGGCAAACAGGCGAAAATGTCGACAGTGCGGTTTGGATCACACTATGCCTCGTAGTGGTGGTCATTATCAACCTCTTCCCTGCCAAGGTCGGTACTATTGCTGACTACTGAAAGCTTTCACTGACGTTTGCCTGTGTTTAGATCTACGGCCAGCTTGAATATGTCTTTGGATGTATCAAGT
>NZ_JAELUF010000572.1 GCF_016429195.1 Brevundimonas sp. ASV9
GTACATGTCCCAGAGGATATTAAAACGATACCGCCCCCCGAGGACTCGAAACGAACCACGATCAAGACAATCATGTGTGACGTGTCATCGCTGCTTCTTGCGGAAATGACTACACTGGCCAAGTCGTTTGAGGCCATGACGGCGATTGAGTCGCCGGGCACGTATGCTACTGCGAAACACATCAATGGCGGCGACAAGGCGCTTGACGGCACGACGCGGAGGAATTCACAGTTTTCTCTACCTCAGCATCTTATGCGCTCGAGCTCCGTTTCCGGCACGTTTGATCGTTCGCAGACACGCATGTCTATGCCTCCTGTGCCGATGCGTGCTCCGTCGTCTTCTGCTTCGAATACCCCTACACCACGCCCGGAAACACCTGTGAAAAGCGGCGGAGAGAGCGATGTGCCTAGTGGCCGTAGCAG
>NZ_JAELUF010000573.1 GCF_016429195.1 Brevundimonas sp. ASV9
GTATTCGCCAACTCGAACCGCCTCATTTTACAGACGACCAAGGCTGAAGTCGGCAATGCATTTGCATACAGTCAGTACATTATCAAGTCGATAAAGAGTAAGCCACTCTTTCACTTTATCGACCTGGAGATCAAAGAATACTGGGACTACCTAGTATGGTACGATGAGTTCAACTATGGAGGCAAAGCGTGCCAAGAAGTGATTGAAGCCGATGAACAGGATCTCGAGACTATCATGCACTGGCAAATGGCTACATTCTTGCCTACGCGACTACAACCGACATTCCAGGAATGGGTCATTGAGTTTATCCAGCTGATGCACGGACTCAAGCGACAGGCTACCAATGATCCAGACTCGACACCTCGTCTCACGCAGCTGCCAAATCGAAAGGCTGAAAGCGAAGACGGGCAGATCATTATGGG
>NZ_JAELUF010000574.1 GCF_016429195.1 Brevundimonas sp. ASV9
TGTCGTCACCAGAAAGCAAGTCGATGAGCGCATGGAAACGGAAGGCACCGAGGAGGAGGAGATCAATTACTTTGGGTTCGCCGAGACGGCCATTAAGCAGAATATCAAAGACTACATCACCAACGCCACGGCCAACAACAAGCGCATGTTTATGTCTCATTTTACTAGCACTACTCACCATCCTTGGGGCACTCCAGAATGGTTCAACAGGACCGACTACCTCGGCGAGTCCACTGGTGGTCTTACCTCGTCGCACGAGGATTTGAATAACTATCTTAATGCCGTCCACTTCAACGACGTCTGGGTTGGTCAGGTGATGCAGCTGCTCGAAGACTTTGGAATCGCCAACGAGACGCTGGCCGTCTTTGTCGGTGACCACGGACAGGCCTTTAGAGAAGACGCACATATTAGCGGTACCTATC
>NZ_JAELUF010000575.1 GCF_016429195.1 Brevundimonas sp. ASV9
ACCCTGCACCCAGCTCTCGAGGCATGGTTGATTCAGCAGCCATGTACAGCGTTTTTGATAAAGCATAACAATAAAGAGTTACACAGCTGTTTCATTTTAAGCTATACTTTATTCGTTTTTTCTGACTTACTTAAATAATTCTTATTGCAGTTGTGTAAAGGTTTGATGAAGCACATGATGCTATTGATTTGCGTCGAGTGTCTATATAACAAAATAAACCGCACCCCGTCTATGTATAAAACCCACACTAAAAATCATCTATTTATGTCTCTCTTCCAACTCCGACTCATCCCCCCTGCTCTGCAACCTCACACCTCCCTCCCTATCCCCCTCCCGCGGCGGCACCGTCAACCGACCAGGATACCACCACGCAAAAACCGCCATAGTTAACACCATAAGCAGCGCATCAAACACATACAGCG
>NZ_JAELUF010000576.1 GCF_016429195.1 Brevundimonas sp. ASV9
TCGTAAGAGTGGCGAGCAAGGTCGCCGTACTCCTGAGCCCAGCCCATAATAGTGTACCAGTCAGTCCGGTTGTCCCTGCCGCAGAAGTAGGCAGGGGCAGAGTCGGAGAAGAGCATGGGTCTCTCCGACTTGTCTAGAAGCTCGTTCCAGTGGCCGTAGATTTCATGATAGCGGGCCTCAGTGTCGGGCATGTAGCAGCCGTCCATCTTGCGATAGTCGTAACCCCAGTCGAGAAAGTCCTTTAGGTCAAGCTCCTCATAGCCAAGAGCACCGGGGTAACCACCGCAGGATTTGGTTCCGGCATCAGTGTAGATACCGGGGATGAAACCCTCACTCTTGATGTGCTCAGCGAGCCAAATAAGCCCCTTGGGAAACTTCTTGCGGTCAACTTCCATGGAGCCATTGGCCAGACGGCTCCATGT
>NZ_JAELUF010000577.1 GCF_016429195.1 Brevundimonas sp. ASV9
GCTTTGGGGCCTGTTGCAATTCGCCTAGCCATTGTGATTGGTGCCGTTGTTGACGCCGAGGATCTTGGGGTAAACGGGACAGATCGTTCCAAGTCATTCTCTGTGGCCTACAATGCGGCCACCAAGGATACTCTGGAATGCATTTTGTGTGGCTTCTCAGAGGCATATGTTGCAGTGCAACAGGACAAGTGGCGATGTACCGTCACTGTTCCGCAAAGCTCACTCACCGAACTGCAGAGCAAGTTGAGAGATGCTGGATGCAGCATCACAGATATGCCGCTACGCGGGGCTTTCCACAACCCAAAATTGGAATGCACTTTGAGCAAACTATCTGAGTTCTGCAATAGCAACCCGGCTTTCCGCTTTCCAGCTCTTTCTCATACAATCCTCCCATTCCGTTCCAACATTTCTGGTGATATTG
>NZ_JAELUF010000578.1 GCF_016429195.1 Brevundimonas sp. ASV9
CCCCCCCCCCCCCCCCCGCCCCCCCCCCAGACCTACACTGTGATGTATTCGTCGGCAGCGTCAGATGTGTATAAGAGACAGGGCATAACCATCTCCAACCTATACCACTTAGGCCCGTGGGGAGACTCGCACTACTAATGTAGGCGTGGGGTATGCTCTACAAGTGCAATCACTTCTGGCGTGACCCTGCGATTCTTTGTGTTTGGCGCTTCCAGGACAGACCTCTTGGCCATTTATGTCGGTATTGCACCTGAATGGTGACATCTGCTGACCGGCGCTGAGTTTAGAAAGAGTTGTCGAGTGCTTGGTCGTCGGTCTGCCATCCAACTAGCCGCCGTGTTAGAAACCTGTGGCGCCGCAGTGAAGATAACATTGCTCAAAATTTCCTCTCCAAATCCCAACGGGAAGGTTGGTATTAACT
>NZ_JAELUF010000059.1 GCF_016429195.1 Brevundimonas sp. ASV9
CTATGCAGAGCGTTCGCTTTGTCGGCCGGATTGAAGTTCGCGGTGTGCCAGACGAACCGTTGTTGCGCATTGGCGCCCAGCAAGGCCAGCTCGCCCTGGGTGAACCACGCGAGATCGCCCCATACGCTATCCCAAAGCCGAACCATGCCTTCCGAGGCGTAGATCCCAGACCGGCGAGGTTGGTTGTCCCGATGCCGGACCTGCATCATCGCGCTCGCCGAGCCGATGGTGATCTGACCTTCGATTTCTGGATTAACGCGATCAGCCTTTGCCGCCGGATCGAACGTTGCCGACGTCCACACGATGCCGCCATTCGAAATCAACGGGGCGGCGGGGAGGTTGTAGTTCACGCCATCGAAGAACAGATAGTGCGCCAAGTCGCCAAGGTAGACGACACCTGTGCCGTTTGCCCGAAAGGCCCGAATGTCCGCAAAGGTGACGTTTTCGTTCAGACCGGCTTTCGTCGCCGGATTGAAGTTGGAGGCATGCCAGACCGCGTTGCCTCCGCTGGTCAGAGACGGCGAGTTGAAGGGTCGGTTGGTCCCCATGTCGCCGTTCGACAAAACGATGAAGTCGTCGCCGTCGCCGAAATAGAGAACGCCAGTCCGGCCCCCACGCGAGGTGCGGACATCGTTGAAGCTCACCACGGCGCCTAAGCTGGCCTTCAGCGCCAGAGCCATGGTCAGGCCAGTGATCTTCTCCATCGCCAGTGCTGGAATGCGGCCGACGTCGAACACGCCGCTGGTCGTATCGCCGGCGTCGTGTTTGTGGCCTGTGGCGGATTTTCCGGCGAGAGCTTCCGGCAGGCCGTCAATGCTGGACATCGCATGGCGGTGAATAGCCGCCGCGAAGTTGGTCGCCCAAGACTGAAACGTCTTAAGCAGGCCGAAGGGCGTCACGACGACATCGGCCCGGGCGCCGGCGGCCGCCTCCTCCCAGGTCGCCAGTTCGACCACGCCCACGCGCTCGGTCGTCGCCGGCGGATTGATGAAACCCGTGGCGCCGAACTGGATGACGGCGGTGTCCAGCGTCTTGAAGGTGATGTCGGCCGACAGCAGCACCATGGCGCCGGCGCTCTTTTCGACCACGACGTCCGGCGAGCTGAAGACCGCGAACAGAACGCCCGTCGAAAGGTAGAGGCCGAACGACCGAACCGAATAGACGGCCGTCGTCTCGTCATTGATGGTGACGTGGATCACGTCGTCCGCGACGATGTCGCCGCCAAAGGTGGTGACGCGCTTCACCTCGCCGGGAAGCGCGGTCAGGCCCTTCAGCGAGCCCGGCGTGTGGACCGGGCTGACTCCCACGTGAGAGATCGTGACGGCCGAGGTGCCCGTGTTCGGCCCGTTGGGCAGGGCGGCGCGGCCGGCGTCGGTAATGGTGATCTGTAGTCCGGCCATGTCAGGCGGCCTCCTCGAGCTGCAGGCGGCGGTAGTGGGCGGGGCGCGCGCCGGCGGCGACGCCGAGCCCCGCCTCGGCCTTCAGGCCCTGGGTGAAGGTGAAGCGGGAGCGGACCGGCTTGGTCCGATCGACGGCGGCGATGACCTCGTCCACGAAGTCGGCGCTGGCGGCCTCGCCGTCCTGTCCCGTCAGAGAGAGGATCAGCTGGAAGGTGTGCGGCTCGCCGGGCGGATCCTGCTGCCACCATTCCCGCAGGGCGATCTGTCCGCCGAAGGCCTGGACGACCTGGCGCACCGATTCCGCCGTGCCGCGCATGCGCGCGACATTGATGGCCTGGGCCACCACATTGCGCTTCACCGCCAGTGGCCAGTTCGAGTTCCACGATCCGACCGCCCGCTCATAAGCCAGCCAGGGCAGGATCTCCGGCGGGCATTCGTCCGCCAGGCGCAGGGCGCGCAGCGGCACGGGAATGGCGTCGACGCGCCGCGTCAGGGCCTCGAGCGCCAGCTCGACGCTGGTGGCGTTGGGCGGGAGAAGGCAGAGCTCGTCGCGGACCATCAGGTGTCGGTCCCCGAATGGGTGACCTGGACGCCCGTGCAGCGCGCCGCCTGGAGCTCGGTCGTGATGATGTTCGCGGCCGGCGTGACCAGATGAACGTCCTGAACGCCCTCGCCGGCGAGGGCGGCGTAGATCTTGGCCAGGGTGACGTCGCGGCCGAGGCGGAAACTGTCGGAGACATACTTCTGCAGCCGGCCGACCGCTTCGGATCGGACCACCTCCGCATCGGGACCTGGGAAGGTCGTGATTTCGGCCTCGACGGCGTAGGTCAGGACTTCCGCCGGCGCGACGACCACATGATCGGTCAGAGGCCGCTTGTCGTCGGCCGAGACGGCAGCGTTGACCAAAGCGAGCAGCGGCGCGGCGGGAATGCCGCCGTTTGAACGCGACAGGACGGTCACGACCACCTGACCCGGCGAGGGGCTGGTGCAGCTGGCGTCCAGGACGTCGCCGCTGGCGTTGCGCGCGAGCGAGCGATAGGCGCCCTCAGGACCGGCGACGGACAGGGCTTCGGGCGCCAAGAGGATCCTGTCGCGGAAGTCGTCATCGGATTCCATGACGGCGGCCGCGCCGGTCTGTGCGTTCGCGGGTACGAGGACGAGGCGGGCGAGGCCCCAATCCGCCCCGCGATGATCGAGGTCCGAGCCTACGGCGTAGGCAAGCATGTTGGCGCGCGAGGCGTCATTGACCCGCTGGCGCATGGCGAACTCGCGCATGGCGAAGACCTGGATCAGTTTGACCAGGGGGTCGCTTTCCAGCTGAAGGAATGGCGCGAGGGCCGGATCGAGGACGATCAACTCGGCCTTGGCGTCGGCTACGATCTGCTCGATGCTCAGCACCTGGACGACTGCCGGCATCGGCAGGCCCGACAGATTGACGGCCGTGTTGCTCATGCCGAGCGTTGTCGCCGCCGGAAGGCGCGGGTCGCGAGACGGCCCTGTTGTCAGGACCGCACCGCACAACAGGCGGGCTAGGCCTTGGTCGCCTCGGCGACGTGATCGAGGAAGCGCGCCAGGAGGTGTTCGTCATCGGCCTGGCTGAAGCCGAGCAGCTCGCGCTGCGGATAGTCGGTCTCAGGCCCGCCGGGCGTGACGCGGTCCTTCAGGCCGTAATGGTGAACGCGGGCGATGCGGCTGGCCCGGCTGGTGAAGGCGACCCAGGCCTCGCCCGGCAAAGCGCCTGCTTTCAGGTGCGCGGATCCACGCAGCTTGGCGAACATGCGCTGGGCCTTTCGCCGGACGCCGCCCCGCGCGCCGCGTATGCCCTCAGGCAGGGCGCCGGGATCTGCGGAGCCGGCGGCCGGCAGATGCTGGGCGATGCGGTCCTTTCGGAACGTCCGGATCCCTTCGGCCTCCCGGTCGAAGCCGATGATGGTCCCTCCCCGGCCGACCCAGCTGCGCAGATCCGCAAGCCGGACGTCGCCGCCGGCCTTGCGGTAGAGGAAACGAACGGCGCGGCTGGCGGGCTTTTGCCCCTCACGCGGCTTGCGCTCGGGCCACGGGGAGCCGTCCGGCGCGACCTGCCTGGCCATGCGCTGTTGCTGCGAGCGACGGATGTCATGGGCGAACCGGCGCAGAAGCTTGGACTGTTCAGCCGGGCTCATCTGCTCCAGGAAGGCCGAGGCGGTCTCCTTCAGCCACAGCAGCTCGTCCGCGCGATCAGCCATCGAGGCCGGCGTCCGGATGGGCGTCGCAATGCAGGATCAGCTGGTCGTCCAGATAGACGGCGTGGAGCGGGACGCCTTCGATCAGGGCGAACGGCATGGGTTCATCGGGCCTGGTCAGATCCGCGCCGCCGCCGGGCCGGGGGACCAGGGTGACGACTTCGCTCAGCTTCAGTCGCACCATGACGTCCACGACGTCGTCAGCCATGAACTCGACGTCCATACTGAAGGCGTTCTTCAGCTTGTCGGCCGTAGCGAAGGCATCGTGCTGCCAGCGCTGAAGCCAAGTCAGAATGGGGACCGCGATTTCATCGGGCGAGCCGGTGAAGTCCAGGAATCCGATCGCCAGGGTGTAATGCCAGACATAGGCCAAGCCCGGACGCCCATCCGCCACGGGGGTCGCGTCCTGCATGACCATATGCAGATCGGCCGGCCGCTCGCTGTAGCGGTGCTTCGCGTCTAGGGCGGCGACCAGGGCCGCGCGTAGGCTTGGGGGCTTTCTCATCAGGGCAGGATGATTGGCCTGCTCGGCCTTGTCGGGTGTTCTTCGATGTCAGAGCCGCACCGCACAACACACCGATAAGCCTCGGACGATGTCCAGTTATCGATCAGAAGCTGGTTTCCGCCTTCGACCCATTGCAGCCGTTCCGCGTTGCCCGCAATCTGAAGGGATGAAGCCTCTAACGGCATACGCATTCCGCGATCCAAACTTCAGCCCTGACGGGGACACCCATGTCTGCGTCGTGGAACGAAGCGCATTGGCGAGGTTCATGGGCGTTCGAGAACTGCACAGGGCGTTCAGTGGAGCGGTCTTCTACCGGCGCGGGCTCTGGACCTGTTATGTCGGCGTTTGGGGCAGGCGTAACGGGAAGCGGCTGCGTCGCTTCCTCCAAGAGCGCGGAGCGACTGTTTTCATCGAGAGGTCGCGACAGGACCGAGCCCGTCTGTCGCTGTGGTCCACGCAAAAGGTGCGCGCCGCCGTCCGTAAACTCGAAGCCAAGGCCCGCTAACCGCTCCTAGCTAGCGTCGACCGCGACCGCTTTCCGGCCTGGATGCCAACGTCCGCTTTCGGCCTCGAAGACCAGGACTTAAATCGACCCCTTGCGGACATCCGGCGAATGGTCAGAGTGCGAGAATGCCATGTGTGAAGCGAACAGCTTTGGTGATCACAACACTCCTCGGTTGCCTTGGTGGCGGAGGATGCTTCGGTTGGCCTGCAATCGCCGTGCGCGAGAGCACGTTTTCCGACAGCCCTGCTAGCAAGTATCTGTACGCGCTATCCGCTGTGAGCTCAGATTACGGCGAGAGGGATGCCCCGCGCTGGTTTGCCAAGAATTGTGAGGCCTCAGCCAGCAATGAGGTCAGGGATTGTGCAAAGCGACTCGGCTTTAGCTGCCAGGACATACCCAGCGTCGAGTGCTATGTTGAGGCGTACCAGACGACCCGCCGGACCGATCGAGGCGCGCCCTTGGAGGCTCGGAGTTGGATGACTGTACATTACAGACTCACCGTTTCGCGCTCACCTTCTTCGCTTGAAACCCAAGTGCACTATTCGGCTAGCGTCATGTAACGACTAAGGTGAAGTGCCTTCTTGGGAACACCCATTTTCACCCGATATTCGCTCTTAGTCACTGTCCGCTTTCCACCCTTAGCTGAAGCCGACCGCGACCGCGTCCAGGCCAGAAGATCGACGTCGGCTTTCCGCGCGAAGCCTGTGGCCGAAATCGACCCATTGCGGACATTGACGGCACGCCGCATTACCTGTCGTCTAGATTACTACTCGTCAGAACTGTTCGGTTGAGACCTGCGGTAAGAGCGAGCTGCTGCATCAACTACGGCGACCGCGATCATTGAGAAAACGCTGACCACCAGCGCCCCGAGGGCTAGGTTAAACCAAGCTGCGCCGAAGGGAGCAAACGTCGGGCCGCCTGCAAGCGATACGGCGACGATGATGGTGAGAAGAAAGGCCGCCACGCCAATCAAAGCCACTTTCATATCGCACCACCTAGTTCCGTTTCGCAAAACATAGACCGTATGGTGCCGGTTTACGAGGTCAGCTAACCACCCTTAGCTGACGCCGAACGCGAACGCGTTCAGGCCAGAAGACCGACGTCGCCATTCAGCGGCTTAGGCTAGGACCGCAATCGACCCGTTGCGGACATTAGTGTGGGTTGAGTTGGAGGAATTGCGCGAAGGACTGTAAGGCCGATTGCATGACGACGAACGTAGGCCCTCAGGCACCCTTCCTATCTCTCCTGGCGGCCTGCGGAGGCCTGCTGACCATTGGTTGCTCCTCAGTGTCGGGATTAGATCAGTGTCGGTCAAAAGCAGCGTTGGTAGGAGTGGTTATAGGTGAACCAACAACGGTAGATGCTGTCAGACCGGCTGCTGGAGCCGAGTTCACAGAGTATCAATGGCGTCAGCCCGGCGCGATGGGGTTCGCCTGTCGGGTCGCCGGAAATCGTCTGATCGGCGTTGCTGCACTCCCGATCCAAGACGACACCGACGATGTCCGCTAACCACCCATCTCGGACATTTAAGACGTCTGCTCCCGGCAAAGCCGTCAGGCCATGCCTCAAGGCAACGCCCTTAGCCAGGCGTCCTCGTCATCATGCTCGCCCTGGTGGACATCGACGGCGAGCTGACGCGCCGCGTCGCAGGCGACGATGACCGCGCCCCTGGCATAATAGGCGGCTTCGAGATCCGCGTAGGTCGGCAGGTCCGGCAATCGCGGGAGGGCGCACGGGGCCTTAGCTGTCGCCGGCATTTCCCGGCGCGGAGGGGTCGGAAGCGCAGACGGCAGGACGCGCGTCGCACAGGCGCTCATGCTCGCTGCGCAGGCGAGCGCGGCGGTCAGGATCAAGATCTTCGTTCGCATTGGGTGCAGCCCTGGCTTGGGTTGTGAGTTCGGCGGCGATGGTTTCGGCGCGGCGCACCTGGCCAAGGGTGTGCTCGACCTTGAGCGTGGTATCGCGAGCGCCGGCGGCTTCCTGCGCGCGAGCTCCGGCGGCGATCGTCGCCGTGACGGCCGTGGTTTGAGCCGTCTCGAGCCGCTTCTCAGCGGTGTTGAACGGATCGAAGCGGAAGCCGAGGCCGCCCAGGACGGCAATCGTCAGCCAGCCCAGCGCCAGAACCGCGAGAAGGCCCAGTGCCCAGCCCCAGGGCGAGGCGAAGTTGAAGGTGCGGGTCAGCGTCTTCATCAGCGCTGAACCCGACCCTGCGACCACCACAGATCGACGTTGAAGGTGGGGCATTCCTTGACCCACTCGCCCGGCGTGATGACGCCATCGCCGTTGCGGTCGGGGGAAAGGTCGCGATGGCCGCAGATCCTCGAGCCGGGGAACTTGCCCTGAAGCTTGGTCAGCAGCTCCCGCAGCGCGGCGAACTGCGCTGGCGTGAAGTTGATCTCGGCCTTCAGGTCCGGCCGGACGCCGCCGACCATGCAGATCCCGAGCGAGCCGTCGTTATGGCCCGTGACGTGCGCGCCCATTACATTGTCGGCCCGGCCCTTCTCGACCGTGCCGTCCCGGCGGATGACATAGTGGTAGCCGATGTCTCGCCAGCCCTTGGCCTTGTGCATGGCGCGGATCTCGGCCGCGCCAATGTCCCGGTTCGCCGGCGTCGCGGAGCAATGGACCACAAGCAGCTTTACGGGTTTCATGACGGATCTCCGGGGGAACGGGTGAACGGCAAACGGCCGCGGATCTCGGCGAAGATGCGCGCGAGCTGGGGGGCGCTAGGCGCGAGCAGGTAGTAGGTGACAACCAGGGCCAGCAGGCCGAGCTGCCAGAGGGCGACGAGCTGAAGGTCGGCCGCCGGCATCCGCCAGATCGTCCAGCCGAACAGGGCGAGCTGGATGGCGGTGAACGTCCAGGTGAAGATGCGCCGGAACAGCCATTGACCTTCAGGCAATGGATCCTGCGGATCCGGCGTCATGGCGCCACCCTCCCCCGCTCGCGTTCGCGCTCGAGCTCGGCGCGGATCCAAGCGACGTTGGTGCGGATCTCAACCAGCTGGCCATCCTTCAGCGGCTGGGTGATCTCCTGAAGATTGCTGACCTGGGCCTGGACGCGCGATCCATAGGCTACGGCGCCGGCGAACTGGACCAGCAGCGTCACGACGACGGCGATCATCGCCCAGTTCACGGTGCTGGTCGGAAGGGTCGAGTGCGGAAGCGGTTGAGCGGTCATGATCAGTCCCAGAGCTGGACGAGCGGCGTGGCGGCCGGCGCGGTCGCCGACACGGGCAGGACCACGCGCTGGTCGCGCGCCAGGAAAAGGCCGGCGTCCGCGAGATTGGGGTTGGCCTCGAACACCTGTTCGACGGCCGACGAGCCGAGGCCCAGTACGCGCCAGACCAGGGCGTCGACCGTCTCGCCGGCGAGGGCGAGGACGGTCATCGGTGCGGTAAGCCGCGCCATCAGATCATCCTCGCGCGGATGCGTGGTCGACCGAGAAAGTCCCGGACGGCGTGGGCGACGTTGCGTTGATGAAGTCCGACCTCAGCCCCAAGGGCTTCAGCTCTCTCAGCGCCGGTGCTGGTCAGGCCCTGACCCAGCATACGTTCACCGAGATCGGCGGCGACAAGGGAATAGACCGCGCGTGACCAGCGAAGGCAGTAGTCGCTCTGGCCATCGACCTCGATGTCGCGTGAAGGGACGTCGGCAAGGCGGGTCCGCCCTTCCGCGACTTGGTCGGCGCGCCAGGCGGACATCGCGGGTTCGCTGGCGAGATCCACGATGGCCTGCCGGACGGCGTCACGGACCCGCTCGGGGGTCACCTTGGTGTTGAGATCGACAGCCTGGCGCACGCCGGTGATGTTGATGTCTGGCCACCATCCGCCGGCGTTGACCACGTCCGCCTCGGGCAGATCGGCGGGCGGCGCCGCGTCGGTGTTGGGGGGATTGAAAGTGAAGCCTGACATGGCGCTAGCGAGGAATCCTGAGGGGTGCCGCCTGCTGGCTTCACTTTCGTGGGGTCCGCGTCCCGGTTACGGCGGTGGGGAGGCCGGCCGGACATCAAGCGGGCGAACCTGCCGATGTCGGGCCGACCTCCGCCGCCGAGCGCCGGGGGGCGATGGGCTAGCCGGCCTCCTGAGCCGGGGTGTTGGTCTGGGCCGCCTGGAGAGCCTCGGCGAAGGCGACGACTGCGCGGGCCGCGCCTTCAGCATGTTGATCGACTCTCTCCTGGTCGATCGGCGGCGCCGGCGGCGCGGACTTCTTCAGCGCCGACTGCAGGCGCTCGATGTCCTTCTTCACACCCACGGACGGGTTCAGCTCGAGCGCACGCTGGTAGCGCTTCAGCGTCTCTTCCTGCCGGATACGGCTATCCTCGCCAGCGTCCGATGCGAGGGCGCGGCCGATCGCCTTCTGCAGCTTGGCCTTAACTTGGTCGTGCATATCCGCGTCCGCGACCAGATCTTCGACCCGGCCAAGGATCTCGAGCGGGAACGCTTCCACGCCGGGATCGGCCTTTTCGTAAGCAGCGATCGCCGCCTCCGCGACCTGGTCGGTCACGAAGGTCGCGACGTCGCGATCGAAGCGCGCCGGCATCGGCACCTTGTGCTTCAGGACGAACTCGACCAGCGGCAGGGCGTCATAGTATTCGCCGCAGTCGATCGCCCAGATCATCATCGTGGCGATCAGTTCGGCCGCCTGCTCACGCTGGGGCGCCAGGTCCGCCTCGAGCACACCCTTGATCCAGTTCGCATAGAGCGGCGCGAACTGGCGCTTGATGGCGATCTTGGTTTCCTGGGATTTGGTCGCCTTCAGGGTCTGCTGGTGATCGATCAGCTGCAGCTTCAGCTGCATGATCTCCATGTCGGCCGGCGACAGGTCGTCATTGTCGCCGATCGGCGTCAGTTCAATGCCGAACCCGCTGCCGGACGCCGCCATGATGCGACCCAACACCAGCTGGCGGTGCAGGCGCGCGGGCGAGATCGCGGGAATCTCGGCCGCCAGAGGAACGCCGGCGATATGGGCGGGCTCGACCACGACGTCCTCGACCACCACAGTCTGGCCCAGGGCTTCAGGCGTGACCGCCTCGCCGGCGGCTTGCAGAGCGCGAATTTTGGCGATCAAGGACATCGGGATCTCGAAAAATGCGGAAGGAAGGCGGGGCGGCCGGGGCCGCCCCTGATCAGGCGGCGAACTCGATGTTTTCGACCAGGCAGCCGAAGTCGTAGTCCTCGACCACATAGTCGTCGTTCGTGGACTCGAAGGTGCGGATGCAGTCGAAGTCCGGATCCTCGCGCACGGTCCGACGACGCTTGCCGTCCTGCTCGTAAATCGACAGGTTCGACAGGCGCGTGATGAACAGCGACTTGGGCAGCATGAACGGCGCGGTGGCGGGCTGCTTGCCGCCGACGCGCTTGGCGCCCAGGATCAGATCGGCCGCGATCATTTCGGTCGGGACGTTCTGCGCGTCGATCAGCGGGAAGAAGATGTCGTGCTGAAGGTCATCGCCCAGGATGGCCACCAGGCCGGGGTCGTTGCGCGCCCAGCTCGGCATCAGGTTATGGACGGCGTCCATGACCAGCGAGTGGATGTTGCGATAGTCGCCGCCGCCGCTGGCCTTGACGATGACCTTGCCGGCCGTGCCGCCGGCCGACAGGACGGCGCTGGGACGGTTGGTGCGATACTTCTGCAGCCAGCCGATGTTGACGTCCTGCAGGAGCGGGTTGGCGACCTTGTCGGTATTGGCGGCGGCCGAGGTGCCGTTGAAGCCGATCATGATCCGGTCCAGCGCCTGGCGCTGGCGAATGTGGTTGCTGATTCGCGTCTGGAAGTCGGCGAACTTCGCCCACATGTCGAGCTTGCTGTAGGTGATGTGGGTGTCGGAGTTCGTCTTGCGGCACTCGTAGCCCTCGACGTCCACGCCAGAGATGTCGGTCGTCTTGCGGCCGACCGAGCCGTTGACGTTGGTCTGCGTCCGGCTGGCCAGCGGGCCGGAAACGCCCAGGCCGAGCTTTTCGCCCTTCATCTCATCGACCAGGACGATGTTGATCTTGCCGAGGAAGCCGGAATCCTCCTGCTGCTTATCGACCAGGCGCTGTTGAACCGACGGCGTGCCGGCGGCGAACTGGTTAGAGATGGTGAAGGCCTTCCCCGCCAGTGCGGCTGCGGCGTCGACGCCATTCAGCTCGGCCTGGTCTTCCAGGTACTGGTTGAAGAGGATGCGGGTAGATTCTTGCATGGATCAGGTCCGATGGGCTGTGGCGCTACGAGGGGACGGGGTCTGGTCGGGGATCAGCAGTCGGCTCGGACGCGGCCGTCGCCGCCCGACGCGGGCTTGCGGCCCGTGTAGTGTCGGCTGGGCTCTGCCTCGAGCGAGGTCTTCAGATCGCCGAGGGTCTTCTCGAGTGCGGCGAACTTCTGGTCGGCCGCCTCTTTGTCCGCCTTACGATCGGCGGCCAGAGCGACGGTGAAGGCTTGCATGGCGGCGGCGAAACCGTTGTCGGCGGCGGCCGGCGGCGTCGCCGGCGTCTCGACCTTCTTCGGCTCTTCCTTTTTGGGAGCCAGGCCCAGGCCCGAGAAAATCTCGGCCAGCTTGTCCAGGGCGCTGGGCTCGTTCGCCGCCTCGGCTTCCAGCTCGAAGCCGGTTTCGTAGGCGGATGAGAAGAAGCTGGTCGCAGAGGACTTGCGACGGTCCAGGTCAGCCTTGATCTCGGCCGCGACGGGATCGTCCTTTTTGACGCTGAACTCGAGGCGCTGGGTGCCGAGCGAAGCGGGGCTGTCGGTCACAGCCAGCCCAACCAGGCCAAACTTGCCGGTGCCGGCGAAGTCGGGCTGGGGCTCGATCGAGGTGTAGATCTTCTGGCGCTTCTTGTTGATGGCGACCAGGGCATCGGTGGGATCGAGCTGGGCGTAGAGCGCGAGGCGGCGCTCATCCTTGCCGGCGAGCTGGATGGTGTCTTCCTGTGCTTTCAGCGCGACCACGTCGCCATAGGCGTTGAACGGAGGTTCAGCGCTGAAGCCGCGCAGGTGCTCCATGTTGATGCGGACGCCGTAGGTGTCAGGATTGAAGGTCTCGACGCACTCGTTGATCATCTCGCGGCTGATCGTCCGACCATCGGTTGCGGTCTGACCTTCGACGGCGATGCGGAAGAACTTGGTCTTGGACATTCAGGCCTCGGTGGCGATCTGCTGGGGGCTGGGCGAGCCAGCGAATGAGGCCGCAGATCACCGCTTCGGCGCGCTCTTTCTCAAGGCGGGCCTGTTGTGCGGTGCGGTCCTGACAACAGGGCCGAGGCCCGTCGCGCCCGCGCGCGCGGTTAGCGTCCGCCGCGATGAGGCAGCGCCCGAAAAAGCAGGAGGAACCGCACGGCGGCGACGATGATCTCGGCGCCCTGATCTGCCGCAATGGCGGATTCGGCTTCCCCGTAACCGAGAGCCTGGATGGCCGGCGCGCGGCGAAGTTCCTCTACTGGAGTTGCTGGCGGCCCTGCGACATCGCCGAACTGCTGGGCGAATCTGAAAACACCATCGCCAGTTGGAAGCGGCGCGACGGTTGGGACGTCGCCTCCACCCTCGAGCGCATGGAGAGCATCGTTGAGGCGCGGTTCATCGCGCTGATCCTGAAGAACGTCAAAGACGGCCGCGACTTCAAGGAAATCGATCTCCTCGGCCGCCAGGCCGTCACCCTGGCGAAGATCCGCCGCTACGAACAGCCGGGCGGCCATAGCGGACACCTGAACGACAAGGTCGCCAAGCGGAACGCCGGCGAGAAGAAGGCGCCGCGCCGCAACGTCATCACCGAGGACCAGGCCGAGATCCTTCGCCAGCGGCACCTGGACGAGATGATCGGCCACCAGAAGGTCTGGCACGAGCAGCGCCTTCAGCGCCACCGCATGATCCTGAAGTCACGCCAGATCGGCGCGACCTTCTACTTCGCCCGCGAGCAGCTGATCCATGCCCTGGACACGGGCAACAACCAGATCAACCTGTCGGCGTCCAAGAGCCAGGCGCAGGTGTTCCGGTCCTACATCGTCGAGTTCGTCAAACTGACGATCGGCGTGGATTTGACCGGCGAGCACATCACCATCGATCGGGGCGAGGATGGCGACACAGGCCAGCTGAAGACCCAGCCGACCCTCTACTTCCTCGGCACCAATAGTCGCACGGCGCAGAGCTACCACGGCGACCTGTATTTCGATGAGTTCTTCTGGGTCCACGGGTTCAAGAAGCTTGAGGACGTCGCCTCCGGCATGGCGTCGCACAAGCAATACCGGCTGACCTATTTCTCGACGCCCAGCTCGATCAATGACGAGGCCTATCCCTTCTGGACCGGCAAGGCCTGGAACGCCGACCGGCCAAAATCCGAGCGCTTCGATTTCGACGTCACCCATGCCGCCCTACGCGAAGGGCGCCTGTGCGAGGACGGCATCTGGCGCCACATCGTCACGATCGAGGACGCGGTGGCCATGGGCTATCCGTTCTTCGACGTCGCAGGCCTGCGGCTGCGGAAGTCGGCCGCCGCCTGGGCGAACCTGTACATGTGCCAGTTCGTGGACGACAGCATGTCTGTCTTCCCGATGGCGGCGCTGCGGCCCTGCCAGGTCGAACACGACGCCTGGACCGACGTCGATTTCGGCCGCCAGCTGCTGGGCTTCGGCCGGCCATACGCCGGCGAGGTCTGGCTGTCCTACGATCCCAACGGTGACGGCGACAACGCCGACAACGCGGGCCTGGTGTTGGTCGCGCCGCCGGAAGTTCCTGGCGTCGGCAAGTTCCGGGTGATCTGGAAAGAGCAGTTTCGAGGATCCGACTTCACCGAGCAGGCCCTGCGGATCCTGGCGCTTTGCGAGCGCTACAACGTCACGAAGATCGACATCGATGAGACGGGCCTCGGCAAGGCCGTGCTTCAGCTCGTCATCCAGAAGAAGCCCTGGGCGCGCGGCCATCGCTACGACCCGCTGACCAAGACCCGCATGGTCCACAAGGCCCTGGACGTCATCGGAAAGAAGCGCCTCGAGTATCTGGTCGAGTGGATCGACCTGACCAGCGCCCTGATGTCGATCCGTCGGACCCTGACCGGATCCGGCCGCCACCTGACCTATGAAGCGCCGCGCACCCGCCAGAGCGGACACGGCGATCTGGCCTGGGCGCTGTTCCAGGCGCTCGACAACGAACCGCTGGAGGCCGGTATCGGCATCGAGCGCAAATCCCGCGTGAGGATCTACGACCAATGACCATGACCGCATCCCGACGTGCCCGCGCGATCGCGCGCGGTCGCTACGACTTCAGCGCCGGCAGAAACGCGGCAGCCACATCGATGACGTCCAGCGTATCAGGCCGGTCGTTCTCGTTCGGGGATCCCGAGCCCATCATGTCGCGTCGCGAGCTGATCGACTACCTGGAATGCTGGAACAACGGCCGATACTACGAGCCGCCGATTCCCATGGCCGCCCTCACCCGCGCCGAGAACGTCAGTCCGCACCACGCCAGCGCCATCGCCTACAAGGTCAAGCAGCTGGCCAAGGACTTCATTCCCCATCGGCTGCTGGACCGGCCGACCTTCGCGGACTGGGCGCATAACTACGCCGTCACCGGCAACGGTTATCTCGAGGTCGTGCCCAACCGGATCGGCGGGATCGCCCGACTGAAGAACAGCCTGGCCAAATACACCCGCCGTGGCCTGGTCGATGGCGAGTTTTTCTACGTGCCGAACGGTCGCGACATCCACGCCTTCGAACCCGGCTCCGTGTTCCACCTGGCGCGTCTCGGCCTGGACCAAGAGATCTATGGCGTGCCGGATTATCTGAGCTGCCTGCAGTCGGCCTTCCTGAACGAGGCGGCGGTGCTGTTCCGGCGCAAATACTACCTGAACGGCAGCCACGCCGGCTTCATCATGTACGTCAACGAGGAGAAGCTGAGCGAGGCCGATGCCGACCAGATCGAGGAGGCTCTGGACAAGTCCAAAGGGCCTGGGAATTTCAGAAATTTCTTCCTGCACATCCCCGGCGGCAAGGAGAAGGGCGTCCAGCTGATCCACCCTGGCGAGGCCGCCGCAAAGGACGAGTTCATCGGCGTGAAGGGCACGACCCGCGACGATATCCTGGCGGCGCATCGCATCCCGCCCGTCCTGATCGGCGTGGTGCCGCAGAATGCCGGCGGCTTGGGCGATCCCGAAAAGGCGGACACGGTCTACTACCGCAATGAGACCGTGCCGACGCAGCAGGAGTTCACGGGGCTGAACGACTGGATTGGCGAGGAGGTCGTCAGGTTCAAACCGCGCGATCCGACGCCAGCGGCCTAGTTGTCGCGACCGCACGGCACAACAGCGGCCCATATCCTTTTGCAGAGCGGCGTCCGATCCCGGAGCCGCTCTCGTCTTTAGAGGCGGGGGCCGGGTGTTTGCCGCACCCGAGCCGCCGAGACTGAAGCTCAGCACGTCGGGGGGTGCACGCCCCCTTCGCCCCGCCACCGGCCTGACCGGCAGGGGCTCGCTTGGGTTGAGTCTCACATGACTGCAAAGGTTTTCTCCGTCTCGCGCGAGGCGGTTCGCTGCGCCAGCTGTTCGGCGTTGCTGTTCAAATCCGAACCCGGCGCCCTTGCCGGCGTCGTCGAAATCAAGTGCCGGCGCTGTTCGGCCTTGAACGTCCTGAGGCCCTCGAGCCCTAACCCGATCGCCTCGAGAGCCGCCGAAGAACGGAACGAGCACCATGGCTCGAGATTCCGGGGGTCATCATGATCCCCATGGGACAGGGCTGAAGCCCGTCGATCCCGCTAAGCCTGTCGCCCCCTACATCGGCGGCAAGCGCAACCTGGCGCGTCGCCTCACGGCCGAGATCGAGGCGACGCCGCACACCCTCTATATCGAGCCCTTCGTGGGCATGGGGGGCGTCTTCTTCCGCCGGCGACAGCGCCCACGATGCGAGATCATCAACGATCTGTCTGGCGACGTCGCCAATCTGTTTCGATGCATGCGTTCGCATCCCGGCGCCCTGGTTGAGCTGGTCAGGCTTCAGCTGCAGGCCCGCGCCGACTTCGATCGGCATATGCGCGAGGATCCAACGACCCTGACCGACCTGCAGCGCGCCGCCCGGTTCGTCTACCTGCAGCGCACGGCCTTCGGCGGGAAGGTCAGCGGTCGGAACTTCGGCGTCCGAACCGATGGGCCGAGCCGATTCCGCGCCAGCGAGGTCGGCGCGGATCTGATCGCCGCCGCCCGGCGCCTCGAGGGCGTCACCATCGAGCAGCTGGCCTGGGCGGATTGCATCGCCCGATACGACCGCGCCGGCGCGCTCTTCTACATCGATCCGCCCTACTTCGGCTGCGAGACCGACTACGGCGCCGACCTGTTCGGCCGGGACGAGTTCGCCGCCATGGCCGAGCAGCTGGGCCGCCTGAAGGGCCGGTTCATCCTGTCCCTGAATGACCGGCCGGAAGTGCGCGAGATCTTCGCCGCCTTCGACATCGAGGCGGTCGATACCCACTACGGCCTCGCCGGCGGCGGCGCCCGCCCCGCGCGCGAGGTCATCATCACCGGCGGCGGCTGACGTCGCCGGCGACGCCCTCCCCGGCCGATCTGGTCGGGGAGGCGTTTCACCTTTCGAGGCCACGAGCCCCCACCCGATCGCCAAGGAGCGGCCGAACAAGGGAACGGGCTTTGTGGCTCTTCACACCAAACACGCCTTCGCAGATCTGCGAGGACTTTCTCTCTGCGCCGGCTACGGCGGTCTCGATCTCGGGGTCCATATCGCCGAGCCCGGCTATCGCACTGTGGGTTACGTCGAGCGGGAAGCCCATGCTGCGGCCGCTCTCGTGGCCCGGATGGAAGACCAGGCCCTGGCTCCGGCGCCTATCTGGGACGATCTGCGATCCTTCGACGGCCGACCGTGGCGCGGCCGCGTTCATCTCGTCTCTGCCGGTTATCCCTGCCAGCCCTTCAGCCAGGCCGGACGACGCCGTGGCGAACACGATCCCCGTCACCTGTGGCCCGAGGTCGAGCGGATCGTGCGAGAGGTCGGTCCTCGATGGGTCTTCCTCGAAAACGTCGAAGGCCATCTGTCCCTGGGATGTCGGGAGGTCATCGGAGACCTTCAGCGCTTGGGTTACGGCGTCAAGGCGGGCCTGTTCACGGCGGCTGAAGCGGGCGCGCCTCATATACGGAAGCGGCTGTTCATTCTGGCCGACGCCCACGGCGCAGGATGCGGGCTACTTTCCGGACTTCATCCTGGACGAGGCGAAGGCGGCGTTCACGGGGCCGTTCGATGCGACGCTGGGCAGCGCGGGTCAATTCAGCCTGGCGAACGCGGCGAGGACCTGGACGACAATCTTCAACCTGTTGAGGGGGCTGGATGCGGTGCCGGCGAAACCCTGCCGCCGCTCTTCGCGCCACGTCCGGGTGAGTTTCAGACATGGGACCGGCTCCTACGTGGCCGGCCTGATCTCGAACCCGCCCTTCTACGAGCTGGTGATGGGATGGCCGATCGGCTGGACCGCGCCCGAGGAGCGGGTAACGGGGTTTGCAGCCTGGCTGCAGCGATCGCGTGGCGCACTCTCCGAGGCGCTGGGTGAATGAATGGCTGGGGTGCCGTTGGCACCCCAGCTCTAAATTAGCGTCGTTGGGGCGGCCGGGGCTTAAGTCGCAACGCCACTCGGTCTTCCATTCGGTCTGGGATTTTTGTTGAGCGGTGGACCCGCCGTCGATCATCGGGCATCTTGCCCATGGTCTGTGTCCTTTTCAACAATGGTGTGGTTCCAGACCGACCTGGTTAATCCGGTCTGATTTATTCGACTGGCGGTGATCCCAGTTGGCGCTGGGATCACCAAGTCGTATCAGCGATCTGCTCACATCAGCCTTCTCCTATCTCGTTGCGACTAAAGATATACCACGGGCGTATGTGTCTGAACAGATTGAGGAATTTCCTCTCCTTGTTTGAATTCCTCTCAACGAAGCGACGGTAGTCTGCTGAGGAGGGTGACGCAGGCCTGTTTGAATAGCCCCTGCCCAGCAGGGCCGCCAAACACCCACAAGATTTGGAACATTACCGGAACATTTTTCCTTTCCCCATTTCAGAGGGCCGCGTAAGGCGCTCGGAGGGTCGGTTGGCGATCGAGAGCGAACCGAAGGCATGGCGACGAGGATTGGTGTTTCTGTCAGGCTTGGCTCGGGCCAGCCCCTGCCCTTCATGGGCGCAAGCCTGTGCGCCGGCTTTCCGTCGCCGGCGGACGACTATCTGGAAGAGGCGCTCGATCCGGCGCAGCTGATCGTCACCAACCCGACCGCCACCTTCGTCTGGCGCGTGGCGGGCCGCAGCATGGTCGGTCGGGGCATCAACGACGGCGACTATGTCGTGGTGGATCGATCCCTGGCGCCGCGTCCGGACGACGCCGTCGTGGCCGTGATCGATGGTCAGCCCAGCGCCAAGCGCGTCGTGCGCCTGCCCGGCGGTCGTCTCGCGCTGGACTTCGACAACCCCGCCATGACGCCGCTCGTCCTGGACGAAGCGTCCGAGGCCCTGATTTGGGGCGTCATCACCTGGTCGCTGACGCCGCACCGCCCGGCGCCGCGATGAGCGGGCGCGTCTTCGCCCTATCGGACGGCAACAGCTTCTACTGCTCATGCGAGCGCGTATTCGAACCGGCGCTCGAGGGGCGGCCGGTGATTGTCCTGTCGAACAACGACGGCTGCGCCATCGCCCGCACACCGGAAGCCAAGGCGCTGGGGATCCAGATGGGCGATCCCTGGTTCAAGATCCGCGACCAGGCCAGGGCCGCCGGCGTCGTGGCGCGGTCCTCGAACTACGTCCTGTATGGCGACATGAGCCGCCGGGTGAACGACGTCTATCGACGCTACGCCCGCGACGTCGAGATCTACTCCATCGATGAGAGCTTCCTCGACTTCACCGGCGATGCCGACCCGGCGGGCCAGGCGCGCGAGATGCGGGCGACCGTTCGGCGCTGGACCGGGATCCCGACCTGTGTCGGCCTGGGACCGACGCGCACGCTGGCCAAGGTGGCGAACCATTTGGCCAAGAAGCGGCCCGAGCTGGCGGGCGTGTGCGATCTGACCGAGCCGGCGCGGCAGGACGCCCTGCTGCCGACCGTCGAGGTCGCGGACGTTTGGGGCGTCGGCCGGGCCTCGGCCGCGAAGCTGACGGCGATCGGGGTGATGACGGCGGCGGATCTACGCGCCATGGATCCTCGCGCGGCGCGCGGCCTCCTGACGGTGACCGGCGAGCGCCTGGTCCTGGAGCTGCGCGGGATCCTCTGCCAAGATCTAGAGCTGACGCCGCCTACGCGAAAGGGCATCGCGGTGACGCGGATGTTCGGCCGGCCGATCACCGACCTGGACGAGCTGCTCGAGTCCGTGGCCAGCTATGTCGCCCGCGCCGGCGAGAAGCTGCGCCAGCACGGTCTGGCATCGGCCGACATGACAGTCTTCTTCCACACCGGCGCGCATGCGGCCGGGCCGCCGCGATCGGTGAGCGGACGCGCCGCGCTGTGGACGCCCAGCAGCGACACGACGGAGATGATCGCGGCCGCGACCGTCGTGGTGCGCCGCCTATGGGCGCCGGGCTTCCGCTACGCCAAGGCCGGGGTGATGCTGGACGATCTGGTGCGGGCGGGCTCAGCCACCGGCGACCTTCTGGCCAAGGTTGATCCGCGCCGCGAGCAGCTGATGGCGGCGCTCGACCAGGTCAACCGCCGGCATGGGCGCGGCGCGCTGGTGCCGGCTCGGGCCGGACTGACGAAGAGGTGGTCGACCAGGGCGGACATGCGCAGCCCGGCCTACACGACCAGGCTGTCAGAGACCCCGATCGCGCGGGCGTGAGGCCGCGACAGTCCTGCGCGGGCGCCCGGGGGCGGCACCCCTCCTAGCTCCCAAGAGCCGCGCTCATTCCCCCACCTCGCCCGCGCGCTTTACGGGTCGAAATTCTTGCACATTAGGACGCATCGGAATGCGCTCCAGTCCTGGCCTGATAGGACACCGCAGAGGCCGTTTCACCAGTGCGAAATCTTGCACTGAACCCTTAAGCAGCTGGCCTCAACGATATGTCACCCGCTGATCGGCCGATCTCGATCATGGACCCCGTCACCTCCGGTACTCGTAGGTCGCTGCTGAAGAACATGGCCTCTCGCCCCCTGCCCGCTTCGCGTGCGCTGTAACCAATCGAATACTGCAACCATTCCGACTCTGAATACAGGTCATGGATTGGCCGGACGTCGTCGTAAGACACGATCCATTTCGGCGCTTCCAAGGTTGCAACGGCGTCGGCAACTGCGGCGTGATCAGGATGACGATAGTAGTGGTGGTACAGCTGGCTCCCCTTTTCATAGTAAGGCGGGTCAAGGTAAACTAAGGTCTTCGACGACCAAGTGCCGCTACCTGCTGCCACAAATTCAACCGCGTCGCAGTTGGTCAGTTCAATCCGGCGTCGCGCGTCCGCGATATGTTCGATTCGCTGGATGAGGTCTTCTCGATTGAACCGAGCGTCCATCTTCCATTCGCCTGTCTGCGCTCTCCCACCAATGACACCACCATTGATGATCCCGGAACGGTGAACGCGGTTCAGGTAAAATAGGGCGAATCCCAGATCGAGAGGGTCTTGATCCTTCGGATTATCGACGATGAGTTTCAGGCGATCGCGCGTCGGCAAATCTATCGGCGTGTCGCGAATGAGCCTCGTCAGCCTCTCCGTCTCGTTCAGAACCGAATACCAGAAGTTATAAACTGGAAGGCTGATGTCGTTGATCGCTACCCTCCGGACAACGCCAGTAAGCAGCAGCTCCCAAGCTACGGCCGCGCCTCCCGCGTAGGGTTCGACGTAGAGGCCGTCAGAGAGGCCGTTCAGCTTAATGATGTC
>NZ_JAELUF010000005.1 GCF_016429195.1 Brevundimonas sp. ASV9
GGGGCAATGTCTCGACGCCCGTCGCGGCGCCGAAACCGGCCCCGAAACCGGCGGAGAATGCGACGGCGGCTTCCGCCGCGGTTTCGACGGCTCAAAGGGCGCCTTCAGCGACTGCGCTGTCCAAGCCTGTGCCGGCTTTGACAGGCCGCGCGCCCGGCGAACGCCCGTCGGCCTCGCCGGCCGTGCGCAATCGCGCGCGGGACCTGGGCGTCGATCTGACCTTCGTGCCCGGTTCCGGCCCGGCGGGTCGGATCACGCACGAGGATCTGGACGGCTTCATCGCGCGTGGCGGTTCGCAACCCGCGTCGGCGCCGTCCGGCGGCGGCTCGACCTATGCGAAGACGCAAGGGACGACCGAGGTCAAGATCATCGGCCTGCGCCGCAAGATTGCGGAGAAGATGGCCGAGAGCGTGCGCCGCATTCCCCACATCACCTATGTCGAGGAGATCGACATGACGGCGGTGGAGGAGCTGCGCGCCCATCTGAACGCGACGAAGTCCAAGGATCAGCCCAAGCTGAACGTCCTGCCCTTCATCGCCCGCGCCATCGTGGTCGCCCTGCGCGACCAGCCCCAGATCAACGCCACCTATGACGACGAAGCCGGCGTCCTGACCCAGCACGCCCCGGTCCATCTGGGCATCGCCGCCCAGACGCCGAACGGCTTGATGGTGCCGGTGGTCCGCCATGCCGAGGCGCGCGACCCCTACGATACGGCGCTGGAAATCGCCCGCGTCTCGGGCGCGGCCAAGGACGGTTCGGCCAAGCGTGAAGAGCTGTCGGGTTCGACCATCACCATCACCTCGCTGGGCACGCTGGGCGGGGTGGTCCACACGCCGATCATCAACCACCCCGAGGTCGCCATCGTTGGTCCGAACAAGATCGCCGAACGGGTCGTGGTCAAGGACGGCCAGATGGTCGTGCGCAAGATGATGAACCTGTCGTCCAGCTTCGATCACCGCATCGTCGACGGTCACGACGCGGCGGTGTTCGTGCAGCGGATCAAGGGGCTTCTGGAAAACCCGGCGACGCTGTGGATGGGGTGATGCCCATTTTCTAAGCGGGAAAGCGAGGTCCGCCCGCGCCTATGGCTATCACCTCGAATTTGGCGCCATGGCTCTTGATGATCCTCTCTCGTCGCCGAGAGAGGAGCATCGGGAATCGGAAGGGTAATGTGATGCGGCAAGTCAAAGTCAAAGCGCTGACCATCGGCGTCAGCCTGCTAGCAGCCGTCGGCGTCGTCGCCTCGTCCGCTAACGCCTGCATTCCCGAGCCGCCGCCGGCATGGTCGTCTCTGCTACGGAACGATGGGCCGGCGCTGTTCATCGGGCGGGTGACGACGGTGGAGCGTTTGCCGGAACCCAGCCGGACGCCGACCATCGAGGTCATTCAATCCAAGGCGACCATCGCCAGACTGGAAACGCTTCAAGGCGCCCCGCAAGAGACATACACCCTGACCGCTGCGGAAACCGCCCGTCCGCTGGGCGGCTATCAAGGCATGATTTGCGTCGATTTCCAGCGCGTCAAACCCGGCGACATCGTTTTGGCCATGGAAACCGGATCCGGTGCGGTCCGCGTTGTCGAGCCCCAGCAAGTTCCTCCGCAGTTCAGCACCCGCCTTGAGGCCTATCGTTGACCCAAACCCTGAAAACCAAAGTCCTGATCATCGGCGCGGGCACCGGCGGCTATGTCGCGGGCATCCGTTGCGGCCAACTGGGGCTGGATACCGTGCTGGTCGATGGCGGCGACGGGCTGGGCGGCACCTGCCTGAACGTCGGCTGCATTCCGTCCAAGGCCATTATCCATGCGGCAGGCAAGTTCGAGACGGTGACCAAGGCGGCCGGCGGCGGGACGCTGGGCATAACGGCGGCGGCGCCGGCCATCGACCTGTCGCAGACGGTCGAATGGAAGGACGGGATCGTCCGTAAGCTGAACGCCGGGGTTGCGACCCTGCTGAAGAAGGCCAGGGTCAAGGTCATCAAGGGCTGGGCCGAGTTCGCCGACGCCAAGACCTGCGTGGTCAAGACCGACGAAGGCGATATCCGCATCACCGCCGAACACGTCATCCTGGCGACCGGGTCCGAGCCGGTCGAGCTGCCCTTCCTGCCGTTCGGCGGCGACGTCATTTCTTCGACCGAGGCGCTGAGCTTGTCGGACGTTCCAAAGAAGCTGGTCGTCGTGGGCGGCGGCTATATCGGGCTGGAGCTGGGCATCGCCTATCGCAAGCTGGGCGCCGAGGTGGCCATCGTCGAAATGGCCGACCGCATCCTGCCGCTCTACGACAAGGCCCTGACCGATCCGGTCGCCAAATGGCTGGAGAAGCATGGCGTCGAGCTGCATCTGGGGGCGCGCGCCGGGGGCTTCGGCGACGGAAAGCTGTCGATCACGACGAAGGACGGCGAGCCGCTGCAACTGGACGCCGACAAGGTGCTGGTCACGGTCGGTCGGCGTCCGCGTACGCAAGGCTGGGGTCTGGAAAACATGGGCGTGGCCATGGCCGGTCCGTTCGTGAAGATCGACCAGCGCTGCGCCACCTCGATGAAGAACGTCTGGGCGGTCGGCGACCTGACCGGCGAACCCATGCTGGCCCACAAGGGTTCGGCCCAGGGCGAAGTGGTCGCCGAAATCATCGCCGGCCATGACCGCATCTTCGACCCCGTCACCATCGCCGCGGTCTGTTTCACCGAGCCGGAAATCGTCTCGGCCGGTCTGGGCCCGAACGAGGTCGCGGGCCGCGACGATGTGATCCAGTCGGTCTTCCCCTTCGCCGCCATCGGCCGCGCCCTGGCCATCGAGGCGGGCGAGGACGGCGGCTTCGTGCGGGTGATCGCGAACAAGAGCGACCACCGCATCCTGGGCATTCAGGCGGTCGGCCAGCATGTGTCGGAACTGTCCAACAGCTTCGCCCAGATGCTGGAGATGGGGGCGGTTCTGGAAGACGTCGCCGGGACGATTCACGTCCACCCGACGCTGGGCGAGGCCTTCCACGAGGCCAGCCTGCGCGCCCTCGGGCACGCCATCCACATCTGATCAGATCCGGTCCAGCCGCTTCGCATGGTTCGCCACCATGCGGAGCGCCAGGCCGCCGGGCAGGAAGCGGGCCAGTCCGGCCATGACGTTGTTCATGACGCCGGGGGTGACGCTGGGACGGTTGGCCTCGCACGCGTGATAGCCGATGCGCGCCACGCGCGCGGCGTCCATCCACATCCAGGCCGGATAGGCGCTGGAGACCTGCTCGCGCGAGCCGTTGACGTCGTGGAACTCGGTCAGGGTGTAGCCGGGGTTCAGCACCGTCACGTGAACGCCGGTCCCCTGCGTCTCAAGATGCAGGCCCTGCGACGCCTTGATCAGGAAGCTCTTGATCGGTCCGTACAGGGTGTCGCCCCCGGTCGCGGGCATCTGGCCGGCCAGCGAGGCGACGTTCAGCACCCGGCCGAAGTCCCGCTGGATCATGCCGGGCAGCAACAGGCGCGACAGCTCGACCGGCGCGGTCAGCATGACCTGAATCATGGCGCGGTGCGCGCTCAGATCGGTGTCCAGAAAGCCGGTGACCCGGCTGAATCCCGCATTGTTGACCAGTCCGTCGACGGTCAGGTCGTGGGCCGCGATGGTTGCGACCAGCCGCTCGGGCGCTGTGGGATCGGACAGGTCTTCGGGGATCACGGTCGCGGTCACGCCGTGGGCGGCGGTCAGGTCGTCGGCTAGGGCCTGCAACGGGGCTTGGCGACGCGCCGTCAGAATCACATTCCAGCCCTCGGCGGCATAGGTCCGGGCCAGGGCCGCGCCGATGCCGGCCGAGGCGCCGGTGATCAGGACAGACCGGTTCACAGGCCGATCAGGCCGCGACGGGGCAGGACTTGTGCGGCGCATAGGCCGCCAGCGCGATCGGGTTTTCGGCCAGGAGATCGGCGATGGTGATCTTGGACAGGGCTTCGGTCGCGGCCTCGTCGGCGGCGGTCAGGGCCTTGGCGACCTGGCGCGGGATATGCTCGCTGATCGGGCAACCCTTGGCGCCGGCGGGAGGCGAGCCGATGTGGGCGCAGCCATTCACCGCCTTCAGCACCTGATCCAGCCGAATGTCCTCGGGCTGACGCAACAGCCAAGAGCCGCCGGTCGCCCCCGGACGGGTGGCGATCAGCCCGGCCTTGGCCAGAAGGGCGGTCACACGCCGCACCACGACGGGATTGGTCGGGATGGAGGACGCCAGCACGCCGCTGGGCATCGCCTGCGCAGGCCCGAACGCGCCCTTGTGGGCCATATAGGCCAGGGCGTGGGCGGCGACGGGGAAGCGTTGGCTGTCTGACATGGTTCTGTTCCTGATGCGAAAATAGGCGTTCAGGGGCCGAATCACAAATCGCGCCGCAGAACGCCGAAACCGAATCCGCTGCGGCGCGATTGAAGACCGCGTGGAATGGGCCTAAAGGCTCGCCGCTTTGAAGGGACCGACGCCGCGTCGGAGACCCGGAGGATACGCATGGCCGGGGACACTCCCCACGACGCGAGCGCTCCCTCGCCCGCGTCGAACACGCCGGAAAAGCCCACCCACGCCACGGGTCCGGAATCCCACATCCCGGGCGGCCAGGCCGCCAAGCACGGCGGCTTCTGGGCCCTGACCATCGGCGCGATCGGCGTGGTGTTTGGCGACATCGGCACCAGCCCGCTTTACGCCCTGCGCGAGGCGATCGACCATGCACGCTCCGGCGTCGGCGGCGATCTGGCCGTGATCGGCGTCGTGTCGCTGGCGTTTTGGGCGCTGATGGTGGTGGTGACGTTCAAATACGTCTTCTTCCTGATGCGCGCCGACAACAAGGGCGAGGGCGGCACCCTGTCGCTGATGGCCCTGGCCCAGTTCGCGGTCGGTCGGCGTAGCGCCTGGATCTTCATTCTGGGCGTTTGCGGCGCGGCCCTTTTCTATGGCGACGGCATCATCACGCCCGCCATCTCGGTCCTGTCCGCGGTCGAAGGCCTGCAGGATGCGCCGGGTCTGGCCGGGCGGCTGGATTCCTTCATCGTGCCGATCTCGGCCGGCATCCTGATCGCTCTGTTCCTGGTCCAGTCACGCGGCACCGCCAGCCTGGCCAAGTATTTCGGCCCAATCACCGCCGTCTGGTTCCTGAGCCTGGGCGCGCTGGGCCTGTATCATATCTTCGACGACGTCAGCGTGCTGCGGGCCCTGTCGCCCCACTATGGCGTCATGCTTCTGCTCAACGATGGCTTCCTAGGTTTCGTGATCCTGGGCAGCGTCTTCCTGGCCGTCACGGGGGCCGAGGCCCTGTATGCCGACATGGGCCATTTCGGAAAGGCGCCGATCCGCATGGGCTGGCTGGCCTTCGTCCTGCCGTGCCTGACGCTGAACTATCTGGGCCAGGGCGCCCTGATCCTGGACAATCCGGCCGCATCCGAGAACCCGTTCTGGAACATGGTGCCGCAGTTCGCCTATTGGCCGATGCTGATCCTGGCGACCGCCGCGACCGTCATCGCCTCTCAGGCGGTGATCACCGGCGCCTTCTCGGTGACGCAGCAGGCGGTGCAACTGGGCCTTCTGCCGCGCATCGACATCAAGAACACCTCCGAGACCCAGGCCGGCCAGATCTTCGTGCCGGCGGTCAACACCTTCCTGATGGTCGGGGTGCTGGTGCTGCTGGTCGTGTTCCAGAGCTCGCATAACCTGACCGCCGCCTATGGCGTGGCGGTGACCGGCACCATGCTGGTCAATACGCTGATGGCCTATTCGGTTATCCGCAAGGGCTGGAAGTGGCCGATGTGGGCGGTGGCGGGGACCCTCATTCCGTTCGCCTTCATCGACAGCGTCTTCCTGACATCCAACCTGCTGAAGATTCCGGATGGGGCGTGGATGCCGCTGGTGCTGGGCGCCCTGCTGGTCGTCGTGATGTGGACCTGGGTGCGGGGGACGCAGATTCTGACGACCAAGACGCGCAAGGACAGCCTGCCGCTGAACGATCTGATCGAGATGCTTCAGGCCCGTCCGCCGCACCGTGCTCCGGGCATGGCCATCTTCCTGACCTCGGATCCCGATGTCGCGCCGGTCGCCCTGATGCACAATCTCAAGCACAACAAGGTGCTTCACGAGAAGAACGTCATCCTGACCGTGCGCACCTCCGAGCGCCCGCGCGTCAAGGAAGCCGACCGGGTGCGAATGGAGCCGATCAACGACGACTTCAAGAAGGTCACGGTCACCTACGGCTTCATGGAAACGCCGAACGTGCCGCGTGCGCTGGGCCTGTGCCGCAAGCAGGGGCTGAAGTTCGACATCATGTCGACCAGCTTCTTCCTGGGTCGCCGTTCGCTGATCCCGTCGGCGCGTCAGGGCATGCCGCTGTGGCAGGACAAGCTGTTCATCTTCCTGATGCGTAACGCCGCCAATCCGACGGACTTCTTCCACATCCCGCCCGGCCGCGTGGTCGAGCTGGGCGCGCAGGTGGCGGTATGAGCACCGAGGGACGGGGCGGCCAGAGCTCGCAGGCGCGCGGCCGTCGCATGGCCACCAAGGGCCGTCCGCGCCCGGCCTCTGCCGAGGCCGCTCAAGGGCCGTCGCAGGACGACATCGGCGTCGAAGCCCGCGTCGTCGCCGGCATTCTGCTGAACGCTGCGCTGGAGAAGCGCAACGGCCTGGACGAAGCCCTGTCTCAGCCTGCCGCACGCACGCTGGAGCCGGTGGACCGCGCCTTCGCCCGGGCCGTGGCCATGGCGGCCCTGCGTCGTTTGGGCGAGATCGACCAGATCCTGGATCGCCGCCTGAAGAAGTCGCCGCCCGAGGCTGTGCGCACCCTGATGCGCATCGCCCTGGCCCAGACTCTGGTGCTGGAAACGCCCGCCTTCGCCGCCGTCTCGACGGCGGTGAAACTGGCCGAGCGCGATCCCAAGACCCGGCCCTACAAGAATCTGGTCAATGCGGTGCTGCGCGGGGTTGGGCGTGAAGGCCCCGGCCTGACGACGGCCGAGAGCAATCTGCCGGACTGGATCGCGGCGCGCTGGAAGGCGACCTATGGCGAGGCCGCCCTGGCGGGTCTGGCCTTGGCCGCGCGCGAAGAACCCGCGACCGACCTCAGCCTGAAGCCAGGCGTTGATCCCGCCGCGGTCGCCGCCGCTGTCGAGGGCGAGGTTCTGTCCGGTGGCACGGTTCGCACCGGCCGTCGCGGCGATGTGGCCGGATGGCCCGGTTTCGAGGACGGCGACTGGTGGGTCCAGGACGGGGCCGCCGCCGTGCCCGGCCGGCTGCTGGATGTGAAGCCCGGCGAGACGGCGCTCGACATGTGCGCCGCGCCTGGAGGCAAGACGCTTCAACTGGCGGCCGCCGGCGCCACGGTCGTCGCGCTCGACCGATCCGCCCCGCGCCTGAAGCGCCTGACGCAGAATCTTGAGCGGACCGGCCTGACCGCTGAGGTCGTCGCCGTCCCGGCCGAGGACTGGGAGGACGCCCGCACCTTCGACGCCGTTCTGCTGGATGCGCCCTGCACCGCGACGGGCACCTTCCGCCGCAATCCGGAGGTCCTGCGCGCCACCAAACCGGCAGAGGTCGCCAAATTGGCGGACGTTCAGCACCGACTGCTCGACGCCGCCGCCGAACGCGTCAAACCGGGCGGCCGTCTGGTCTATTGCACCTGCTCGCTGGAGCGCGAGGAGGGCGAGACCCAGATCATCGCCTTCCTGCGTCGCAATCCTGCCTTCCGCACCGTCGCTTCCGATCCGGTCGCCGTCGGCGCCCCGCCCGAGGCGCTGACGCCCGAAGGCTGGCTGCGCATCCTGCCCTCCATGTGGGCCGAACACGGCGGACTGGACGGCTTCTTCGCGGCCAGGCTGGAACGGGTGTCCTGAGCGGGAGCGCCTTGCTCCTGCCCGCAACCCGCCTTATCCGGAAGGCCATGGCCGTTACCCCTCTGATCTGCCCGTCGATCCTCGCCAGCGATTTCGCGCGGCTGGGTGAAGAAGTCCGCGCGCTGGAAGCGGCGGGCGCCGACTGGATTCATGTCGATGTGATGGACGGGCATTTTGTGCCGAACATCACGCTCGGCCCCGACATCGTGAAGGCGATCCGACCGCACACGACCCTGCCGTTCGACGTGCATCTGATGGTCGCGCCGGTGGATCCCTGGCTGGAGGCGTTCCGCGAGGCGGGCGCCGATGTCCTGACCGTCCATCCTGAAAGCGGGCCGCACCTGCATCGCACCCTGGGTCGCATTCGCCAGCTAGGCGCCAAGGCGGGCGTCGTGTTCAATCCGGCGACGCCGTTGTCGATCCTGGAAGAGGTGGTCGATCTGGTCGATCTGGTGTTGATCATGTCGGTCAACCCGGGCTTCGGTGGTCAGAAATTTATCGACAGTTCGCTGAAGAAGATCGCGGGCGCGCGAGCCATTCTCGACCGCGCCGGTTCGTCGGCTCACCTTCAGGTGGACGGCGGCGTGACCTCCGCCAATGCCGCCGCCTGCGTCGCCGCCGGCGCGGATGCGCTGGTCGCCGGCTCGTTCGTGTTCAAGGGCGATTACGCGACCAATATCGCCGCCCTGAAGGCCGCGCCGGCTGCTCAGAGCTTCGCGTGAGCCCGCTCGGCCCCTTCGCCCCGCGGGGCCAGGAAACGACGCTGGACGTCGCCTCGGGTCAGATTCCCGGCCTGCCTGGCGCGCCGGTGCGCACGCCCGTGCGGTCGGGCGACACGATCGCTGGACCCGGCCTGTGGCCCGCCATCGCCGGACGGTTGGCGACGCGGCAGCTGTGGATCGAACTTTACGGCCTGCCCGGTTACGGCCTGACGCTGGGGGCGCCGCTGGGCGGAGGAAAGGTGACGGCCTTCGCCGCCACGCCGCGCGATTTCCGCCCGCACGATCCGGCGCCGGGGCGCAATGTCCTGGCCGGGCGTTTCATGCTGGCCGGCGCCTCGATGGAGGTCGAGCCTCCGTCCGATCCGTGGAACCGGCCCAGTCCTTCGCGGCCCTTTGCGGTCGAGCTTCACGCCTTCGCCTGGATGCCGGGGCTGATGGCCCAAGGCGACCGAGGCGCGCGCGAGGCGCTGCGTCTGACCCTGGCCTGGACCGACGCCTTCGCACGATGGTCGCCCTTCGCCTGGGGACCGGAAATCCTGGCGCGGCGGGTCGTCAATCTGGCGTGCGGCGCACGGCGGATGGGCGCGGTGGCGACCGAGGCCGAGCGGCTGAAACTGGCCGATAGTCTGGCGCGCCAGACCCGGCAACTGCTGCGTCCGCCCGGCGGTCTGGCCAGCCGGGCCGAGCGGTTGACGGCGGCGGCCATCGGCGGCTGCGTGCTGGCGGGGGCGCCAGGGCAGGCCTTGCGTCGCCGCGCGCTGTCGCGGCTGGACGGCGCCCTGAAGACCACAGTGCAGGCCGACGGCGCCCACGCCTCGCGCAGTCCCGAGGCGGGGCTTGAGCTGCTGCTCGACCTCCTGACGCTGGACGACGCCCTGTCGCAACTGTCCGAACCGACGCCTGAGAGCGTCTCGGCCGCCATCGCTCGGCTGACGCAGGGCCTGCGCCTGCTGACCTTGCCCGATGGTCGTCTGGCCAGTTTCCAAGGCGGCGGCCCCTCCACCATTGAACGCGTCGCGGCCGCCCGCGCTCACGACGACGAAGCGGCGGCCAGAAGCGACGACGCGCCTGCAGCGACCGGTGCGGTCGCCGGCCTGACGCGCATCGCCAGCCCCCTGCTGACCATCATCGCCGACACCGCCCCGCCGGCGCGCGAAGCCTGGGGGGCGGCCGCCTGCGCCCAGCCGCTGGCGTTGGAGATCGCTTGCGGCAAGGATCGTCTGGTGACCGGCTCTGGCTGGACGCCGGCCTCCACTGACCGCCAGGCCCTGCGGCTGACGCCGGCCCATTCGACCCTGACCCTGGGCGAGCGATCGCTAAATGAACCGCTGGGCGGCTGGAAGGGTGAGCTCTTGGGCCCGCGCCTGGTCGGACCGCCGATCCATGTGACCACCGACCTGCGCGACGGAGACGGCGCCGTCTGGCTGGAGATGGAACACGACGGCTGGAATGATTTGTTCGGCCTGAACCATCAACGCCGGCTGTATCTGGACCAGCGACTGGACGAACTGCGGGCCGAAGAAAAGCTCTTTCCCACGCCCGGCCGCAAGGAGATGGTGCGCCAGATCGCGGCCCCCTACGCCATCCGCTTCCATCTGGAGCCGGGGGTTCAGGCCTCGCTAGCGCGCGACCGGCGCTCGATCCTGCTGCGCGGCGCCTCGGGCCGGGGCTGGTGGTTCAGGACCGATGGACCGGACGTGGCCATCGAGCCCAGCGTCCATATCGACGCCGGCCTGACCCGCCGCTCGCTGCAGATCGTCGTGCGCGGCTCGGCCCGCACCGACAGCGAGACAAAGATCCGCTGGAAGCTGAGCCCGGCCGGCGCAAGCGGCGAACCGACCTGATGCAAGAGCCTGATTCACGGCGTCGATAAAATCGCGCTGCGATTTGATCTCTCCCGATCAGGCCCTGAAACCGTCCGTGGGGTGACGGCGAAGCGGTTTGGGTCTAGACGGCGCGCCATCCTCCCCTGCCATCACGGACGCCGCCCATGCCCGCCGCTCCCGACTTTCCGCCCGCCCCTGACCGGGTCAAGCCGCAACGCGCCCTGATCTCTCTGTCCGACAAGGCCGGGCTGGAGGACGCGGCCCGCACCTTGCATGATCTGGGCGTCGAACTGGTCTCGACCGGCGGCACGCGCGCGGCGATCGAGAAGTTGGGCCTGCCGGTCAAGGACGTGGCCGATCTGACGGGCTTCCCCGAGATGATGGACGGCCGGGTCAAGACCCTGCACCCTATCGTCCACGGCGGCCTCTTGGGCGTGCGTGACGCCGCCGACCATGCCCAGGCCATGACCGATCACGGCATCGGCGCCATCGATATCGTCTGGATCGACCTCTATCCGTTCGAAAGCACCGTCGCGGCCGACGGCGCGTTCGAGGCGGCGGTCGAGAATATCGACATCGGCGGCCCGGCCATGATCCGCTCGGGCTCCAAGAACCACGGCTACGTCGCCGTCGCCGTCGACGGCGAGAGCATCGGCCTGATCCTTGAGGCGCTGAAGGCCCAGGGCTCCACAGATATGGCCCTGCGCAAGCGCCTGGCCGCCCGCGCGTTCGCGCGCACCGCCGCCTATGACGCCGCTGTCTCTGGCTGGTTCGCCGGTCAAATCGACGATGCCGCGCCGGCCCGCAAGTCCATCGCGGGCGCCCTGGCCCAGACCCTGCGCTATGGCGAGAACCCGCATCAGACGGGCGCCTTCTACCGCACCGGCGAGCGTCGTCCCGGCGTGGCCTATGCCGAACAGGTTCAGGGCAAGGAACTGGGTTACAACAATATCGCCGACGCTGACGCCGCCTATGAGCTGGTGGCCGAGTTCGAACAGCCGGCCGTGGTCATCGTCAAACACGCCAACCCGTGCGGCGTGGCCGTGGGCAAGGACCTGTCCGAAGCCTATGCTCGCGCGCTGGAATGCGACGCCGTCTCAGCCTTCGGCGGCGTGATCGCGGTCAACCGTCCCCTGAACGGCGAAGACGCCCGCGCCATCACCGGCATCTTCACCGAGGTCGTTATCGCCCCCGGCGCCGACGATGAGGCCAAGGCCGTCTTCGCGGCAAAGAAGAACCTGCGCCTGCTGATCACCGACGGCCTGCCCGATCCGCACGGCGCGGGCGAAGTGTTCCGCTCGGTCGCTGGCGGCTTCCTGGTCCAGAGCCGCGACCGGTCGCTGATCAAGCCTTCGGACCTGAAGATCGTCACCCAGCGCCAGCCGACGCCGACCGAGATCCAGGACATGCTGTTCGCCTTCACCGTAGCCAAGCACGTCAAGTCCAACGCCATCGTCTACGCCAAGGACGGCCAGACGGCCGGCATCGGCGCCGGCCAGATGAACCGTCGCGACAGCGCCCGCATCGCCGCCATCCGCGCCAAGGAGGCGGGTGAAGCCAAGGGGCTGAGCCAGTCGCTGGCCGAGGGTTCGGCGTGCGCGTCCGAAGCCTTCTTCCCCTTCGCCGACGGCCTCTTGGAAGCCGTCGCGGCTGGGGCCACGGCGGTGATCCAGCCCGGCGGCTCGATGCGAGACGCCGAGGTCATCGCCGCCGCCGACGAGAAAGGCATCGCCATGGCCTTCACCGGCGTGCGGGTCTTCAGGCACTAATCTTGGAAGGAAGGGCGCTAACGCTCGACGCGCGCGGCATCGGACTGCTTGAGCGCCCTTCTTCCCGTTTTAAAGCGCGCCTTATCGTGACTGGACGACTGCCGTCAGCCGTGATGCTCTGACGTCTTTCCCGCGTTGGAGCGTCCCATGACCGTGCTGATCCGCCCCGAAGGCCAGACCGCCGACGATCTGAAACTGAGTCGTCGAACACTGGGCGCATTGGGTGGCTTGCTCTTTTCCGGCTATGCGGTCGCGGCCTTGGCCAAGGAAGCCAAGCCCATCACGACCGACGCCGAGGGTCTGTCCACCGAGACCGTGACCTATGCCGCGCCGGACGGGTTCCAGCTTCCGGCCTATGTCGCCCGGCCGGCGGGCGACGGGCCTTTCCCGGTCGTGGTGGTGGTGTCCGAGATCTTCGGCGTCCACGAATATATCCGCGACATCTGCCGCCGTCTGGCCAAGCAGGGATACGCCGCCATTGCACCGGCCTTCTTCGTCCGGGTCGAGGATCCCGCGCCGTTGTCGGATATGCAACGGATCATGCAGATCGTCGGGGCGGCGAACTATGAGCAGGTGATGAGCGACCTGTCGGCGACGCTGGAATGGGCCAGCCAGCAGTCGTGGTCCAAGGACGGCAAGGTCGGCATCACCGGCTACTGCTGGGGCGGTAAGGTGGTGTGGCAGGCGGCGGCCCGCTTTGCCGCGATCGGCGCGGGTGTGGCCTGGTACGGCCGCTTGGCGCCCGCCGCAGACGCCACGCCGGTTCAGATCTCATCGGGCCAACCCTGGCCGGTCGACATCGCTGACGATCTGAAGGCGCCCGTGCTCGGCCTGTATGGCGGCAAGGATCAGGGCATCCCATTGGCCAGCGTCGAACGGATGCGCGAAGCCCTGGCCCGCGCCGGCCAGACCGGCAGCCAGATCGTCGTCTATCCCGACGCCCAGCACGGCTTCCACGCCGACTACCGCACCAGCTATTCGGAGGCCGACGCAAAGGACGGCTGGTCCAAGCTGCTGGCGACGTTCGATAAAGCGTTAAAGAATTAGGCCGTTACTGATGCGGAGGCTGCGGAAAGCAGCCTTGACTGTGGGAGGGTTAGGGCGTGAATGGATTGCGACTTCGCGGGGCGATCGTCCTGGGTATGGGCCTGCTGTTTCTACCGCTCGCGGGTTGCGGAGGCGGTGGTGGAGGAGGAGGCGGTGGCGGCGGCGGCACGATCACGCCCCCTGTTCCTCCGCCCCCACCGCCCCCGCCTCCTCCCCCCCCCCCACCACCACCGCCTCCGCCGCCTCCGCCTCCGCCTCCGCCTCCTTCGGTGACGTCGAGCGAGTATCTGCGGAACTACGGCCTGGCCAATATGAAGGTCCAATCCGCTTGGCAGGCCGGGGCGACCGGAGCCGGCGTCACCGTCGCCGTCGTCGACTCCGGCATCGCCAATACCTTGCCCGAGTTGGAGGGGCGTATTTCCAGCGCCTCGACGGACGTGGTCGTCGGACGCAACACGCCCTATGTGGCGTCAAGCAGCCACGGCACGCGCGTGTCGGGCGTGATCGCCTCGAACTTCAATGGGTTCGGTACGATTGGCGTGGCGTACAACTCGACCATCCTGTCGATCCGCACCGATATCTCTGACTGCACGGACAAGAATACGGACGTCTGTTTCAGCAGTTCGGATCTGGTGCGCGCGCTGGACTACGCCGTCGCCAATGGCGTCAAGATCATCAACATGTCGCTGGGCGGCGATGGGCGGCTGGGCTCGGCGTTCGAGGCGGCGCTGCTGCGCGCCGTCAACTCGGGCGCCGTGATCGTGGCTTCTTCGGGCAATGACGGAAACGCCAATCCGGGCTGGCCCGCGCGTTACGCCATCGACCCCCGGTTCGCCGGCAGCGTCATCGCGGTCGGATCGCACGGCGCGACCGATGCGATGTCCAGCTTCTCGAACAGGGCGGGGGATACGGCGGCCGGGTATATTTCAGCGCCGGGCGAGGATGTGATCACTGGGTGCGAGGGCACGTCGTGTTGGCGCGTCAACGGCACATCCTTCTCGGCGCCGCATGTGTCCGGCGCGCTCGCTTTGCTGATGCAGGCCTTCCCCAATCTGTCGGCGCGTGCGGCTCTGGATATCTTGCTGACGACCGCACGCGACGCCGGCGATCCCGGCACGGACATCGTCTATGGGCGCGGCCTGCTGGACATGGCCGGCGCGTTCAGACCGGTCGGAACGACCTCGACGCCGATGGCGGACGGAAGCTCCATCGTCAGCATGAGCGAACCGGGCAGCTTCGTCGGCGCGGCGTTCGGGGACGCTTTCGGTCGCCAAACGGCGCTGAACACGGTGCTGTACGACGCCTACGATCGGATGTTCGCCGTCCAACTGGGCGGCGCCTATCCGACTGCGCCGAGCCGATCCTATCAGGCGGCGCCGTTCGAGCAGAACACCACGGCGACAACCACCCTGGCCCTGCCGGGCGGCGGTCGATTGAACCTGATTGCGGCCCAACCCAGCGCCCGACCTGACCCGATCGCGCCTCGTCACGATCTCTATGATGCGCCCTGGATGGGGGACGAGCCGCGGCAGGAGGCGATGCTGGATGTCGCCACGGGTCGGATGAATTTCTCGGTCTGGCAAGGAAAGGGCGGGGCGACATCGCCGTTCAACGGTGCGGCGGGCGACGGTTTCGCCGCCTTGGCCCAGGCCGACCACGCCGTGCGGGGCGCCCTGCGGTTCGGCGCGGTGACGGTTTCTGGCGAAAGCGGGGGCGGCGATCGCCGGATGCCGCTGCGTCGTGTCGAGCAGGACGCCTCGACCTATAGTCGCGCGGCGATCGGATGGCGCGGAGCGGACGGCGGTCTGTCGTTCAGCGTCGGCGCTCTGGATGAACGGCTTGGACCCTTGGGCGCCTTCCTGCCGGGCGGGTCCGACTTCGCCCTGCCGTCACGGACCAGCTTCTATGCGCTCGGCGGCGACTGGACGCTGCGGCCGGGCCTGCGCCTGATCGGCGAGGCGGGCATGGGGTCGACTCGGATCGAGGGTCGTTTCCTGTCGATGGATCAGGCGGCGATCAGTTCGAACTGGCGGCTGGGCCTGCTGACGGGCTGTTCGATGATCTGCGACCGGATCAGCTTCACCCTGGCTCAACCGCTCAGGATAGAGCGCGGAACCTTCTCGGCCATGCTGGCGGATGTTCCGGTCGAATATTTCGATCCGCTGACCTATTCGCGCCGCAGCTTCTCGGCGACGCCCAGCGGGCGTCAGATCGACTTCATCCTTGGGGGCGAACGTCAGCTGTGGGACGGATCCAGCATGACGCTTCAAGCGGTCGCCAGCCGCGAGCCGCGCCATGTCGCAGACGCGCCGCCGGAGTTCGCCTTGATCGGAGCCTGGCGGCGTCAGTTCTGACCGACGCCGCCTGACGACTGCGGATCAGGCCTTGCCGTCGAAGGCCTGACCGTCGGCGGCGGGGGCGGCGCCATAGGGGTTCGGAGCCTGGGCGCCGGATCCCTTGGCGGCGACGACCACCATGGCGGGGCGGACGGTGCGGCCGAACAGTTCGAAACCGGACTGCATGGTCTGGATCACCGACCCGCCGGGCACGGTCTCGGACGGCTGTTCCATCATCGCCTGATGCAGATGCGGGTTGAAGGCCTCGCCCGCCTCCGGCGCGACGCGCTTCAGGCCGTTGGCGTCGAAGGCTTGCAGCAAGGCCTTTTGCGTCAGTTCCAGCCCGGTCACCAGACCGGCCGTTGCGCCCTCGGCGTCCTTGGGCGCAGCCATCAGGGCGCGTTCAAGATTGTCGGCGACGCCCAGCAGGTCCTTGGCGAAGCGCTGGATCGCGAAGGCGCGCGCGTCGTTCTGCTGCGTCTCCGAACGGCGCTTCAGATTCTCCATCTCGGCGGCGACGCGCAGGGCGCGGTCCTTCCACTCGTCACGCTCCGCGATCACGGCGTCCAGCGGCGCCAGATCGTCGGACGGATGGGCGTCCAGCCCGTGTTCGGCATTGGTTTCGGCCATGTCGGCGTCCACGGCGTTCAGTTCGTCGTTAAGGGGCTTGTCGCTCACTTGTCGTTCCCGTCCAGCATCCGGCCCAGCACCCGGGCGGTATAGTCCACCAACGGAATGACACGGGCGTAGTTCAGTCTTGCGGGGCCTATGACGCCGATGGCGCCCAGAACCCGCTGTCGGCCGCTCATATAGGGCGCCGCGATCACGGCGGAACCCGAAAGTGAAAACAACCGTGTCTCGGCGCCGATGAAAATGCGTACGCCTTGGGCCGCATCGACGCCGTCCAGCAGGCCGATCAGCTGTTCCTTCTGCTCCAGATCATCGAACAAGACGCGGACCCGCTCCAGATCGGCCAGGCCTTCCCGGTCTTGAAGCAGGTTGGCGCGACCGCGGACAATCAGGGCGCGCTCCCGGTCGGCGCCGCCGGACCAGGCGGCGAATCCGTCCTCGACCAGGCGGGCGGCGGTCTGGTCCAATTCACGCCGTGCGATTTCCAACTCTTGGGTCATCTCGCGCCGGGCGTCGGCGAAGGGCCGGCCGCGCAGGCGGGCATTCAGGAAGTTGGAGGCCTCGACCAGGGTCGAAGGCGTGACCCCGGCCGACAGGGTCATGATCCGGTTCTCGACCGTGCCGTCGTCGGCGACGATCACCGCCAGGGCCTGATCGCCGCCCAGGGCGACGAACTCGACATGCTTGACGCCAGAATCGCGCACGGGGCTGGAGACGACGCCTGCCCCGCCGGCCAGGCCTGACAAGAGGTTAGACGCCTCGTCCAAGGCGGACTCGAAGTTCCGGCCGCGCCCGGCGAGCCGGCCGTCGATCTCGCGACGCTCTTCCTTGGTCAGGTCGCCGACCTCCAGCAGGCCGTCGACGAACAGGCGCAGGCCCGCATGGGTCGGGATGCGCCCGGCCGAGGTGTGTGGCGCGGCCAAGAGGCCCGCGAGGGTCAGATCCTGCATGGTGTTGCGGATCGAGGCAGGCGACAGGGCGATGCCGCCCAGCGACAGGGTCCGCGACCCGACCGGCTCACCGGTCTCCAGATAGGATTCCACGATGCGACGGAAGATGTCGCGCGCCCGCGCATCCAGCCCCGCCAAACCCGCGAGGGACTGGCCGGCGTCGAACGGCGGGTTTTTCGGGGCATACAGGCTCACGGTTTCAGGATAAGCACCGCCGCCACAGCTTCCAAGGTCAGACTTCCAGGATCCCTCCCATGCGCCATTCGCAACGCACCGACGATCAACTGCGTCCCGTGACCATCGAGACCGGCGTCAACCGTTATGCTGAGGGCTCGTGCTTGATCAGCTTCGGCAACACCAAGGTGCTGGTGACCGCCTCGATCGAGGACAAGGTGCCGGGCTGGATGCGCAACACGGGCCAGGGATGGGTGACCGCTGAATACGGCATGCTGCCGCGCGCCACCCACACGCGCGGGCGTCGTGAAGCCGCCGCCGGCAAACAGTCGGGCCGCACGCAAGAGATTCAGCGATTGATCGGCCGCTCCCTGCGCGCCGTGGTGGACCTCAAGGCCTTGGGGGAACGCCAGGTGTTGATCGACTGCGACGTCATCCAGGCCGACGGCGGCACCCGCACGGCGTCGATCACCGGCGCCTGGGTCGCCATGAGCCTGGCCCTGAACTATCTGCGCGACGAGGGCGTGCTTAAGGTCGACCCGATCATGGATCAGGTGGCGGCCGTGTCGTGCGGCGTCTGCGACGGCGTGCCGGTGCTGGACCTGGATTACGAAGAGGATTCCGAGGCCGAGGCGGATTCGAACTTCGTCCTGACCGGCTCGGGCCAGATCGTCGAGGTCCAGGCCACGGGCGAGAAGCGCGGCTTCTCACGCGCCGAGTTCGACCGGCTCTTCTCGCTGGCCGAGATCGGCTGCACCGAACTGTTCGCCCTGCAGAAGGCGGCCTTGGCGGCGGTGAAGCGATAGGGGGTTTCACCTCGAGGCGCGGACGGGCATCCTCGTTCGGTCAGTCCTGACCGGAGACAAGTCGATGCGTCGATCCCCCTGGCTTTCAATGGCCGCCTGCGTTCTGTTGATGGCCGGATGTCACCGCGCTGATCCAGCCGATCAGCCTGCGCCCGGAGACACGGCGGCAAGCAGCAACGTCATCGACGCGGTTCCACTGGCGCCGGACGCTCCGCCGCCTGCCGCGCCCGTCAAGCCGGCGGCTGCGGAGAAGGAAGCCGCCAAACCGGCCGAGGACCCTGAGGCCAGCATTCCCGAGGGTCCAGACATGCCCGCTCAGCCGGTGCCGATCAGCGAGGTTCCCTGCCGCGAAGCCATCGGCGCCGCCGCCTCGGCCCGGCTGGTCGAGCGCTGCATTCAGGTCAGCCCGGCGACCCGCCCGCCCTGCAACGCCGCCAACCCCTGCGACCTGATCCAGGGAGAGATCGACCGGTCCTGCAAACTGTGGGAACGCGACGGAGACCCGCCGGCGGCGTGCAAGCCCTAGGCTGAGCGCACCGCGCCCGCCACATCGGCCACCACCCGCTTGACCAGCGCCTCGTCGTCGCCCTCGGCCATGACGCGGATCAGCTTTTCCGTGCCCGAGGGACGCACCAGCAGCCGTCCCTGACCGCTCAGCGCCGCTTCGGCCTCGGCGATGGCGGCCTTGACCGTGTCGGTCTCCAGCGGCTTGTCGGCGGTGAAGCGGACGTTCTCCAGCTTTTGCGGCACAGGATCGAACTGGCGGGCTGACGTGCGGCGGCGAAGAGGATGTAATGGGCGGTTATCAGAAGCACTCAGGTCCTTTCCGCGGACACGATGGATCGTGATGCACCCGGATCAAAGCTGATCAAACGCCGTCAATCGGACGGAACAACTCAAAACGGGACAGGCGCGATTTTATTCGCAAAGCTGCTCGGCGACCGGTGGGCGGTTTGCGGACAAGCCGGTCGATGACGACGGTTCCCCATGGCCAAGCCTCACGATTCAGACGATTTCCCATTCCGTCCGTCAATGACGGCGCACCGAGATCACTATCCCCACGGGATTGGTCTCCTCCCCGGACGCGCGACAGCGTCGATGCCCTTCAGAGCGCGGACACGACACTTTGCCGCCAAGACGGTCGCCAAGCGGGTCCGGCCGGCCTTCCGGGGCGCCGGGCCGTCACGACGTGTCTTCGTCAGGGTCAAGGCTGTTATGAAGACGCCGAACGCGCGCGCGTCGTTGAAAGCCTGCGTGCGGTACTTCGGACGGGAGGGCGCGGGCGAGGACGGGGCGAGAGCCGCGTTCTTCGGGCCTCTGGAGGACCGGCCTGACGCCAGGGCGCAGGTCGATCGGTGGGCCGACGACCGCCGTCATTATCGGATTGTCGTGAATCCGGAAGACGGACAAGAGCTCGCGGACGTCAGGTCGTTCGCACGGCGGATGATGAAGCAGATTGAGATCGACACCGGCACGCCCCTCGAATGGCTTGCCGTTGCGCACTTCGATACCGGACGTCCCCATCTCCACATCATCCTACGCGGTGTGCGGGACGATGGACGCGACCTTATCTTCAGCCGCGGTTATGCGGCGCATGGGCTGCGCGGCCGGTGCGAAGCCCTGGCGACCGAGATCCTGGGCCCGAGATCCGACCGGACGGCTTCCTCCCGCGATCTGACGGCGGACCGGCTGACAGCGATGGACGACACGCTTCTGCGACGCCAGGACGACGGACGGGTCAACCTTGAGGGTCTGGACAGCGGAGAACGCGCCAACGCACAGCGCCGCCTGGTCCATCTTGAGCGTCGCGGATGGGCTACCCGAGACAGCCAAGGCCTTTGGACTCTTCCGGAAAACCTGCGGGATATCCTGCGAAGTGTCGGCGAACAGGAGGCGCGTGAAGCCGCCGCAACGCGCGCCATATGGGGCGGCTTCTGGGGCGGGCAGACGCATCGCCTTGAACCGCTGAGCCTCTCGGAAGGCGAGGTGATCGTTGGCGCTTACGCCGGCGTTCAGCCGCTCAAGTGGCACAAGAAGGCGGCCCAGTTGCTCGTGCTTGAGACCATGGATGGTCGTCTGGGGCATGTCCGGCTGGCGTCATTGGATCGCGTTATGATCCTGGATCGCGTACCCGAGCGGGCCCTTATCGAACTGCGGGGAAGGCCGTGGAGGGCGAGGGCTTCAGACCGGACCATCGCTCAGATCGCGCAACTGAGGAATGGCGTTTACTCTAAGGCCGATCATCTCGTGGTCCGGCCCGAAGATCGGCCTGTTTTCATCGAGCGCCATCTTCGACGGCTGGAAGCCATGCGCCTTCAAGGCGCTGTCGAGCCTCGGGGCGACGGCCGGTTCGCCATTCCACCCGACTACATCTCGCGGGCGTTGGCGGCGGATCAGGCGCGACATGGTCCTGCCGATGTGGACGTCCGCGTGCTCGACGTCAGGCCTCTACACCTCCAGACCGAAGCGCGGGGCGTCACCTGGCTGGACCGGGTGGCTGGCGGCCTCGAACCTGATCCCGGCTTGGGGTCTATGGCGGATGAAGCCAGAAGGTTGGGACAGGAACGGGCGGAGACTCGCAGGGGGTGGGGGATCGGCGATGGCTCAAAGCTGACCGATAAGGACATGCTCGCCCTCTGGAAAATGGAGATCGACGCGCAGTTCAAGAGGCTTGGGAAGGACGAGAAGTTGGTCGTAAAGGCCGAAGAGGGACAGCCCTTCTCAGGCGTCTACAACGATAGCGTTCACATGGGCGGCCGAACCTATGCGGCGGTCGAAAGCCGCTCTGTCGTAACGCTAGCGCCGTGGCGCGCCGGGTTGGAGGCCTGCCGTGGCCAAGCTCTCACCGCGGTTCTGCAGGCGGGGCGTGTGGAGTTTCGATTGGGAGAGCGGGGCCGGGGTTTAAGACTAGAGCTTTAGCCTACTTGCACGGGATCCGCGGGGGTTGGGTTGAGTTCCTATCGTCAGCTTCGGGACGCGCTCGCGAAGTCCAAGTATACGGCGGGGGGAGCCTCGATCCCCGGCCTCAATCGCGCAGCTGTGCCGCACATTGGGCTAAAGCCTTGGTCATCCGCCATTCGACTGTTTTCAGCCGGATGCCGAGATGATTGGCGATTTCCTGGTTGGTCATGCCGCCGAAACGGCTGAGCAGGAAGACGTCGCGAAGCGGTTGCGGAAGACCCAGCACAATTTCCTTCAAGAGCAGGGATGCGTCCTGTGCTGCGGCCTGGGCGGTGGGAAGCGACTGCCATGCGTCCAGTTCCTCTCGCCGGCGATCGCGGCGGTAACGGCTCACGAACAGATTGCGGGCGACTTGGAGCAGAAAGGCCTTTGGTTTACGGATTTCGACAGGACGCTTCTGTCGCAGGATGTTGAAATAGGTGTCCTGAAGGAGGTCTTCGGCAAGGTCGGCGCCATAACGATGTCGCAACGAGCCGAGCAACCATGCGCCGTGGGTAGCGAAAAGGGTCTCGGCGTCGCTTCCGGTAGAAAGCGCCGGCACGGTTTTCGACTGTCGACCACCAGACGTCACGAATTCGCCTCCGATCAGCGAGACCGCCCGTCTGGATTGACGGAGCCGAGCCTAGGTCGAGGCAAGCGCAAAGGCCGCGGCGCGCTGCAGCCCCCGTGGGCGTACAAGCGCAGGCTGCGGGTTGGTCTCAACCGAGGTTCTCACGCCTCGACGCCGCTCTGCGACGCACCTCCAGGATGAATCATTCACTCGCGGTTGGCAAGTGTGGCGCGATACCCGCTCGACCTTCGCTTGCGTCTTGGTCATGCGCCGGGCGTTGAGAACATGGTTGAGCCACGCGCCGCCGCCTTTAGCCGAAGCCTGGACATGCACGGGGGCCGCCCGGGCGTCTGGATGCTAGCTTATCCGGACGAACCCATAAACCGACAACTTGAGATCCCTTCTGGGAGCCTTCTGTTCAAGTTGCAGCCGGCAGAGGCGGGCGGCGATGCAATATGCCCCAGGCCTTGACCCAACAAGATACGCAGGCTTCGTGGCCCTCGCTTGCCAATATGCACCCTTCAAAGGGCGTACAGTCAGCGCCGCGCTGTCCTTCTAGGCTCTGCCCTTCTGGGGGGTGCGAAGCTCGCGCGATGAGTAACGCACCTCGCTGACCTGAAGCCTGGCCCAAGCTCGAAGTTGAAGCCTGGGATAATAAGGGCGCTTACGAATGTGGATGTAAGGCGGACCATCCAAACCAAGGCATAGCATTTTTGCTAAAGTCGAAGGCGCGAGTTGGATTCCCAGCGCGGCGAGTTCACGTGACGCTTCCTTTCGGTTCAGAAGACGGTCTTCGTGTTCGACTGCCGTAGTTGCATCTCTGACTTCCAAGGCTGCGACCTATCTCTAGCTTTCCGCTTTCAGCCGAAGGTCCTCGACGCGCGCCCGGCTTGATTCTGCGACCCGATCACGCAGGTGTTTCGCCCTAGCCATCAGCCAGTCCAGATCCTCGGCCGAGGCGTCGTACTGATCGCTGTAGCGGGCTTCGACATAGGCCCTCTTCAGCAGTTCGAACCGGCGGCGATCGAAGCGGCTTTCACGCGGCCAGGCCTCAACCAGCTCCACATTCAAGGCCTCGGCGAGCGAGCGGAGGAACTTGATGTTGTGAGAGCGCGGAAAATAGAAGGTGTGGACGAGGAGGAAGCAGGCGTAGGCCGTCTCAACAGCTTGATGCAGCTCGAAGGCGGCTCGCTTTCGAACATGTTGGCCATCCGCCTCCTCTGCAATGTGGTTCTGGGCGTCGCGTAGCCACAAATCCAGATCGGCGATCTTGCTCAAGAAGTGTCTGTCAGCCGTGGAGTAGGCATCAGCCGGCGCAATCGGCTGCGGAGTTTGGAATGGATGCCCAGGGATTTCGTACAGAGCGATGCCGTCGCGGACGATATCTGTCCAGAAGTACTCTCCTCGCCGCAGGGCGTCGTTCACGTCTTGAAGATCGTGGACAATGAGATTGACGGTTCGCCCGATGGCCGGGTCACGAAGGATCTCGTCCTCGGAATTCCACCAGTAGTCGGCGATGTTCGTCAGCTTCTCGTGGTTGACCACGATCAGGAGGTCGAAGTCCGAGAGATAGCCATTCTCCGGTTCGTCCACCCAGTCCGCTCGTGCGTAAGACCCGAACAGGATGATCTTGAGGATCTGGCCGCCGCGTCGCCAACCTGAGTTGGCGCCGCCGCCGCTTATTCTGGCCGCCTCAAATCCGGCAAGCAGGATGTCGCGAACGCGTTGAAGTTCACGCTGCTGACGCTCCGGCAGATGTTCCAGATCGGACCGCATTGGCTGAGTCTATCGAAAACGCTGACGCTGTGAACCGTGAAGTTGCACACACACGCCGCGCAGGTGCGTATATTGTGTTGCAGGTCTCACCCTGCTGTTTTCACAGCCGCAGCAACTTCAGACACCACCCGCCTGACCAGCGCCTCGTCGTCGCCCTCGGCCATGACGCGGATCAGCTTTTCCGTGCCCGAGGGACGCACCAGCAGCCGTCCCTGACCGCTCAGCGCCGCTTCGGCCTCGGCGATGGCGGCCTTGACCGTGTCGGTCTCCAGCGGCTTGTCGGCGGTGAAGCGGACGTTCTCCAGCTTTTGCGGCACAGGATCGAACTGGCGGGCCAGTTCGCTCACCGGCTTGCCGGATTCGACCAGGACGGCCAGCACCTGCAGCGCCGCCATCAGGCCGTCGCCGGTGGTGGCGTGGTCGTGCAGGATGATGTGGCCCGACTGCTCGCCGCCGATGTTGAAACCGCCTTCGCGCATCCGTTCCATGACATAGCGGTCGCCGACCTTGGTGCGCTCTAGCCTCAGGCCTTCGGCTTTCAGTTTACGCTCCAGCCCCAGATTCGACATGACGGTGGCCACCACGCCGCCTCCGGTCAGGAGACCGCGCCTGGCCCAGTCCAGCCCGACCAAGGCCATGATCTGATCGCCATCCACGACCCGACCCGCCTCGTCGCAGATGATCAGTCGGTCGGCGTCGCCGTCCAGAGCGATGCCGATATCGGCGCGGTAGCGTTTGACCGCATCGGCCAGGGTCGCCGGATGGGTCGAGCCGCACTCGGCGTTGATATTGGTGCCGTTGGGGGTCACGCCGACGGGGAAGACTTCGGCGCCCAGTTCGAAAAGGGTGGTCGGCGCGACCTTATAGCCGGCGCCGTTGGCGCAATCGACGGCGATGCGCAGGCCTTGCAACGTCAGCCGTTTGGGGAAGGCCTGTTTGGCGATCTCGATATAACGCGCCTGGGCGTCGTCGATGCGTTTGACCCGGCCCAGCTTGTTCGACGGGGCCAGGTCCTGGTCGAGGCCCTGATCCATCATAGCCTCGATCTTCAGTTCGATCTCGTCCGACAGCTTGTAGCCGTCCGGCCCGAACAGCTTGATCCCGTTGTCGGCATAGTCGTTGTGCGACGCTGAGATCATAACGCCCAGATCGGCCCGCATCGAGCGGGTCAGCATGGCCACGCCCGGCGTCGGCACGGGCCCGAAGGTGCGTACGTCCATTCCGACCGAAGCAAACCCGGCGACCAGGGCCGGCTCGATCGTATAGCCGGACAGACGCGTATCCTTGCCGATCACCACCAGATGGCGGCGGTCGTCGTCTGTGCGAAACAGTTTCCCGGCGGCCAGACCCACGCGCAGCGCGACCTCGGCCGTCATCGGATAGGTGTTGGCGCGGCCGCGAATGCCGTCGGTGCCGAAATATTTTCTGTCGCCCAAGGCCTGGTCCTTTGTTTCGGGTAACGTTCCGAAACCCCTTTTTTGATGCGGCCCGCCTTAAGATTGCATAGACGGCCGATGGGGCTTGATGTGTGGCTTAGCCCCGGATCGCCGCCAGTGCAAAGCGGCGCCCTTTTCCTGACTTCTCGGAGCCTTCGCTCATGTGCGGCATCATCGGCGTCACCGGCAATGGTCCTGTCGTTCCCCGACTGATCGAAAGCCTGAAACGGCTGGAGTACCGCGGCTATGATTCCGCCGGCGTCGCCGCAGTCGTAGACGGGTCGGTCGAGCGCCGCCGCGCCAAGGGAAAGATCCGCAATCTGGAAGCCGTCCTGGCCGAGGATCCGATGACGGCGACGGTCGGTATCGGCCATACCCGCTGGGCCACGCACGGCGCGCCGACGACGGAGAACGCCCACCCGCACAAGGCTGGGCGCGTCACCTTGGTCCACAACGGCATCATCGAGAACTTCGCCGAGCTGAAGGCCGAGCTCGCCGCCGAGGGCCATGTTTTCGAAAGCCAGACCGATACCGAGGTCATCGCCCACCTGCTGGATGCCGAACTGAACACGGGCCGGGCACCGCTGGAGGCGTTCAAGACCACTCTCGACCGCCTGACCGGCGCCTATGCGCTTGCGGTGCTGATCGACGGGACGGACGACCTGATCCTGGGCGCGCGGCGCGGCAGCCCCCTGGTAGTCGGCTGGGGCGAGGACGAGATGTATCTGGGCTCGGACGCCCTGGCCGTCGGCCCGTTCACCCAGAAGATTTCCTATCTGGAAGAGGGCGATTATGTCGCCGTGACCAAGGCCGGCGCCCAGATGTTCGACGTGGAGGGCAAGCCGGTCGAACGCGCCATCGTCCAGGTCTCGGCCTCATCGGCCATGGTCGAGAAGGGCGAATATCGCCACTTCATGGAGAAGGAAATCCATGAACAGCCCGACAGCGTCCAGCACACCCTGTCGGAATATCTCGACCTGGTGACCGGCAAGGCCAAGACCAATCCCGTCGATTTCGCCGCCATCGACCGCATCCAGATCGTCGCCTGCGGCACCGCCTTCTACGCCGGCCAGATCGGCCGTTATGCGTTCGAGAAGCTGGCCGGCCTGCCCTGCGACGTCGAGATCGCGTCGGAGTTCCGCTATCGCTCGCCGGCCGTCTCGAAATCTACCCTGGCGGTCGCCGTCAGCCAGTCGGGCGAGACGGCCGACACTCTGGCCAGCCTGACCTGGTGCAAGGCGCAAGGGTTGCAGACCGCCGCCGTCGTCAATGTTCACTCTTCCTCGATGGCGCGCGAAGCCGCCGTGCTGTGGCCCACCCATGCCGGGCCCGAGATCGGCGTCGCCTCTACCAAGGCCTTCACCGCCCAGGTCGCGGCCCTGCTGGCCCTAGCCGTGGCGGCTGGCGTGGCGCGCGGCCAGATCGATGCTGCGACCGAGGCCGAACTGGTCAAGGCTCTGTTCGAAAGCCCGCGCCTGATCGCCGAGGCCCTGACGATGGGCGACAGCATCCGCGCCGTGACCCACGATCTGTCAAAGGCCGACGACGTGCTGTTCCTGGGGCGTGGCGCCATGTTCCCACTGGCCATGGAGGGCGCGCTGAAGCTGAAGGAGATCAGCTATATCCACGCCGAGGGCTATGCCGCTGGAGAGTTAAAACACGGCCCCATCGCGCTGATCGATGAAGAGACCCCGACCATCGCCCTGGCTCCGCTGGACGACGTGTTCGAAAAGACCGCGTCCAACCTCCAAGAGGTCGCCGCGCGGGGCGGTCCGGTCATCATGATCGCGCCGGAAAAGGCGCCCGATCCGCACGGCGCCGGCATTCGCCGCATCCACGCCCCCGACTGTCACCCGCTGATCGCGCCCCTAGTCTATGCCGTGCCGGTGCAGCTTTTGGCCTATTACACAGCCGTACAGAAGGGCACCGACGTCGATCAGCCCCGCAACCTGGCCAAGTCCGTCACGGTCGAATAGGCCGCGTCCGTCATCCGGCGCAGGGCGTTCGCATCGATGATCTGGATCGCGCCGCGCCGCAGCCGCACGGCGCCGGCGGCGCACAGTTCGGTGCAGGCGGTCGATATGCTGGCGCGTCGCACAGCCATCAGATGCGACAGCTCGGTTTGACGCAGAGCAAGGACGTCGCCTCCCTGTCGGTCGTGAACGTCGAGCAATAGGGCGGCCAGGCGTTGGCTGACTTTTAATGTGGCGTGGCGCGAAAGCTCAGCCTGAAGGGCAATGTTGCGACGGCGAAGATCAAGCAACGCCATCTCGACCAGACTGTCGCGATCGATCTTTTGCGCCAGCTTGCGAGCGGAGACGGTCAGATATCGTCCGGCCGTCAACCAAACGGCAGGCTCTGGCTCACCCCCGCCCAATACAGCGTCGAAGTTGATCACGTCGTCGCTGGACGCCAGCCCATGCGACAGAGCGCCGTCGAGCCCGATCCGCGCCAAAACGCCGGACAAAATCAGCGTGACGACAGCTTCGCCATTCTGTGTGGTTGAGGTTCGTGCGCCAGCCTCGGCGAAGAACGCGTCACCTTCGTCCAAGCCCTGAACTGCGAGGGCAGACAACAGAGCGTGCGCGAGGTTCGACTGGGACATGCCCCGTCTAGACGGCCGATCGCCGTTCGGTGCGATAACATGCGTTAAGCGATCAGACGGGCTCGGATTGCAGGCGCAGATAGGTGGGGTCGAATTCGGCGATTTCGGCCAGACGACGCCAGTCGAGGATGTCGATCCGCCCGCCGGACCACGCGACGACGCCCTCACTGCGAAGCTCGGAAATCAGGCGGCTGACATGGACAGTCGAAAGGCCGAGCGCATCACCTAGCGTCGTTTGCGTCAGCGGGAGTTCGAAGGTCAGATCGCCCGTCTGGCCGACGGCCTGAAGCCGCAGATAAAGCTCGCACACCAGATGCGCCAGATGGCCCAGACCGCTCCGTCGGCCCATGGCCACCAGCCATTGTCGATGGATGGCGGCGTCGATGATGGTGTCCAGCCAAAGCAGTCGGCCCAGGTGTGGATGTCGTTCTGTGATGTCGATCAATCCGCTGTGCGGCGCCTCTGCGATCACGCAGTCGGTCAAGGCGACGACGCCATGATCCATCTGCTTCATCAACAGGCTGTGCAGGTCGATGAAGTCGCCCGACACATTGATTTCGGTGATCTGGCGGGCGCCATCTTCAAGCGTGGAATAGCGGGCGGAAAAACCGGAGATCAGAAGCGTGCTGTGCAGCGGCCGGGTATGTTCGCGCACGATGTCCGAGCCGGCGGCGACCGTCTTGGGCGGCTCCAGCGCTTTTTGCAGGGCCCCAATTTCGTCGGGAGAGATGCGGTCGCGCAACGACAGTTTCTCGACCAGGGTCGTGATCTTGGGCGCGGCGTGAAGTCTGCTCATTGGGCGCTGTCCACCAGGCTCCACCCGTCAGGCGCATCGTCGGAAGCGGCTGCGGTGACGCTGACGACCGTCTGGCCCTCAGCATCTGTGACGATGACGCTGAAGGAGCGGGTCGTCCAGAAGGAGGCCCCACGATAACGCAGGATTTCGCCCAGAACGGCGACGGCTTCCTCTCTGGCGGCATCGACGCTCTTCAGCTCCTCGCCCTGGTCGTCGCGGATGCAGTCACCGTTCTGGGTATGGAAAAAGTAGCGCGGCAATCTTTCCTCCTGGCAGCAGCCGAGGGAGGAAGCGGTCACGGGGCCGAATGGTTCAGCGTATTCCGAGTTTCAGATACGCTGAGAAATGAAGGCGCAATTTGCTCCGAGTGTTGCGCTATGACGCTGAAGTGGGGCAACCATAAACAGTATATTTTAGGTTCGCGAAACGTGAGGGGCTGCCGCCGCATCTCTTGCCGCCTTGCTTATCGCTCTAGTTTTGGCCCCGCTATTTTTCAGCAGTTTTTAGGGGTGCCTGAAAAGCAGCTCTGCCAGGCAGGCTCTTGATAACAGCACGCCGGGCCTGCTAGTTCGAGGGTCTTCACTTCAGGATGGACGGGGCAAAGCTCGTGAAAGCGGTTTTATTGGCTGGCGGCCTAGGCTCTCGTTTGGGCGAAGAGACCGACACTAAACCAAAGCCCATGGTCAATGTTGGGGAGCGGCCAATACTTTGGCATATCATGAAGATTTACAGCGCTCATGGTGTTAACGATTTTATCGTCTGTCTTGGGTATAAAGGTTATGTGATAAAGGAGTATTTTGCGAACTACTTCCTTCACACGTCTGATGTAACTATTGATGTTGCAAGTAATAGCCTAGAGATACATAGAAGCGCAGCAGAATCTTGGAAGATAACCTTGGTCGATACTGGGGCGGACTCGATGACAGGCGGGCGCCTCAAGCGGGTTGCGCCCTATCTCAAAGATGAAGAAGCCTTCTGCATGACATATGGAGACGGCGTCGCGGACATAGACATTACCGCCTCGATAGCTTTCCACAAGGCGCACGGCCGACTTGCTACTCTCGCAGGCGTCCGGCCTCCGGGTCGATTCGGCGCACTAACCCTCAATGACACGTTAGTTGAATCCTTCGAAGAAAAGCCAGTTGGCGACGGCGCCTGGATCAATGGAGGGTTCTTCGTACTGTCGCCGAAGGTGATCGACTTCGTCGAGGGCGATGCCACGGTTTGGGAGCAGGAGCCAATGCGACGTCTTGCGCACGACGGCGAGTTGGAAACTTTCTTCCATGACGGTTTCTGGCAGCCCATGGATACTCTTCGGGACCGACGGACTCTTGAGGGTCTCTGGAATTCCGGTAAGGCGCCGTGGAAAACGTGGTGAGCCAGGCTGACCGCGAAGCGTTCTGGCGTGGGAAGCGCGTTTTCCTGACCGGACACACGGGATTTAAAGGCTCGTGGCTGGCGTTTGCACTGCATCGCTGGGGGGCGGAAGTGCATGGTTTGGCCCTTGCGCCTGAAGGAAAGTCGAACCTCTTTGCGTCCATCGAGCGCGCGGGAGTTCTTGCTTCTTCGACTATCGGAGATATTCGAGACGTTTCACTTGTTGACGCCGCGCTCAAGAAAAGTGGGGCGGAAGTTGTTTTCCATCTTGCCGCTCAACCGCTTGTACGTTTGTCCTATCGGGATCCAATCGGAACCTACTCAACCAACGTGATGGGCACGGTTCATGTCCTCGACGCGGTTCGACGCGCTGGGGGGGTGAGGGCGGTGGTCGCCGTCACAAGCGACAAGTGTTACGAGAATAACGAATGGTTCTGGGGTTATCGTGAGAACGAACCCATGGGCGGTCATGACCCCTACAGTAACAGCAAGGGTTGTTCTGAATTGGTCGTCAGCGCGTTTCGCAAATCCTATTTCAGGGATGCAGGTCTGGTCGGGCTCGGCTCCGGCAGGGCGGGTAATGTGATAGGCGGAGGAGACTGGTCGGAGGATCGTTTGGTGCCCGATCTTATCCGCAGCATCCTGGCGAGCCAGGAAGTGCCTATCCGTAACCCGGCCGCGGTGCGTCCTTGGCAGCATGTGCTCGAACCGCTATCAGGCTATATCGCCCTGGCTGAACGTCTGTATGATGAGCCCAACGGGCCAGCCGCGGATGGGTGGAATTTCGGACCCGACGCGTCGTCAGAACGGACTGTGCTGGATGTTGTGACAAGCATCTGTGCCGAATGGGGCGACGGCGCATCGTGGCGCCGCGATGGGGGTGCGCATGTCCACGAAGCTGGATATTTGAAGCTGGATTCCTCCAAAGCGCGCCGCATTTTGAAATGGGAGCCCGTCTGGAGCTTCGACCAAACGATCCAGACTACCGTTGACTGGTATAGGGCTGAGGCGGCGGGTGAGGATCTCGTCACCGTGACCGAAAAACAAATTGCCGAATATTTCTCCGAGTCTTCGGCTCATTGGAAAGAGAACTGATGTCTACCGAAGACAAGACCGCGGCGGAACTCCGCCGGGAAATCCTCTCGCTTACGGCCGAATATGCCAAAGTGGCGCACGCGACAAAACCTTTCGTTGCCGGCGAGTCTCCCGTGCCGGTCGCAGGAAAAGTCTACGATCATACTGACATGGTTTCGCTCGTCGATTCCTCGTTGGACTTTTGGCTCACCACCGGTCGTTTCAACTCGGCGTTCGAAGCGCGCCTCGGCCAGTTCCTCGGTATTCGAAAGGGAGTTCAGACTGTCAACTCCGGGTCTTCCGCGAATCTCGTCGCGCTGACCGGGCTGACGTCGCACATACATGGTGATCGCGCCCTGAAGCCGGGTGACGAAGTCATCACCTGCGCGACGGGCTTCCCCACCACGGTGAACCCGTCTCTCCAAAACAATCTGGTGCCGGTGTTCTTGGACGTCGAAATCCCCACCTACAACATGGATGTTTCCAAGCTTGAGGAGGCTATCTCTCCCAAGACCAAGGCGATCATGTTGGCCCACACCCTGGGTAATCCGTTCGACCTCGGCGCGATCATGGCCGTGGCAGAGAAGCATAACCTCTGGGTGGTCGAGGATTGCTGCGACGCCCTAGGCGCGACCTATGACGACAAGTTAGTCGGTACATTCGGCGACGTCGGCACAGTTAGCTTCTACCCGGCCCACCACATCACCATGGGCGAAGGCGGAGCCGTTTTCACGCGAGACCCCGCAGTTCGCCGCGCCATGGAATCCGTGCGCGATTGGGGTCGGGACTGCTGGTGTGAGCCCGGCATGGATAACACTTGCAAGCGTCGCTTCGATTGGCAGTTGGGCGATCTGCCGTACGGTTACGACCACAAATATACTTACTCCCACCTCGGCTATAACCTGAAGATCACTGACATGCAGGCGGCGGTCGGGCTGGCCCAGATGGACCACCTGGAGCATTTCATCAAAGCGCGTCGGGACAACTTCAACTATCTGAAGTCGGGGCTGAAGCATCTGGAAGAGTTCCTGATTCTCCCCGAAGCGACCGCCAACAGCGATCCGTCGTGGTTTGGATTTCTGCTGACCCTGCGTGAAGGCGCTCCGGGTGGGGGGCGTGACGCGCTTGTGAAGATGCTGAACGACAAGAAAATCGCAACGCGTCTTCTATTCGGCGGCAACCTGCTCCGACAGCCGTACATGAAGGACCGCGAATATCGGGTCGTCGGCGATCTGACCAATGCAGACATCATCGTTGATCGGACGTTCTGGATCGGGGTCTATCCCGGCCTGACCACGTCGCATCTCGACTATATGATCGAGATGATCAGCGGATTCTTCGATGCCAGGCCTTAAGCGTCCGCTGTCCGTTGCTGTGAGGGTCTGACGTGCGTGCGCTGGTGACAGGCGGTAGCGGCTTCATCGGCGGTCGCCTTCTCACCCGGCTCCTGGATCAGGGGCATGAGGTGACGGCGCTCGTAAGAGGCGATCCCGCCGGTCGGCTCGATCCGCGGGCGTCGGCCGAACGAATTGATGGCTCCGCCTCGCTCGGCGACATCGTCGGACGGGCTGCGCCCGAGGTGGTCTTTCACGTCGCCTCTGCGGTGGTCGTCGAGCATTCGCCGGACGCCATCGCCGACATCGTTCAGGCGAATGTTACCTTTCCGACCCATTTGTTGGAGGCGATGACGCGCCACGGCGTGCGTCGCTTCGTCAACACCGGCACATCGTGGCAACACCACGACGGCGGCGCGGCCTATCGCCCCAGCAATCTCTACGCCGCCACCAAACAGGCGTTCGAGGACATCGCGGTCTTCTACAACGACGCCCACGGCATCGGGATCGCCAACCTCAAGTTGTTCGATGTCTATGGGCCGTCCGATCCGCGCAGCAAGATCATTCCCCTGCTCCTGCGGGTGCTGCGCAGCGGCGAACCCTTGGGTATGAGCCCGGGCGACCAGGTGCTCGACATGGTCCATGTGGACGATGTCGTGGAGGCCTTTCTCGCCGCGGCGCTCTGGCTGGCCGACAATCCGGGCGTCATGGAGACCTTCGCGGTCCGGTCGGGCGAGAGCCATCGGCTCAAGGATGTCGTCGCCGCCCTCGCGGACGTCGCAGGCCGGCCTCTGCCGATCGTCTGGGGCGGACGGCCCTATCGCGACCGGGAGGTCATGATCCCTTGGGTCAACAATGTTCCTGTTCCAGGTTGGCGTCCGCTCATTTCCCTTCGTGAAGGCCTGGCCAGCGTACTGTGGGCCGACGGGTATGATGCGCCGCGGGATCAGGTCTCCATCGCCCAGCAGTCGGTGCCTAAATGACGCCCATCGAAGTCGCCCGGGTTCTTGAGTCCCTCGCGGACGGGATCGATGTCTCGCGACCCGAGGCTTGGCCAGAAATCGGGTTGGGGACGGCCGAAAGCCGCGAAATCCGCCTTCGGCTCCGCGAGAATGCCCTTGTGCTGGCGGTCGAGAGACGGCGCGCTGATCCAGGCCTGGACTGGGCCGACGGTGCCCTTCTCGCGGTCGCACATGATTCCGCGAACACACACCGGATGGAAAGCCGGCATGCTGAGGCTAGGGCGGATTTTCAACGCATTCTCGAGCTGAGTCCGCACGATTATAACGTCCGGGTGGCGCTCGCCGCTTATGCGGACCCCCACACAGAGCACCAGCTCATCTATGAGCTGCTGCGGCCCTACATCGACATTTACCGACGCGAACCCGCCGTCTATGCCGATGCGCTCGATCTGCTGGCGCGGGCGGCGGTGACGCGGGGGGACCTCCCTGCGGCGGCCCAGACGCCAGGCGTGGCTTCGGGCCCCTATTCGGAACGACTGACGCTGTTGACGACGGCTCCGACGACCGAGCCGGCCTCCATCGCCGAAACCCTTCTGGATCACGCCATCCTGGCCATGGACGAGTGGACCCAGATCGATTGTCTGGAGAAGGCTCTGGCGTCGGTATCCCCGGAGCAAGCTGCGGCAGAAAGCTTCCTGACGCGCGCGATCTTTTGCGCCCGGGTGTCGCGGCATCACAACTGGGCGAGACCTTACCGCGGCTGTGGTCGGCTGGTGGCGCGCGCCCTGGCCTGCGGCGCGTCCTACGATGTTCTCGTCGAGGAGTGGACGTCGCAGGGGTTGCCGACCGAAGCCCTCGTCGCCCTCAGGCAACTGGCGGTCATCGATCCGGCGGGCGGGATGACGATCCCATCTTCCGCCGCCGACGCCTGGCTTCTGGCGCTCGAGCGCCCGACTCCCCGATCAGGACACGGTCTGCCTGCGGGGGCGGCGGAATGGGCGCGACTCTGGCGGTCTGGAGAATTCGCGCAATTTCTCCGGGTGACTCCTCACGGCGGCACGGTAGAGCCGAAAGGCGTGGTCTGGCAGGCCGTGGCGGGTCTTCGCCGCGCGGCCCTAGCGGTGCTGGACACCCCACGCTCTGCGGAGATGGTGGATCTGTGGTTCTTCATCACTTGGCATGAAGACCCCTATCAGCTCCTCAGCCTTCTCAGCACTTTGGCAGGCGACCACATCGTGCCGGTCGTGTCGATCGGCGGCGACGGATTGCCGCCGAACCTCGGCGTGACGAGCATTCCCCTGATGCTCGAACGCTTTCAGTTCATCTTCAACCCGACAGTGGTCTGGGGGGGGCAGCGCCTGCTGTTCCAGAATCTTTTTGTGGCGCTAAAGGCGTTCGGGGAACGCGCTGCGGACATCGACAGGCTGCAAGTCATCTGCAATCGCACCTATCCACTTCTGCCGCCGTCCGAGATTTGCGCACTTCTGGCGCGTCCGGATTTCACCGAGCGTTTTCCGGGCCTGCCGGCTCCGCCGATCTGGCATCTGGAATGGCCGCCCGAGATGGTCGAAGACCTGCCAGCCTTGTTCGACGACGCCATGGGCGCTGTTTTCAAGAACTGCGACGGACAGCCGTTCCACGCCCTCTCGACCTACAAAGGCATCTTTGATAGCTCCGATTTCCGCAAGGATCAGGTAGCATTTAACTTCTCGTCGGGCCCTCTTCCGATCTCCGACAAGAACAGATCCTTCTCCCACAACTATTCGATATCTGGGTACGGCGCGGATATGCGGTGGATGTCCTTCGGAAGACTTATGGAATTCGTGGACGTCTCGTCCGAGGCCATGGCGACCTACAGTCGAAGGTTGCATCCCATTGTCGAGCGCTGGGTCCACAAGGTTCTTTTGCCGCATAACCTTCGGACTGGCGATCCGTTTATTCTAACGACACCCAGGCTGGCCCGCGAGGTCCACACCAACCCTGACTGCTTCGAGCTGTTTTCAGCGATGAATTTGGGGTTCGGGCCGGAGATGAACTTCTTCGACACCCTGGCCATGACTCCCAAATACGACCTCGCCGGCCACGCGGAGCACCTCTATCTTCGAACCTCGACCGGGCTGGCGCTGGATTCGGATCTCCGAAGCGCCTCCAGCGCGGCGGACATTGAGAGGCGGCTGTTTATCCGCAAAACCAACTCGCAGGGAGCCGCCCTCACCGAGTTCTTCGCCGAAAAGATCAAGGCCGATCGCGGACATGCGGAATACTATGTCGCTCTGACCGGAAATCAGCAGGCTGGAGCTCCGACTGCGAGGCGCTGGACGCCGAAGGATCTGCTGGGCGATATCCTGCCCGGGCTTGTCGCCGAGCTGCGGGATTTGTTCAACGGCCCGTTCGCCCGTGTTGTATTCCTGCCGGAAGGAACGATTGAAACCGCAGAAGGCGTCCGGATGGGCGACTGGTCGTGGACCGGGTCCGGCGCTCTCGAAATCGCGTTCCTCAGGGACGACTGGGGGGTGAAGCGTTATGGTGCCCTGACGGCGAGCGGCCGTCGGGTGACGCTGCCTCCGGAAGAAGTCGTTTCCCAGTATAACGCCTGGGGGGTATTCCTCGACATCGACGTATTCGCCCTGCCGTCGGCGAAGACGGACGCCATCCCCGTCATCGATAGCGATTGCTGGCGGGACGCTCTGATGGCGCCCGTCGCCTGTACCGGCGCGTCCCGAAAAGATGTCGCCCTGCTCGGTGCGTTCGCTGGACAGCAGGCCCTGGATCTTCCAGGCCTTTGGGACCGCCACGAGTACCGCTTTAAGCAATTGCGTCGGTCATCCAACGGTTTATACGTCCTTATGGACATTGATGGCGTGCCAGTCATCGGTCGTCTGGCGCAGGTGGCGTATGGGGACGCCCGGGTGGCGCCGGTCCTGGATTTCGGAGGGTTCGACACCGACGGCGACTGGCGACAGGCGACCGTGATTTCACCGGCGGAGGCCGGCATCGTTTTCGGGCGGGCGGATTGCGTGGGGGAGTGGACTCTGCGTCTTCTGGATCGCGACGTTACTTTCGAATTAACGCGCGAGAGCCGGATCAGGACCACAGAAAGCGAGACCGGCATATGGGTCCTGCGGGGACAGGCCTTTTGGATCGTGGGTCTTTCCGAAGCCCCGCTGATCGTCGTCAGCCAGTTCGTTTGGACGGACGGTGTGTGGACCTTGAGCGGATGGTGTTCTCGCGGGCTCGGCGACCTGACATCATTTTCCCTAAGACCAGCGACCCGCGCGGACGCTGGCGAAACGGAGAGACCAGAGTGAAGAAACCGACCCGACAAGTTGACGTCTCCTCCAAGGTTTCCCAAGCCGCCCCTGGCAAGGCCGCCGCAAGGAACGCCTTTGCAATAATCCACACGTGGCCTGATCTGAAGAACGCCGAATACGAGGTGCTCCAGCGGATTCTCAGCGCCGCAGAAAATATCGGCGCGGATGCAGTGGTCATTGATGACAACGGCAAGGTTCTTTGGGCCGGTCCGGCCTCTCCCGCCATTTCCGGCGAGCCGCTGGACGTGGATCTCGTCGAATTCGTTCTGTCTCTGCACTTTCTGTCGCCGCGCGTTATCGATAAATATTCCTACTATGCTCTATGGCAACCCATTGAATTTTATCATGATTTTGGCTATCAGGACAGTATAGACAAGCTCGCGACCCACCTGGATGTCATATCCTGCGCGTCAGATATCGCGGACGCCCATGCGCTGAACATTTTTTCCGCGTTGGGCCGGCAGCCGCCGCTGCCGCTGCCTCAGATGTATCACACCCTGCCGGAGCCCTTCCTGGAGCCCCGGATCAATGAGAAGTCTCGCCTTTTCTACATCGGCATAAATTGGGAGCGGCTGGGTCGCCCCAAGGGCCGATTCCATGACGTGCTGAACGCTCTGGATGGCAAGGACCTGCTGGACATCTACGGTCCGGAAAAACTGCACGGGGTCGCGCCCTGGGATGGTTTCGAGAGCTATCGGGGCGAACTTCCGTTTGACGGCGTGAGCGTAAAGGACGCTATCAACCGGGCCGGCATCTGCCTCGCGCTCTCCTCGTTGCCGCACAAGAATGCCGGCATCATGAGCAATCGACTGTTCGAGGGACTGGCCGGCGGCGCCGCCGTGATCGCCACGCCCAATCCGCTGATCGACAAGCTGTTCAAGGATGTCGTCTATCTGGTCGACGATACGCGCGGCGAGGAAATCCTCGGCCAGCAGGTTCTGCAGGCTCTGAACCGGATCCGCGACCGGCCCGAAGAGGCGCGCGAGCGGGTGTTGCTGGGCCAGAAGATCCTGCGCGAAAAATGCTCGCTTGAGGGCAGTCTGAGCGCCTTGCTTGCGGAGACCCGAGGTCGTGAAGACCATTTCCGATCGGTGTTTCTAGCCGACGCCAGCGTTACGGTCGTCCTCGACGCCCGCAAGGCGTCCATCGAGGACGTTCGCGAGCGGCTGGGCGACCTGGCGCGCCAGGTGCGCAGCGCAATCAATCTGCACATCGTCTGCGACCGGCGGTTCGCCAGGCGCCATGAGGCCGAACTGACCGTCGCTTCCGGGGCCGTGAAGTTCGTGACGCTGCACACCGGTCAATTCAGCGCAGACAGCGACCGCTTCGATGGAGTGCCGACACGCAATGATCGGATGGGGCCTCTGCTGAAACCGATTCTGGCGGATCCGACCACGCCCCTGATCGCCTTCCTTGATGTGCGCGACAGTCTGTTCTCGGATCACTTCGCCAGTCTGGCCAAGACTTTGGCGGATCAGCCGGAAGCGATGTTCGCCTGTTCTGGCATGATCAGTCGCTCTCGCGATCTCGGTGGTGGACAAGCGCGGCGGTTCGAGAATGCGCGGTTCACCGATATTCCCTCTCTGCTTCTGGTGACGGGCGATAACCAGTCGGGCCGGTTCCTGTACCGCACCGCCCTTACCCGGACGGTTCCAGAACATCTGTTGACGTTGCTGGACGGTGAAACGCACAACTATTTCCGTCTGGCCGCAATGGTTTCAGGCCCGCTCGCCCAGAGCAGTTACACAAGCTATGTCTACGAAGAGAATATCGTTGTCTCGATGGAAGGCGAGGAGCCTGTCGCGCAGCAGCGGCAGTATATCCGCGACGCCTTCGCCCGGGATCCGCGCTGGATCACGATGTTGAGCACGCATCGGGACATCCCCAGAATTGCCTATTCGACCGGCCCGGCCACGCCGATCCGTTGGACGGACTATTCGGCGCCCTTTGAAATCACACACCAGATTCCTGTTGGCCAGCGTCTGTCGGCTGCGGCCGGCGGAGCGGCGCTGACTTATCTGATCAACGGCTTCTCCCCCCCCGAAACCGAACACAGTTGGCTGGCTGGCGAACGGGGGGTGATCACATTCTCCATCGGGGCCAGCGCCAAGGCCGCGTTCGAGGATCACGAACTCGTCTTGCGGGTCCGTGGGCGCCGGTCCGTCCAGACCGGCCGTGAGCAGCACTGCCATGTCGCGATCAACGGCAAGTTCGTCGCTTACCTGCGCGTCCCCGAGCACGACAGCGACATCCATATCCCGATCCCGCCGATGATCTTGAAGGGCGCGCGCAACGTGCAGATGGAAATCGTGCCGGACCACTCCGAGCCCGTTCTGGATGAAAATGGAACGATCGTCGATCCGCGGCGTCTGAGCATCATGGTGCGCGACATGAGACTGATCGCACGAGCATCCGCGCTGCCGACCCTCAGTGTCGGAGAGATTTATAAGACGATTGAGGGCGAAAGGGGTTCTGAAGCCCTAATCGAAGGCTTTCACCTGCCTGAGCCCAATCTGACGTGGGTTGCAGGCGCCCGAGGCGCGCTGCGATTCATACTCCATAGTCAGCCCGTTCGGCCGCGCCTAGTCCTGCGGCTGAGCGGGCGCAACTCGGCGGGCGGCATGCCTCAAAAGGTGACTGTCAAGGTCGGTGGCCGGCAGCAAGCCGTCTTTACTGTCAGGGAAGGTATGGCCGACTACGCAGTCGATCTGGCCCCTGAGGCGGTCGCGGGTCCGAGCTTGTGGGTGGAGATCGAAGTCAGTCACGCCGAGGCGGTTTTCGATCAAGGCCATAATGTAATTGACGGGCGTCTGCTTGGCGTGGCGATTGGTGGCGTAGGCGTCCTGGAGGGTGGCGAGGGTTGGCATCCCGCGTCTCTAAACATGGAAGCCCGGGACGATACGGCACTGGAAGATGGGAGCGAGGCATGATCGTTATCACTGGGGCTAGCGGCGTGCTGGGACGCGCGCTCGCCAGTCATCTGGAGGCGACTGGCGAAGAGGTAGTCTCCCTGTCCAGCGCGGATGTAAATCTGTGCGACGGCGCGGCGACGACCGCTCGTCTGAAGGCGCTTGCTCCGCGGATAATTTTTCACGTGGCTGGTCGCGTACACGGGCTGGGCGGTAACAGCAAATATCCCGCCGAGATGTATTTCGATAACATCCGCATCAATAGCAATGTCGTGCATGGAGCGCACGAGTCGGGTGCCCGGAAGATTGTGGCTGTCAGCACCATCGCCATCTATTCGTCCGACGCGCCGCGTCCGGTTAGCGAGGATTCGATCTGGGAGGGGCGTCCCCACGCCTCCGAGGCCGCCTATGCCCAGGCCAAGCGCTCGATGCTGGCCCAGCTCGAGGCCTATCAGGCCCAGTACGGCCTGGCCTACGCCTATCCAATCATGACCAACATCTATGGACCGCACGACCGGTTCGACCCGCAGTATGGCCATGTTGTGCCCTCGCTCGTCGCGAAATTCCACGCCGCCGCCCGCGACGGAGGGACTGTCGGCGTATGGGGCACCGGGGCGGCGGAACGTGACTTTATCTATTCAGAAGACGCGGCGGTCGCTTTGGCGATGATCGGTGAGAAGCATGACGGGCCAATAAATGTCGCGACCGGAGGAACGGTCCGCATCCGCGAAGTAGTCGAAACCCTTCAAGCGATTAGCGGCGTGGACGCTGTGAAGTGGGACCCGACGAAGCCGGACGGCCAGATGCTGCGAAACTACGATGTCTCCCGGCTTCAGGCTCTCGGCTTCGAACCGAAGGTATCGCTGCAAGACGGTCTGAAGCGCACATACGATTGGTATTCCGACGCCTACCCTAACGTCCGGGTGTAGGTTAGTTATGCCACGTAGTCCGTTCCGGTCGCTGACGCCGACCGGAATGCCTCGCAGTTGGGATGCCTTTATGAAACAGCAGCGACGCGTGACTCGAGCCTTGCTGCGACGACTTAACCCACCGGCGGCGTCGATTGGAGATGGCGGCGCGACCAAATCGCTTGCGGACCTGCGCTCTTTGGCTGATCAGGCAAGATCGCGGCGCGACTACAATGCGGACGCCTTCTATCGTCGCCTGGTGTGCGGCCTCGAGTCGGACCGGGCCGCGAACTGGACCCAGTATGGTCATGCGCTCAAAGAAATCGGATTCCACGAGCGGGCCGCTGAGGCCTACCGCAAAGCGATTGATCTGGGGGGCGCAAAGGCTGAGTTGGAGCTGCAACTGGCTCACGTCGCGAAGTTCCAAGGCGACCTTCAAGGTGCAGATGCCGCTTTCATGCGGGTCTTAGACCTGGGTTATTCAGATGCAGAAAACATCGCCTTCGAACGCAAGCTGCTGCGACAAGTCGGTGGTGTTGACCGGCCGGTATCGTCCGACGCTGCGCCCGCCTTGCGTGTCTTTCTGTCCGTCCCGGGCGGCGCAGTCAGCGAGGCAACTCGCGCCAGTCTCGCTACGGGATTGGGGCATGGAGATTATTCATATGCATTCGCCATGCGGGGCTTCGTGGATGCGCTCGTGGCTCTCGAGATTGACCACGAAATCATTCAGCACCCGGAATATATCGCCGACATACGAACACGTTCCGACGCTCGCCATAACATCCATCTGAGCTTCTATCCGCCTGAGCGGATGCGGCTTTTGAAGGGCGCTTACAATATCAACTGCTTTGCATGGGAGTTTGATCGACTGCGCAGCGACGCAGAGGACCTGTCCGCCCACCCTTTCGCATCCCAGGCCCGCATGCTGGATCTCGCCGACGAGATTTGGATGCCTTCCGCACACGGTGTCGACGCGGTTCGACCTGACATCAAAGTTCCCCTCTATGAGGTCCCGGCTCCCGTCCTGCATAACATCGTGCAGACGCCCCGGGACCGCCGAAACGACGTGCGGGAACGGCAGAAAATCTTGCGCCGGTTAAGCCAAGTCGCGTGGCGCCCCTTGGCAATCCTGCCGCGCATTCAGCCACATATGAACTTTGGCTCTCGGGCCCGCGAACTTCGTCTCCCAGCGCTGCTCGATACCTATTATCAAGGTGAGACGCCGACGATTTTCGTCAGTGTCTTCAACGCGCATGATTATCGCAAACAGATCGGTCCGATGCTGCGGGGGTTTGTCGAATTCACACGCACGTGTCCAAACGCCATTCTTCTGTGCAAGGTCACCACGGTTGATCGCGGCTCGGAGATTAACGATGTCGTTTTCCGTGAGCAACTTCTCGAGCTTGACCGTCTCACGCCGCCCTTGATCAGCGAAAAAATATGGCTGACTCGGGATGTGTTGACGCGAGAGGAAATGGTGGCTTTGTACGATGTCGCCGACCACTACATCTGCACATCCCACGCCGAAGGCCAGAATTTGCCGCTGATTGAGGCCATGGGTCGGGGCGTGGTTCCGGTCTCGACCGATGGTACCGCAATGGACGCCTACATCGACGCAGAAACCGCGATAACCATCGGATCAGAGAAGCGCGCATTCGGCAGGCGGCTGACCGCAAGATACGGCCTCTACGGAATCCAGACCCATTTCACGACGCCAGACTTGGTCCGTGCTGCCTTGATCCATGCGGTGGATCTTTCTGACCCCGACTACGCGGCGCTTTCGAAAGGGGCGTTGACGCGGGTGAAGGCGCTCTATGGGCTGGACAGGTTTGCAGCGACGTTCCGTAGTCTGACTGAGCGCCTCGGTATTGCGGAGGAGATTGGACAATGACGAAAGCCTTTCTCGAGATCGGCGGGTTGTTCGAAGACAACTGGACCGGCATCGGTACGGTAATCGCTTCCATTGCAGCACGCGCCCTTGAAGACGCTTCAATTGAGTGGAGCTTTTGTTACGAGACGCTGCGGATACCAAGCGACCGTGTGCGAGAACTGCTGGAGCAGCGCTCGGGTCTGGGAAGCATCGCTCTGCTCGCCAGCCGCGTCTGGGAAAGCGCTGAAATCTCGCCGGACGAAGCCGCGCAAGCTATTGGGATCTATCCCAACATCAAACCCATGCACCGTTTCTTCGGCCATGAGGCGTCCATCGTTTATGACCTCAGCCCCATTCTTACGCCCGAATTCCACAGTGCGGCCAATATTGGCCACTTCGCAAACCGTATTCGGGGCGACATGGAGTCGTCGGATCACGTCTTCTGCATCTCCCAGGCGACACTGTCGGACGTTAAGGCCTATTTTCAGCTTCCTGATGATAAAGTCTCGATCATCGAGATGGGGGTGGCCTTCGATCCGGCTGATCTTTCCGCCGGTCTGACGGGACTTTGGGGAGGAACGGCCGAGCCTTACGTCGCAATCGTGGGCACGCTTGAGCCACGCAAGAACGGCGCATTGATGTTCGAATATCTCGCGCAAAACCCCAGTTTCGCCTCACGTTACCGCATTGTGTTCATCGGCCGAGACGGCTGGCTGGAAGAGAAGGAAAGGCTTCTCGAACTGCTCGGCCGCAGCGGGGTCGATCCAGCACGGGTCACGTTCACCGGCTATGTGAGCGATGCGGAAAAGCTGACGCTAATGCTGAACAGCGCGTTTTGCGTCTACCCGTCAAGATTCGAAGGTTATGGACTTCCGGTCCTCGAAGCCGCTGCGCTTGGCAAGGTGACGGTCTGCTCCAATAGTTCCAGCCTACCGGAGGTGGCGCCGAAGGCGTCGATTTTCTTCGATCCCCTCGACGTATTCGAGTTTGCCCAGGCGATACGGATCGCAGAGTTGCGCGCCGCTCAGACGCGGTCCTCGCAGCAAGCTCTGGAAGAAATCATCCGGCGCCTAGAGCCGCTGAGCTGGGATCGCGCGTACAGGCCGATAGCCGACTGGGTAAGGACGCGAGCATGATCCAGGATACCCAGACCTATGCGCCGGTCGCCCTGTTTGAGGTTTTGTCCCAGACCGATCGGCTAATCGGCATTGCAGCGCCCCGCGCGGGCGTGAAACCGGCGGCTCTCCAGCTTGAGGCGGGCTCCAATCTCGTCAGTGTGGTTCGAGCCAGTCGGTTCTCGCCGGACGCGAGCGCCCGCGGATTGCGCTTCGGCTGGTGCGGCTTCGAGTTGCCCGGGCTTGCTATCGCTCTTGCAATCGGATCCGACGTCACCGTGCGATGTCAGGCGACGCGGGAGGTTCTGTCAGTCCTGCAACTCGGGCCGGATGTCTTCGACGCGGCGGCGAAACGAACCACTTTGCTTGATGTCGCCGCCGTGATGAACCTCGGAGCAGCAGGCGAGCGCGCTGATGTAGAACAGATCCTGCCCTTTGCGATCGATCACAAGACTCGACTTGGCTTCCACTCCTTCATCGAGGCTACGTATCAGATGACGCTCGGACGCCTGCCGACCGACGCAGAGCGTAAGAAGGTGGAGCCCAAGGTAGCTTCTGATATGGGAGTAGAAAAACTGTTGCGTAGGCTGTCAGACGGATCCAAGGGAGGCGTCGTTCGGCTCCCAGGGCCGTTTCACTCTGCCTTCCGTTACGACCGCGGACTTCTCCGCTAAAAGCCTCGGAGCCTCCTCGATGTCGTCAACCCGCATTGATTCTTCGGATTTGGTAACCGCTCTTTACCAACACCTTCTGGGGCGCGTCCCAGATGGGACGGCGAGTGAAAAGGTTCGTCGTCATGCCGAAGGCGATATTTCAACCAGTGATCTCGTACGTGAATTCACAATTTCGGACGAATACCGGAATCGAATTCTGCAGACCGAGCGCTTTACGGCTGATCACAGCCAGTTTGGCGAGTTTGAACTCTTGCTAAAACGGCTATGCAGCGCCGCGTGCGACTCCCCTACGGTCGTAGATGTCGGCGCTCGGGGGCGCGCCCGATCAAACTCTTACGACTTGATGAAACAGTTCGGGTGGCGGGGCGTACTCATTGAGGCCAACCCGCGACTCATTTCAGAAATACAGTTGGAATTCAGTGGATTGGACTTCAGCGTGGTCGAGTGCGCTGTTTCCGACTACGAAGGAACGGCCGAATTTCATATAGGCATCAATGACGATGTCTCTTCTCTCAGCCGAGAAAGCGCCGGAGCTTGGGGCGACGTCAAGGACCAGGTCCAGGTGAAGGTGCGTCGTCTCGAACCCATACTTCTCGAACAAGGTGTTCCGTTCGACTTCGGCGTTCTCAGCATCGACCTCGAAGGCGAGGATGTGAAGGTGTTCAACGATCTGATTGCAGGCGGCCAATACAAGCCTCGTTGGGTAATAATCGAGGCATCGCACGACTTCACCGTAACAGCGCTCGCTCAACTTCCAGTGATACCGCAAGTCATGCAGGACTACAGGATCGTTGGGCGGACCTTAGCTAATCTGATTCTGGAGCGGCAAGGCTAACGACGCGTCGCATCGACCACCACATTCCATCCAGGCTGCGATGATGGGACCACTTGGAACAGCTGCGACAAGAGGTTGCCCTGTAAGCGGAGCACAACCGTGAAGCATTGGTGCGCCCCTGACGCCGCGGTACAAAGCTGGTGTGGACGGTGCTGATGTTTAACCTTAGGACATCCTCGGCCTACAACCTGCGTTCAGGCTGGACGCGCTCTTGGAAGTCGAGATGCCAAATATTATCGAGCGTTCTGGCGCGATGATTCAGCGCGTAGTTCATAAGTTCAGATCGGTTAGAACGACTTACCGACGGCTTATCGCTTTGCCGGACCGCTTTCGACATGCAGTTCGTCGGCTTGATGCGTTGGAGCGTGAATTCAATCTGCATCGCCAGGAAAGCCGGCTCATCCATCTCGCCAGTGCGCCTGCAGTTCCGCCATGGGATAATCCAACGGATGATTCCCCTGGCGCTCCGGCGTTTGGTGTCATCACCCGATCCACATTCTGCCGCGAGCAGGATTTTGTGCAGCCGTGGTTTCGCTTTTGGACATGGAAGATCCGTTCCGGCTTGCGATATCATCGCAAGCTCTGGGAATTCATGTTCATTTGCCAAGGTCTGTGGGAGCGAGGGCTTTTGCGCCCCGGTGCCCGCGGCCTTGGCTTCGGGGTGGGCGGAGAGCCGCTGCCTGCTCTGTTCGCCGCTTATGGCTGCGAAATTCTGGGCACGGATCTCGGAGCAGAAGGCGCGAAGGCCCTAGGTTGGGTCGAATCCGCACAGCATGCTAATGAAAAAGAGACGCTACGGCGCCCGGCCATTTGCCCGGATGACCTCTTTGACAGGCTCGTCAGTTTCCGAGCCTGTGACATGAACCAAATTCCTCCAGAACTGACCGGTTTCGATTTCTGCTGGTCATCCTGCGCTTTCGAGCATCTCGGCTCAATCGAAAAGGGCTTGGCGTTTGTTGAAAATTCAGTTGAATGCTTGAAGCCTGGCGGTTGGGCGATCCACACTACTGAATACAACCTGTTTTCCAACGAGGACACGGTCGATGACGCGGGGACGGTATTGTTCCGCCGCCGCGACTTTGAAGCTCTGGTTGCTAGATTGGCTTTAAAAGGTCATGTGATGGCTCCGTTGTCCTTTGAAGCAGGCGACGGCGTAATGGACCATCACATCGACATCGCGCCCTATTCTGAGGAGCCATCGCTCAAGATCGCGCTGCTTGGCTTCGCTACCACGTCGTTTGGAGTGGTCGTCCAGCGCGGTGCCAGTTGATAGCTGGCGACTACTTTCTTTCTCGGAGAAACGGCTGTCATCCATTGGTGCCTGCGACTTTAGCATTCGCTTGTTAAATGCCAGTCAGGCCGCAGGTGACTGCGTCGCTTGGATGACGTCGTCCGGTTCCACATCCACGGACAGCTCCGGCAGCATGATGGTGGTCGCGCTCGACCATCGGATTGCAACGACGTTCCAGCCGCACTGCCGCAGACTAACGACACAACCGGTCAGTCCCGCAATTAGAATTGAATTTGAAGCAAACGCACCATCGGCCGGAAGAAGGTTCGATGAACCCAAGGCAAATTTACCGAAAAGGATTTCTGTAGTTGAGTCTCGTTTCCTTGGTGACCGTGTGGACCACTGATCAACAATTGTATGTCGCGGGTAGCTAACCGAGCACATCATCCGTCAAACGGCAACATCGGCGGTGCATTCTGTTTGGTCAGAGGTGACCAGTAGATTGGGTTCGGAGTGTGCTTATCAACAAGTGAAAGACCTGTTATCCGTTCTCTGGCGGCAGATGCACTATCAGTCCGTCCAGGGCATCGGAAAGCCTTATCTGGCACGAGAGACGTGAATTTGGCCGCACACCTTCAGCAAATTCAAGCATTGAGGCTTCACTCAAACTAGCTTCGCCGGTCCGGTTTTCCCACGCCTGGTCGATATACACATGGCATGTCGCGCAAGCGCAAGCGCCTCCGCAGTCGGCATCAATAGCTGGAACGCTGTTACGGACTGCGCCCTCCATCACTGTCAGTCCCGACTTCACGCTAACCACGTGCTTTAACCCGTGGTGCTCGATGTAGGTTACTTTTGGCATAAAAGTTTATTACCAATGTACATCCCATATACAAGCCCGATGGAATGGACGATTTCCTCTGCCTGGACTATCGGACCGCGCGTGGTCGAAGAGAACTGATACGGTTCCCGCACTTCGATTAGTTCTAGATTTAAAGGAAGCTTTTGTTGCAAAATAACACGTTAAAGCGGCAAATCGCTCGCTTCACCCGATCGCTAAGAGCAACGCTCGGCCTAACCGTGAGGATTGGGCGGGGACCGGCAACGTTGCCGTTTCGACGAGAAATGCCGGTTGGATGGGGGACTAGAAGCCGACTCGATGCGTTGGAAGTCGATGTCGAGCGACTTATCAGAGGCTGGGACCAGCATGTCCCGAGGCTGCTCGCTACAGTGGCAGATGTTCGTGCTGATGTCTTTGAAGCGTCGGAACTTAAGGCCCGGATTCAGCGTCTCGAAGACACGGTCTCGAAACTCGAAGCCCAGGCTCGGACGGTGGCAGATACACCTGCCAAGACTGCAGCCGAGGCGCAGTCTCCTCTAAAGCGGCAGCACTGATGCCCATAGGCGCTGATCGGGAGATTGTCATCATCAGCCCAACTCTTCTTTCAAGAGATGCGGTCGGGAACGCTTCGGCCGAACTGTATCAAGAGTTGGCAAGGGTTCCGGGAAACAAGCTGACGCTGCTGACGCGGGGGACAAACCGCACCGACGTTCCCACCACTATCGTCACGACTTTAACCGACCTGATGTACAACGACGCCTTCCTGCGGGCGGACATCCTGATCTACACATATGCAATCTACAGTGACCTGTTCGACGTTCTGCTGGTTGGAAATGGCAAAGCTGTCCAGATCATCCGCTTCCATAATGTGACGCCGGCGAACTTGGTAGCGGATCAAGACCGGCCGCTGATCGAACGTTCGATGCGGCAACTGCAGCTTTTCCGTTCGGCAGACGAAATCTGGGCGGACAGTCAAGAGAACGTCGCGGAACTTATGAGGCGCGGGATAAGCTCGAGATGCGTGCGGATTATGCCGCTCGGGGTCGCTCCACTTTTTAAGGGCTCAGTTCTAGGCAAGCGCCCGGGACATGTCCGCTTTGTCTACGTTGGTCGGGTCGTCCCAGCGAAGGGCGTCGACGAGCTCGTTGAGGCCGCGGGGCTTCTCCGTCGTTACGCAAGTTTCGATTTCAGCCTCCACATCTGCGGGAACCTGCGGCAAGCTCCCCCAGGATTCGTTGATGCGTTGAGGCAGCGCATCAACGAACTTGATATGTCCGACACCGTCGTGTTGAGAGGGGGGGTCTCGGACGGGGATCTTGCTGCGGCGTATCGTGATGCCCACGTGTTCGTAACTGCATCGCACCACGAGGGGTTTTGTGTTCCAATAATCGAGGCGCTTGCAGCGGGGTGTCTTACGGTAAGTTACGCCAACAGCAACCTGAGGTACATCCATGGCGGACTGGGGAAGTTGGCCAAGGTTGAAACCCCGCAAGGCTTGGCGGAGGCTATGGAATCAGTAGGAGAGGCGATCGTGAAAACATGGGTCGGTGAGGCGCCTATACTGGATCTGTCGGGGGGGCCGTTAGACTTCCCCTCGTTCGAAGCCGCCGCCAGAAATCACGTCGAAGAGTTCGACCCAAGCTTGCGTGCCCAAAGGATCAGAGAGCGGTTGACTGCCCTGACTTCTACCGAGATTCGGATGTAGAAGACCCAAGTCTAAGCTCGCGCTGGACATTCTGATAACTGTCTTGATGGCGATTTTCAGCACGACAGCAAGTGCACTTCATTCGTCGCCGTTTGGCTTTCGGACAGGAAAGTTGCGAGTATTTTGGACCAGACAGTGGCAGACTTCCTAGCCGACCGTCTCCTACAAGTTTTCGGCGACAGCGGCTTCCGCAGGGGCGGAATCCCCTTCGCGAAAGATTTCAGCTTCGATGAACTCCAACTCGCCGCCGAGAGACCCCTGGGCGACAATGATCTTAAACTCCGCCGTCGCTGGCTCTCGCCAATCGTGGGTTATCTTCAGGGCGAACTCGCCTGCGCGTCCTGGAGATTGGGTGAAGCTAGCAAATGAGCCTGGATAGCCCCATTCGAAGCGAAGGCGGTGCGCTGCGGCATCTTCATTCACGATGAATCGGGCTGTTATAGACCATCGCCCAGGGCGCAGCGCGATGTAGGGGCCGTAAACAAGCGCGCGGGCGCGTCCCGCCAGTTCAATTACGTAATCTCGGCCGGGAACAGACGGATGTCTGTCGTCAAAGCGGAAGATGTCCGGTGCCCACCGTGCGGACGATTGCGGCGCTTGAGGCCAATCGCGATAGAGGGCCAACGCCTCTTGGTAGGCTTGTTCAGCGGGAGCGGGGTCCCATTCTTCACGGGTTGTAGGGACGGCGACATCGATATTGGGGCCGATTCTCACGGTGGGTCCTAGGACATCTTCAAAGATGTAGGTGGTGTTTTCGGGCAAAAGGGAAGCGTTGGCCAGAATAAGGCTGGCGATCTGCAGGCCGCCCTTTCGATCCACGCCAAACAATGCGGCACATTGGGCTGCAGACGTCGTGACGTCGCCGAGGATAGCAACAGTCCAGTCTCGCTCGATTCGTGTTACCAGAGCTGGATCGTGGGTTACGATTACCTGCGCTTTATCAGCTATGGGTAGACTAAGCTCGCCGCCATAAGAGATAGGCTCGTAGCCTGCCGACCTTATTCCGTCCACAACGGCGGCGTTCCAAGGGTGATAAGTAGATGACGGGGCGACGATTACAATGCCCGCGACGCGTAGTTCCAAGTTCGGCGCGGCGTCGCCCGTGAAGCTGTCGGAACTGGACGTCATGCCGCGCGAAGCCACTGGTAGACGTCAACGGCCTCTTGAATATCGTCAAACACTTTGGCCTTACCGCCTTCGATGATCAGCGCGCGCTCACAATGCGTGGCGATTAGGTTCACGTCGTGAGAGGCCATAAGAAATGCACGGTCGGCTCGTCGGTTGAAGAGTTCTTCGTTACATTTTCGTTGAAAGCGGGCATCCCCCACGGAGACAAGTTCGTCGATGAGATAGCAGTCAAATTCCACTGCGAGCGAAATTCCGAAAGCCAGTCTCGCTCGCATTCCCGACGAGTAATGTTTGACCGGCATCTGCAACGCGGCCGTGCCAAGTTCAGCAAAGTCATCGACCAGTTCCAGAATGGTCCTATAGTCTCTCCGATAAAGACGGGAAATAAACTTTAGGTTGTCGATTCCACTGGTGCTGCCTTGGAAGCCGCCGCCAAATCCAATCGGCCACGACGCCGTCATTCCCCAGCGAATATTTCCGTGTGTGGGCTGAATGACCCCGCCAAGCAGCTTTATGAGCGTCGACTTACCTTGCCCATTCCTGCCAAGGATCGCCAAGCGGCCGTTTCGCGCCAAGTCGAACGATAAGCCAGAAAACGTCGGGCGTTTGGCGGTATGATACTTTAAGGACAAATCGGATACGGAAAGACCAATGTCCGATAGCGGCACGGTCATTAGGTTTGCCTGTGTTCTCTAACGCCGGCGTATACCAACCAGCCCAATCCGTATGCCATCAGCAGCGACAGGAAGATCGTCAGCAACATAATAAGGCGTTTTGGCTCGATCGCTTTGTCTGGTGTATTGGGGCGCACAACGCGCTCCAAGTATAATTTTTGACGCTGCGAGTCCTGCTGGGCCGATGTCAGGGCTGCCGTCGCGGCGGCGAACTCTTTACCCGCGAGTTCCCGGCGCATCACCAAATCTTCATAGGTGCCGATCTGAGGTGCCAAGGATCCGGGCTGCCCTACCATCTTAGCGCGCTCTTCTGCAATCTGTCGCTCGAAAGACGCGATTCGTCCATTCAGGATTGGAAGCTGCGGGCTGTTTGGCGCCTCGCTCATCAGCTGGCTGCGTTCAGCAGTAAGGTTAGCAACAGTTGCACGGAGGTTGGCAATCAATCCGCCAGACTCACGAGCGCTCATTTCCGGATCAAGGAATCGCTGTTGAGCCCTGAAGTCAGTGATAGCCTTCTGAGAAGCATCAACCTTAGCTTGCGCGCGTTCAAGCGACGCTGAGGCCTCGCGAATAGCGTTTTCTGAAGACCTGGTGTTCAAGCCATTGACCAATTCCTCACCGCCGTCGAGGAGGGTGTTCGCGATAGTGGCTGCGGCGCGCGGGCTGAAAGCCTTCACCCTAAGCGTGCTGATGCCTGTCGATGAGTCATATCCGACGGTAACGAACCTCTTATATCCCGAAAATCTTTCTTCTTGGGAATGGCCCTCCCAAAATCGAGGCGAGCGGGAGAATAAGTCTACGCCGGGAGGAGCAAAGGCTGACTTCAGATCGACGCGCCTTTCTAGATAGCTAAAGCCGTCGCGCGAGTTAACGAACTCATGGACAGCAAAGGAGTCTGTTGCAGCGGCGGAAAGTCCCACCCCCTGCAGAGCAATCCCGATTGAGGAAGGCTGCGACTGATGGGCCGAGCCAACGGTGAACCGCGCTTCGGAAACATATTGCGGTGACGCGACGCCAAGATAATAAACACCGGCAATCACGGTCGGAACACCAACAGTAACGACCAGCGACAAAGGGATTTTTTGCCACCACTTTTTGGGGAGTGGAGTTGGAATGGGCCGCGGGGCTCCAACGTACTCTAGCTTAGTCTGAGTCATCGGCGGATCATGGGACTAGGAGCCATCGCTATTCAATTTCAACGCGATTCTTGGAAACGGATATTAGAAGCAGGCCTGTGATATTCATCACGGTTGCGAAGGCCAGAGCGTAGGTCGGGTGGTAGTGGGTTTTGGTGAACTCGCCAAAGACCGAGCTGCGAATCATCTCGATTCCATGCGCGAACGGCAGAAGCAGGTAAGTTTCACGCCATTGGTAGGGAATCCACTCAACCATAACGAAAGCACCTGACAGCGGGATTAGCAAATAGGTGACGATCGGGACAATGCGTTCGATCACGTCGAACTGCATAGCAAGTCCTGCCAGCATCAGGCCGAAGCCCATGCCAACCCAGCCGAGCAGAAACCAGCCGCTGTAGAGTAGAAGCAGGTCATGAGGCAGTTCGATCTGCCCAAACGCGAACAACGCCGCATAAACTATGATGAATGAAAGACTCGCGCCGGCGAACTCCAAGAAATTCCGACTCAAGAAAATGTGGACCGCTGTGACGTCACGATGGTGAAGCAGCCCCACATTAGCCGACAGGGAATTCATCGAAAAGCCGACTAAATGACGGATCAGGACGATGGCGGTGTAACCCGTGAAGATGAAGGGGGTCGTGCGTAGGCCATGTTCGTACTCCGGCTTCAGTAGCTTCCAGAGAAGGATGACGCCGATACAAAAGGCCAGGGGTTCAACCACGAGCCATGCAAATCCGAGCCCGTCGCGACCGAAACGAGTTGAAAGCTCGCGCATCATCAGCGCGCCAACGATTCTGAAATGTTTGAATGGATCGGCCGTCATCAAAATGTCCAACTCGATCCCCGCGCAATATGAGGAACAAGGTCGTGTCGGGATAGCCTCGAGATGTGTCTGACGACACTTTCAGATCTCTCCAGACCATACTGAATGGGATGCCGTAAGCAAGCTGAAAGCTCGAACTACGGCAACGATCGGCGGCACATGGGTCTACAAAGGCCGTAGATTGGCGACATCGCGCACAGCTGACTCAAAAACCCTGCGAATGGTGTCATCGAAGCTACGGGTGGGACGCCAGTTGTATGCATCGGTAAATCGGTCGAAGCGGCCTTCTGCAACCAAGATTTCTCCCGGGCGCATCATTTCTGGATCCTGTTTGACGGTAACTGGAAACCCTCGGAGGTCAGCTAGCTGATCGACAATTGAGCGCATTGTCCGAATTTCTCCGGAGCCAACGTTGAACGCGGCAAATCCCGGCTTCTGTAGTCGATCTGAGGTTATCACCTTAAGATAAGCATCGATGATGTCGTTGATATCCGAGAAGTCGCGCGAGGCGGCTAAGTTTCCGACCGAAATGGGACCTGGGGCGTCTGCCGGAAGCGCCGCTACGCGCATAGCCAGTGCAGGCACCACAAATCGAGAGTCCTGTCCTGGGCCTGTGTGATTGAACAGCCGCAGGGCCGTAACCTGAAGGCTTTGGCCAGCGAGATCTGTGAGCACGAGCTCGCATGCTGCCTTTGTTCTCCCGTATACAGAGCGTGGAGCAAAGCCTGCGTCTTCATCACAAGGGCCATTGTTGAAGCGGTCGCCGTAAACCTCTGCGCTTGAGGCGAAGATGAAACGAACAGGATGCCCGCGCTGATCACCAAGTTTGCGACCAGCTTGAGCCAGCGCCCGCGTCCCGTTGAAGTTAGTTTCCCAGATACCCGCTGCCGACTGAACCCCAGAACCGACAGAAGACTGCGCAGCTAAGTGCACGATTACGTTCGGTTCGAACGCCTCGACAATGGTCTGGGTGGCAACTTCGTCAGTCAGATCGACTGCGCGACGGATACCCCGAGCTGAAGGGCCGCTGAGGGCCAAGATCTCGGCTTCGGGCATCGCGGTGGGAAGGCTCGCCACAAGATGACGACCTACAAACCCCGAAGCACCAGTGACAAGAACCTTCACTGTATCTCAAGCTTATATATGTGAACCAGAATGGCGAGCCCCAAGAAGCCGCGGCCGAGGGACACTTAGTGGCGCCCGCCGTGACGTACTAGGTCAGCGTCTACCATCTCGCGGATCATATCTTCCATCGTGATTGATGGCGTCCAGCCTAATACCCGGGTTGCCTTGGCTGGATCGCCAAGCAGGACGTCGACCTCGCTCGGGCGGAAGAAGCGTGGATCGATCGTGACATAATCATCAGCCTTCATGCCGACGTGATCGAAGGCGACGTTGATCATGTCGCGCACCGTGACGGTGCGCCCGGTAGCCACGACGTAATCATCTGCGGCATCGTGCTGCAACATCGCCCACATCGCCCTGACATAATCTTTGGCATGGCCCCAATCGCGTTTGGCGTCGATATTGCCCATCGGAAGTTGACTCATTTTGCCAAGCTTGATCTGCGCGACCGCGTCGGTCACCTTTCGGGTCACAAATTCCAGACCACGCAACGGAGACTCGTGGTTAAAAAGAATTCCTGAGCAAGCGAACATGTCGAAGCTCTCACGATAGTTCACCGTCATCCAATGTCCCATCAGCTTGGCGACCGCGTAGGGAGAGCGAGGATAAAACGGCGTCTTTTCGCTTTGTTGCGGCTCTTGGATCAAGCCGTACATCTCAGACGATGAGGCTTGATAGAAGCGTGCATCAGGTGCTTCCAGCCGCACGGCTTCAAGGATATTAACTACGCCTACCCCGGTCACTTGAGAGGTAAGGCTCGGCTGATCCCACGACGTTTTCACGAACGATTGGGCAGCAAGATTATAGACTTCGTCTGGCTTATATTCGCGAACGATTCGCGCAAGTCCGCCGAGATCAAGCAAATCACCATCAACAAGTTCGACTTGCTCGGTAATGCCCAGCCAGTCGAGGCGATGCGTCGCTACGCCGAAATGGCTCGATCTCCGAACGACGCCGACTACCTTGTAGCCCTTCTCAAGCAGCAGTTGTGCGAGGTAAGCGCCGTCCTGGCCCGTGATGCCGGTTATAATCGCGCATTTGTTCATCATAGTTCCAGACCCAAGCGTTGGCGAGGTGTGTGGAATAGAGCGCAAGCGCCTCGCTAGACAACAGAAATCTGCCATGCCCTAGGCTCAGCATTCCCCAGAAACATCTTGCTCCTTTTCGGGCAGGTTCGCTGGCTCCGAAGCCTAGTACGTTTATTTTAATGACCAGTAAATCGGTAGAAATATTTTGGCCGTCCGAAGCATGCAGTGGGACCGGCACATTCCGCGAAGACCTGAGCGCACGAGTCTAAAAGAAAATTTGCATCAACCCGGCGATTTAGTTGCAGCTGGAAGTGGGCAAGAGAAGCCGGTCGCTCTTAATCTCCGAATGCTACTCTTAAATTTCCTGATTGAAGGCGCCGATTTCAGGATAGGCGGCCAGGCGCGGCTTGATCTCCTTGCGGAACAGATCGCGCATATCGTCTTCGGATCGCATGCTCTCGACCACCACGACCAGCTCCGGCTTGTTGGACGAGGCGCGGACCAGGACCCATGAGCCGTCGTCCAAGTGCACGCGCACGCCGTTGACGGTGATGGCCTCGACGATCTTGCGGCCCAGGATTTCGCCGCCCGCTGCGGCCAGATCGGAATACTCCTTCACGATCCGCTCCAGCACGCCGTATTTCAGCTCGTCGTCGCAGTGGGGCGACATGGTCAGGCTGGTCCAGGCGTCCGGCAGGGCAGTCTTCAGTTCGCTGAGTTTTTTGTCCGGATTGCGATCCAGCATGGCCAGCACCGCGCCGGCCGCGACCAGACCGTCGTCGTAGCCGTGGCCCAGATCGCCGGCCATGAAGAAGTGGCCCGACTTCTCGAACCCGGCCAGGGCGCCCAGTTCGGCGGTCTTGCGCTTGATGTAGGAGTGGCCGGTCTTCCAGTAGACGACCTCGGCGCCATTGGCTTTCAGGACCTCGTCAGTCTTGTAGAGGCCGGTCGACTTTACATCGACGACGAAGGTGCTGTCCGGATAGACCTTGGACAGGTCGCGGGCCAGCATCAGGCCGATCTTGTCGGCGAAGATTTCTTCGCCCGTGTCGTCCACCACGCCGCAACGGTCGCCGTCGCCGTCGAAGCCCAGGGCCAGATCGGCGCCCGTCTCACGCACCCGCTGGGCCATCTGCACCAGCATGGCGTGATCTTCCGGGTTCGGATTGTACTTGGGGAAGGTGTAGTCGAGGTCGGTGTCCATCTCGATCACCTCGACGCCCATCCGGCGCAGGGCGTCGGGGGCGAAGGCGCCGGCTGTGCCGTTGCCGCAGGCGCAGACGACCTTCAGCGGTCGCTTGATCTGAACCTTGGAGGCGACGTCGGCGACATAGGTCTCGCGGAAGTCTTTGACCCGCACCAGCTTGCCGCCGGGGCGGGCCACGCCCTCGCCGTTCAGAACGATCTCTTTCAGGCGGCCCATCTCGTCGGGGCCGAAGGTCAGGGGCTTGTTCGCCCCCATTTTCACCCCAGTCCAGCCATTCTCGTTGTGGCTCGCGGTGACCATGGCGACGCAGGGTGCGTCCAGTTCGAACTGACCGAAATAGGCCATGGGCGACAAGGCCAGCCCCACATCAAGAACCTCCATCCCGCCTTCCAGCAGCCCGAGTATCAGGGCCTGTTTGACGCTGAGGCTGTACCCGCGGAAGTCGTGGCCGGTGACGATCTTCGGCGCGACACCGATTTCGTGGACATAGGTGGCCAGGCCAAGGCCCAGAGCCTGAATGCCGAGAAGGTTGATCTCTTTTTCCAGGATCCAGCGCGCGTCGTATTCGCGGAAACCGGTCGGCTTGACCAAGGCTTGGGTTTCGTAAGCAGCCGTGTTCGGCTTCAGGTCCTGACGGGGTTTCATCATGGCTTGTCCTAGGGGGGCGGCTCGACGGGTCGATCGATCAGGCGGCGGCGCGTTTGCGGATGCGGGCGATGCGTCGCAGGCGACGCCAGAAGCGTCCACGCTCGGGTTCCGGATAGGGTTGCAGGTTCTCGACGAACTGCTCGGCCGAAGCGCGCCAGCTGAATTTTTCCGCATAGGCGCGCACAGCCTTGCGATCCAGTTCAAGGCACTGCAGGCAAGCGGTCTTGAGGTCCTTGTCGATTGCGCCTGCGTTCGAGCCGGGAATGATGTCGATCGGGCCGTGGGCCGGATAGGCCGCGACCGGCGTGCCGGCGGCCATGGCTTCCAGAATCACCAGGCCGAAGGTGTCGGTCCAGCTGGGGAAGACGAAGACGTCGGCGTCGCGGAAACAGCGGGCCAGGTCGTCGCCGAATTTGGCGCCGAGGAATTTGGCGTCCGGATATTTCTCTTCGAGCTCGGCCCGGGCCGGGCCATCGCCCACGACAATCTTGGTGCCGGGAAGGTCGAGTTGCAGGAAGGCCTCAATGTTCTTCTCGACCGCCACACGACCAACGTTCAGGAAGAAGGGCCGCGGCCAGTCCTTGCCGCCAAGCTCGTCGTAGATGCGCTCCAGGTCGGGGTTGAACACATCCGTGTCCACGCCCCGCGACCAGGGGGAGACGTTCTTGAAACCATGCTCGACCAGCTCGTCACGCAGGGTCGGCGTCGCCACCATCAGCCGTCCCGACGGCTTGTGGAACCATTTCATATAGGCGTAGCCCACCTGAACCGGGATCGGGAAACGCGCCGAGACATATTCCGGGAATTTGGTGTGATAGCTGGTCGTAAACGGCAGCTTCCACTCCACGCAGATGCGCCTGGTGGCGATGCCGATGGGGCCTTCGGTGGCGATATGGACGGCTTCGGGTTCGAAGGCCCGCAGCATCTCGCGGATTTCTTCTTCCGCTCCGAGCGCCAGCCGGATTTCCGGATAGGTGGGGCAGGGGATGGTCTTGAACAGACTGGGTTCGATGACCTCGACCTCATGGCCCATGCCGCGACATTCCGCGACGGTGCGCGTCAGGGTGCGGACGACGCCGTTGACCTGAGGTTCCCAGGCGTCGGTGGCCAGAACGATGCGCATTGAGGCGGGCGGACCCTGAGCCGTTGAGTAAGGGGCGAACTTCTAGACGGTTAGAATGACGAAGGCGAGACGGACTTGCGATAGCCGGTCAGGCGTTGAAGCCGCTCGTCGATCGTCTCGTCAAAACAGATTGAGGGATGTGGTCTTCTGAGGGGCGATGGTGCCGACAGTCTCCCTCGCCTGAGTATAGGCGGCCATGATATGGTAGAACGAGCTTGCCGGCGCCGGTTCGTCGATGAAACTGCCGTTCTCCAACATCTTGTCATGCCACAGGCCTTGCGGCGTCAGATAGCGCCATACAGCCCGCTGTGCGCGTGCGGCCTGATCAAGACATTGTGCACGTCTGACGTCGTCATTGAGCGTCGCCAAAATCAACGACGCCTTCAGCCATTCTGTCTGCGGCCACAGACGAGAGCGCGGACTGCGCACGCTGCCGTCAATGTTCAAGGCGTCCATCGCAACGCCTCGTTTGGCGTCCACGCCCTTCAGTCCAGACTCGTACAGGCGCCACGCGTCCGAAAGAACCCCCGCGTCGCTCCGGCTGCGGCCATAGCGCGCCAAGAGCCAGGCCCACTCGAACTGATGGCCCGGTTCGACCAAACGCCCGTCTTCGCCAGCGGCCGGCGACCACTCCACGTCAAAGAACTCACGCAGACTGCCGGTTCCGGCGTCGATGAACCGCGTGCGGGCCAGATGAACGATCTGATCGGCAAACGCGCTCCATTCGCGGCCTCCGCCGTTCTCCTCCCAAGCGAGGGCGGCCTCGAGTAAATGCATGTGGGCGTTGGACTGATAGGGGTGACTGCCGGATTCCTGCAGGCCGCCGTGGGCGTCTACCTGCCGCAGCAACAGATCGCGAACCGCCGATGCCTCGACCTCAAGTGCGGCCTGCGCCGTCGCGTTGGAAATGCTGGCCAACGCGAAGATCAAAAAGGCCTGATCATAGATCATCGCCGTTTCGTCCAGCGGCGATCCGTCTGCCGCCAGCAGAGTCCGCGCCTGCCCATCAGGGCGCAGATAAGCGGTTCGCAGCTGACTTAGTCCGGTTTCGATGACCGCTTTCCAAGGTCCTCGCCAGCCTTGGCGGCCGGCTTCCGCGTAGACCTGCAACTGGCGCGTCTGAACGCGCGCCCTTCGCGAGGCCGAGATGTGTCGACCGTCCATCCCCAGAACCTCTTCAAAGGCTCCGTTCTCGGCCTGACCGAGCGTAGACCAGATCGGCAAGGCCGACTGCCTGAGCCACGCTGCAAAACGCGCCGCGCCGGCCTCCAGCGATTCCACGGGTTCGGGCGCCGGGAAGTCGAGATGTTGCGGTGACAGCCTACGCAGTCTTTCCACCACCTTTTTGACGTCCTGACTCTTTTTCAGATCCGTCACCAGAACCGCATCACGTTCCACGATGATCCCGACATCGCGCAGGCCGATCGCAGCCACCATCACACCGTCGCATGCTCGAACCAGGCAGCCCTCGGAGTCCTCAAGGATGTGAAGCCCCACATCGCCTTCGCCGGATGCATGGACCGAATCCCAGGCGCCCAAGTCGGACCACTCGAAGCGGACCGGCAGAACGGACGCGCGCGTCGTCTTCTCCATGACGGCGTAGTCGATGGAGATCTTGGGTGCTGCTTTGAACCCGGCCCCTAAGGTCAAGCATGGACCGTCGATCTCGGCGTCAGCCACCGCGAGGCGCACGGCTTCGCTAACCGCAGGTGCCCGTTCGGCGATTTCCTGACACAGCACGTCGGCGCGGACGATGAAGTTGCCGCTGTTCCAGAGGTAGCCCTCCGAAATATAGCGACTCGCGGTCGCCTGATCGGGCTTTTCAACGAACGCGGACACGGCAGAGAGGTCGGGCCCTGATGGCGCGATGTATCCGTAGGCGGATGAGGGTTCGGTCGGGACGACACCCAGAGTGACAATGCGGCCCTGAGCGGCCGCAGATGCGGCTTTGCCGACCGACTGTCGGAACGCTTCGGCGTCTGGAATGTGATGGTCTGAGGCCACAAAGAGATTGATGGCCTCGGGCGCGCGCTGCGCCGTCCATTCGGCAGCGGCGGCCATGGCCGCCGAAGAATCTCTCCCTTCGGGCTCCAGCAGAATGATGGCGCTGACGCCGATTTCCTCTAGCTGATCCAGAATGGCGCGTTTGTGGGTCAGCCCCCCGACCACAACCAATTCGCCGCCGTTCTGACAAAGCCCAGCCACGCGAGCCACGGTTTCCTGGAACAAAGATCGATTGCCAGCCAGCGGTATGAACTGCTTTGGCAGAGAGGGCCTCGATGCCGGCCAAAGGCGTGTTCCGGAGCCGCCGCACATGATGACGGGATAGATGATAGCCATTGCCTACGCTGTGATCTGTCAGGTGTATCAGCATCTTAGGTCAGGCATTGTCACACGTCATCTGATTTCGCCGACCCGAAGTTGTGACTAAGTTTAAACGCTGTCGCTTGTCGACGTCCTGGCAGATGTTGGGTCATAAAGGGAGCACCGTCGTCGATTTCACCTCTTCCAGCACCGCATAGGTTCGGGTTTCTCGCACGCCCGGCATCCGCACCAGCACGTCGCCCAGGAAGGCGCGGTAGGCGTCCATGTCGCCGACGCGGGCCTTGATCAGATAGTCGAAGCCGCCGGCGACCATGTGGCATTCCAGCACCTCCGGCTGACTGCGAACGGCGGCGGCGAAGGCTTCGAAGACGTCGCCGGTGGTGCGGTCTAGCAGGACCTCGACGAAGATCAGCAGGTCTCGGCCGACCTGGGCCGGGTCGATCATGGCGGCGTAGCCGGTGATGATCTTCTTTTCGCGCAGTCGTTTGACCCGTTCGAAACAGGCGGCGGGCGACAGGTTGCAGCGCCGCGCCAGTTCGGCGTTGGAAATGCGGGCGTCGGTCTGAAGAACGCGCAGGATGCGGCGGTCGACGGCATCAATATCGATCATCGGAAATCCGAGACGTAAGCCGAACGATCTTCGGCTTGGGTTTGTATCATACGAAGCACCTTCAATGAACTCCGGCATATATGGCTGAAATCCACAGGATCTGTCGCCAATGACCATGCCCGCCTTCCTGCCTTCGAGCCTGGCCGCCTGGGACGGTCTGGATGCGCACAAGTTCCGCGACGAGCGTGAGGCCGTCACCGCCAATCTGGCGCGCATGCCCCTGGATGCGACCGAACGGGCTGATGTGGTCGCTGAGGCGACGGCCCTGGTCGAACACGCGCGTCGCAGCCAGAAGAAACAGGGCGTCGTCGAAAGCTTCCTGAAGCAATTCTCGCTTGGGACCCGCGAAGGTCTGGCCCTGATGTGTCTGGCCGAAGCCCTGCTGCGCGTGCCGGACGAGGACACCCGCGACCGCTTGATCGCCGAGAAGATCGGCTCGGCCGACTGGGCCGCCCACCTGGGTCAGTCCGACAGCCTGTTCGTCAACGCCTCGACCTGGGGTCTGATGCTGACCGGCAAGCTGGTCGATGTGGACGACGAGGCGCGCACCGATCTGCCCGGCTTCCTCAAACGGATCGCCGGCCGATTGGGCGAGCCAGTCATCCGCCAGGCCGTGGCCACCGCCGTCAAGATCATGGGCGAGCAGTTCGTCGTCGGCCGCACCATCCAGAGCGCGCTGAAGCGATCGAACAAGGAAGGCTGGCTGTGCAGCTTCGACATGCTGGGCGAGGGCGCCCGGACCATGGCCGACGCCGACCGCTACGAGAAGATTTACGCCGACGCCATCGAGGCGGTGGGCAGGACGTCGAAGGGCCAGGGACCGGAGCACGGCCACGGCGTCTCGGTGAAACTGTCGGCTCTGTCGCCCCGCTATGAGGCGACGCATGAGGATGACGTCTGGGCGACCCTTTATCCCCGCATCCTGCGCCTGGCTCAGATCGCGGCGAAATACGACATCAACTATACGATGGACGCCGAGGAGGCGGACCGTCTGGCCCTGTCGCTGAAGCTGCTGGACCGGCTGGCGCACGAGCCGTCGCTTGGCGGCTGGACGGGCCTGGGTCTGGCGGTTCAGGCCTATCAGAAGCGCGGTCTGGAGACGATCGAACGCGTCGCCGACCTGGCCCGCCGCTCCGGCCGTCGTCTGATGGTGCGCTTGGTCAAGGGCGCCTATTGGGACACCGAGATCAAGCGCGCCCAGGTGTTCGGCCGCACCGACTATCCCGTCTATACGACAAAGGCCGCGACCGACCTGAACTATCTGGTCTGCGCCAAGGCCATGATCGAGGCCGCGCCGGCCATCTATTCCCAGTTCGCCAGCCATAACGCCCACACCCTGGCGGCCGTGCGGCGTATGGCGCGTGATCACGGCGTCACGGTCGAACACCAGCGGCTGCACGGCATGGGCGAGGCGCTTTATGACGCCGCTCAAGAAGCCTGGGCCGATGAAACCGTCATCGTCCGCGCCTACGCCCCCGTTGGCGGGCACGAGGAACTGCTGCCCTATCTGGTGCGTCGCCTGCTTGAAAACGGCGCCAACTCCTCCTTCGTCCACGCCCTTCTGGACGAGCGCGTGCCCGCCTCGGCCGTTGCGGCCGATCCCATTTCCCTGGTCGAGCAGGCGCCCGACCGTCACCCCAAGATTCCGGTTCCGAAAGACATGTACGGCGATCGTCAGAACTCCCTCGGCCGCGATTACTCTCAGGCCGCCGACCGCGAAGCCCACGCCAAGGCGCTGGAACTGGTCGACCGCGAGAAGTTGACCAGCGGACCGATCATCGGCGGCAAGCTGCGCGCCGGCATCGCTGCCCAGGACGTAACCAATCCCTTCGATCGATCACAGGTGCTGGGCCATGTCTCGGAAGCCGAGGCGGCCGACATCGACGCCGCCGTCCAGGCCGGCGGCGAGGCTCAGGTCAAATGGGACCGCCAGGGCGGGGCGAAACGCGCCATCGTCCTGCGCGCCATGGCCGATGCGCTGGAGGCCGATCTGGATCGACTGGTCGCCCTGCTCAGCCGCGAGGCGGGCAAGACCCTGAACGATGGCGTGGCCGAGGTGCGCGAGGCCGCCGACTTCTGCCGCTATTACGCCCTGCTGGCCGAGCGCGACTTCACCGCCCCCGAGACCCTGAAGGGGCCGACCGGCGAGACCAACCAACTGTTCCTGCACGGACGCGGCGTCTTCGCCTGCATCTCGCCGTGGAACTTCCCCCTGGCCATCTTCACCGGCCAGATCGCCGGCGCCCTCGCCGCCGGCAATGCTGTCCTTGCCAAGCCCGCGGAGCAGACGCCGCTGATCGCCGCCGAGGCCGTGCGCTTGTATCACAAGGCCGGCCTGAACCCCCACCTGCTGGCCCTGGTCCCCGGGCGTGGCGAGACGGTTGGCGCGGCCCTGGTCACCCACCCAGGGATCGACGGCGTCGCCTTCACCGGCGGCACCGACACGGCCGCCGCCATCAACCGCTCCATCGCCGCCCGCCCCGGCCCGATCATCCCCTTCATCGCCGAGACCGGTGGGCTGAACGGCATGTTCATCGACACGACGGCGCTCAAGGAGCAGGTCATCGACGACGTGATCCAGTCGGCCTTCGGCTCGGCCGGTCAGCGCTGCTCGGCCCTTCGCGTCCTCTATGTGCCCAAAGATTCGGCCGACGCCCTCATCGAGGGCCTGAAGGGCGCCTTGGCTGTCCAGACCGTCGCGGACCCGGCCGATCCAAAGACCGACATCGGCCCCGTCATCGACCCTGAATCCCGTTGCACCCTGGAGGCCCATGTCGAGCGCCTGTCGAAGGAAGCGAAGATCATCGCCCGCGCCGCCCTGCCGATGGGCGCCGAAAAGGGCGACCTGTTCGCCCCCATCATCGCTGAAATCCCGACGCCCGACTTCCTCGAACGCGAGGTCTTCGGTCCCATCCTGCACATCTACCGCTACGCCCCGTCCGACCTGAAGTCGGTCGCTGGCAAACTGGCCGCCCGCGGCTACGGGCTGACTTTGGGCGTCCACAGCCGCATCGAAGCCTTCGCCGCCGAAGTCGTCGATCTGGTCCCCGCCGGCAACGTCTACGTCAACCGCTCGATCACCGGCGCGGTCGTCGGCGTTCAACCCTTTGGCGGCGAGGGGCTGTCGGGTACCGGTCCCAAGGCGGGCGGGCCCAACAGCCTGATCCGATACGCCGCCGAAAAGGCGATCAGCGTCAACATCGCCGCGCAAGGTGGGGATCCGGCGCTATTGAACCTCTAGGTTGCCTCGCCTTCCCGCGTGACACCGCCCCCATCCCCCGCTATCTCGCGCGCGTGATGAACGAAACTGAACGCCAGTCCGAGGAACGCAGCTGGGAGACGGCGAAGACGCTCGCCGAGGCGCTGCCCTATATTCAGGTGTACGATCGCGAGACCGTGGTCATCAAATACGGCGGTCACGCCATGGGTGAGAGCGCCGTGGCGCGGCAGTTTGCGGCCGATGTGGTGCTGCTGAAGCTGATGGGCGTGAATCCGGTGGTGGTGCACGGGGGCGGGCCTCAGATCAGCGCCATGCTGGATAAGGCGGGGGTGAAGTCCAGCTTCGTCGACGGGCTGCGGGTCACCGATCCGGCGACAATGGAGGTCGCCGAAATGGTGCTGTCGGGCGCGGTCAATAAGGAGATCGCCCACTGGATCACCATGGCCGGCAAGGAGGCGGACGTGCGCGGCGTCGGTCTGTCGGGCAAGGACGCTGGTCTGCTGACCGTCGAGAAGACCCGCCGGACCAAGCGCGACCCCGACAGCATGATCGAGCACGAGGTCGACCTGGGCTATGTCGGCGAGCCGACAAAGGTGGATCCCAAACTGATCGCCGGCCTGATCGCATCCGAGACCGAAGACTGGGTGCCGGTCATCGCCCCGATCGGCGTAGCCGAAGACGGTCAGACCTACAACGTCAATGCCGATACGGTGGCGGGCGCGGTCGCGGGTTCGCTGAACGCCAAGCGGATGCTGTTGCTGACGGACGTGCCGGGGGTCAAGGGCGCGGACGGCGACATCATCCGTCAGATGACGCTGGACGAGGCGCAAAACCTGATCGACACCGGCGTGGCCACCGGCGGCATGATCCCCAAGCTGGAGACCGCCATGGCCGCCGTTCGCGCGGGCGTCGAGGCGGTAGTGATTCTGGACGGGCGCCGACCGCACGCCATGCTGGTCGAGTTGTTCACAGAGTTCGGCGCCGGCACCCTGGTGAAGGCGTCTTGATCGACCCCCATTCCACATCCCTTGGGCATGTGCGCGCCTGGGTGTTCGACATGGACGACACCCTGTATCCGCGTGAGCAGGGTCTGATGCGGCTGGTCCAGGCGCGCATCAACGCCTTCGTGGTCGAGGCCGTCGGGCTGGAACCCGAGGCCGCAGCCGCGATGCAGCGCCAGTTTCTGGACGAGCACGGCACGACCCTGGCCGGGCTGATGGCCAACTATGCGGTCGATACTGAACGATTCCTGCGCGAGGTGCACGACGTGCCGCTGGACGGGGTCGAGCCTAATCCGCGTCTGGCCGAGCGGCTGAAGGCCCTGCCCGGTCGTTGCTATGTCTTCACCAACGGCGCTCGTGAATACGCCCACCGTGTGCTGGAGCGGATCGGCGTCGCCGACTGTTTCGAAGGCGTCTTCGCCATCGAGGATGGGGATCTGACGCCCAAGCCCAATCCCGCGACCTTCCGCCGGATGCTGGAGCAGTTCGGCATCGATCCGCACCGATCCGCCTTTTTCGAGGACACGCCCAAGAATTTGGAGCCGGCCAAGGCGCTGGGCATGGCGACGGTCCTGATCGGCGACGGCCATGGCAAGCCGATCGGGCCGCATATCGACCATGTGGCCCCGGACCTTTTCGACTTCCTTTCTGATCTGAGCTTCAAGGACGCCGCATGACCGATCTGTCGCATCTCGAATCCGTCGTCGAGGCCGCCTGGGAACAGCGCGCCGAGGTGTCCGCCGCCACGCATGGCGAGGTGCGCGACGCCGTTGAAACCGCCTTGGCCCTGCTGGATTCCGGGCAGGCGCGCGTCGCCTCGCGCGGCGCGGATGGCGTCTGGACCACGCATCAGTGGCTGAAGAAGGCGGTGCTGCTGTCCTTCCGCCTGAACGAGAACCAGATCATGCGGGCGGGCGCACCATCCGTCATGCCGCTGTCGGTGGATCATCCCGTCGCCGTCGGTCCCTTCTGGGACAAGGTGCCCAACAAGTTCGGCGACTGGACCGCATCGGATTATCAGTCGGCCGGCTTCCGCTCGGTGCCCGGCGCCATCGTCCGTCACGGCGCGCATATCGCCAAGAACGTGGTGCTGATGCCGTCGTTCGTGAACATCGGCGCCTTCGTCGATGAGGGCTCGATGGTGGATGCCTGGGCCACGGTCGGCTCCTGCGCCCAGATCGGCAAGAATGTGCACCTGTCGGGCGGCGCGGGCATCGGTGGCGTGCTGGAGCCGCTGCAGGCCAATCCGACCATTATCGAGGATGGCTGCTTCATCGGCGCCCGCGCCGAGGTGGCCGAGGGCGTGATCGTGCGCGAGGGCGCGGTCCTTGCCATGGGCGTCTACTTGTCGGGCTCGACCAAGATCGTGGACCGGGCGACCGGCGAAGTCTTCCGGGGCGAGGTGCCGGCCTATTCGGTGGTCGTGCCGGGGTCGCTGCCGGATCCCAATGGCGGGCCGTCGCTGTACTGCGCCGTGATAGTCAAGCGTGTGGACGCGCAGACGCGGGTGAAGACCGGGGTCAACGAGCTTCTCCGCGACTGATCAGGCGGCGGCGCGGACAGGCTGAATCGCAGGCGCGTCGAACGTCGCGTGCAGGGTGAAGGTTGATCCCTTGCCGGGGGTCGACGTCACCGTGATCTCGCCGTCCATCAGGGCGGCCAGCCGCTGACAAATGCTGAGGCCCAGGCCGGTGCCGCCGAACTTGCGGGTGGAGGACCCGTCCACCTGAGAGAAGGGCTGGAACAGGCGCGTCAGATCGTCGGCGGCGATACCGATGCCGGAATCGACGACACCAAGTCGCAAGGTCGTGCGGCCGTCGCCTGCCGGCTCGCTGTCGATAATCAGGCGAACCTCGCCTTGCGGCGTGAACTTGATGGCGTTGGCCAGCAGGTTATGCGTCACCTGCGCCAGGCGCAGCGGGTCCATTCTGAGAAGCGGCGGCAACGGGCCGCGGATGTCGGTCGTGAAGGTCAGGCCGCGCGCCTCCGCCTGCGCCTTGAACGGGCCCGTCAGGCGGGCGGCGAGGGTCTCGGCTTCGACATCGACGAAGTCCAGCTCCATCTTGCCGGACTCGATCTTGGTGATGTCGAGGATGTCGTTCAGCAGCACCATAAGCCCTTCGCCGGAGTCGCGGATGACCCCGACGAATTCTTTCTGGCGGTCGCTGAGCTCCGACATCTGCAACAGTTGCGCGGCCCCCAGAACCCCATTCATCGGCGTGCGAAGCTCATGCGAGATGACGCCCAGGAAGTTGGATTTGGCGGCGCTGGCGGCGTTGGCCGTGTCACGGGCGGTTTCCAACTCGGCGATCAGTTCGGCCTGGCGGCGGTTGACGGCTTCCAGATCGCTGTCCTTCATCTGGGTGATGGCCACCTTGATCAACAAGGCCAGCGCCAGAACCGGGATCATGCTGACGACCACCCAAAAGCCGGGCGTGCCCCACAGTTTCGCGAACAGCAGCACCACGACAACCGAATAGGGCGCCGACACGATCAGGGCCTCGCGGGGCGCGGCGCGCATCTGGGTGAAGACCAGCACATAGCCGGCCATGAGAAGGGCGACGCCCAGCGGCACGCCATAGGCGCCGCCGTAGATGAATGCGAGCAGCGGCGCCGCTGACCAGGCGATGCAGGAAATGGTGGCGGCCATCAGCTTGATCCGGCTGTGAAGCCCCTGATCCCGCAATACCAGCACACGTTCGGCGAACGTCCGAAGCAGACCTGACGCGGTCGCGGCTGCAAACCACAACACTGCGGTCGCCCAATCGGTGACGGTAAACAAAGCGACCGCCCAACTGGCGATGATCAGATACCGCATATGACCGTTAGCAATCAGATGCTGCAGCAATGAGCGATCTTGGCCTGGCGTGTGGTTCGTCATCGTCGGATCTCGGGGTTCGATGACGCATCGTCGCCCAAATCCGACTAAGAGACTATGAACGCTAAGCTTTATGCGTGAAGTGTCCGGCGTCGGACATAGCGCGGAATGAGCGGAAAGGCAGGAAGCGGTCGTCAGCCGCCTCCCATCCCTGTATCAGGCGGCCGTCTTCATGGCGTCCGTATTGACAGCCGCGTCGGCGATGCCGGTGAGGTCTTCGTCTGTCTGGGCTTCCTCCTGAAGCGTCTCGTCCAGAAGGGCGGCGGCGTCCTTCAAACCCAAAACCAGAGCCCAGCGTTTCAGTGTGCCGTAGCGGGTGATCTCATAATGTTCGACCGCCTGGGCGGCGGCCAGCAGGCCGGCGTCCAAAGCTGCAGTGTCCTTATATTCCTCCATGATCTCGTCGCCTTCGGCCAGGATGCCCTCAATGGCGTCGCAGGTCTTGCCACGCGCGGGCTTGCCGATCAGCTCAAAGACCTGTTGCAGGCGTTCAATCTGGCCTTCGGTCTGACCTTTGTGCTTTTCGAAGGCGGCCTTCAGCTCTGGCGACTGAGCCGCACGGGCCATCTTGGGCAGGGATTTCAGGATTTTGCGCTCAGCGTAATAGATGTCTTTGAGCGTGTCGTGGAACAGGGTGTCCAGGGTCTTGTCGGCCATGGTGAGGTCTCGCATCTGTGATGGAGCGCAGGCGCGCGCCCCATCACAAGCAATCCATCCCATTAGTGTTCCTATGCGCGAATTCGCGCGCGCAGCGGATCAGCCCGCGCGCTTCAGATCCGGCGGGGTCGCTTCGTCGGTCAAGATGTGGATGGCCTCCTCGACCGTGACCAACGTCTGGGCCTGAGAGCCCAGGCGGCGGATGGCGACCATGCCGTCTTCCGCTTCCTTCCTGCCAACCACGGCGATGACCGGGACCTTGCCGACCGAGTGTTCACGCACCTTGTAGCCGACCTTTTCGTTGCGCAGGTCGATCTCGGTGCGCAGGCCGGCGGCCTTGAACTTGGCCATCACATCGCGGGCGTAATCGTCGGCGTCCGAGGTGATGGTGGCCACCACAGCCTGGGTCGGGGCCAGCCACAGCGGGAAGGCGCCGGCGTAGTTCTCGATCATGATGCCGATGAAGCGCTCGAACGAGCCCAGGATCGCGCGGTGCAACATGACCGGGCGGTGCTTCTGGCCGTCCTCGGCTATGTAGGTGGCGTTCAGGCGTTCGGGCAGGACGTAGTCCAGCTGGATCGTGCCGCAGGTCCATTCGCGGCCGATGGCGTCCTTGACGATGAAGTCCAGCTTGGGCGCGTAGAAGGCGCCGTCGCCTTCGGTCACGACCGGCTCGGTTCCGGCGGCACGGGCGGCCTCGGCCATCAGGGTCTCGGCCTTGTCCCAGAACGCGTCCGTGCCGGCGCGGTTCTCGGGGCGGGTGCCCAGGCTGATGTAGGCCGTCTCCATGCCCAGGTCGGCATGGACGCTGCGGGCCAGTTTGATGAACTCGGCCGTCTCCTCGACGATCTGGTCTTCGCGACAGAAGATGTGGGCGTCGTCCTGGGTGAAGCCGCGCACCCGCATCAGGCCGTGCAGCGATCCGGACGGCTCATACCGGTGGCAGGCGCCGAACTCCGCCATGCGCAGCGGCAGTTCGCGATAGGACCGCTGGCCTTGGTCGAAGATCTGCACGTGACCCGGACAGTTCATCGGCTTGAGGGACAACTCCTCGCCCTCGACCGTCTCGCAGACGAACATGTTCGGACGGTACTTGTCCCAGTGACCGCTCTGCTCCCAGAATTTGCGGTCCAGCACCTGGGGCGTCTTGACCTCGACATAGCCGGCGGCGTCCAGGCGGCGGCGCATATAGGCCTCCAGCACGCGCCACAGAACCCAGCCCTTGGGGTGCCAGAAGACCATGCCCCGGCCCTCTTCCTGCATATGGAAGAGCTCCATCGCCTTGCCGACCTTGCGGTGGTCGCGCTTTTCGGCCTCTTCCAGACGCTGCAGATGGGCGTCCAGATCCTCCTTGGTCGCCCAGGCGGTGCCGTAGATGCGTTGAAGCTGCTCGCGCTTGGAGTCGCCCCGCCAATAGGCGCCGGCCAGCTTGGTCAGTTTGAACGCCTTGCCGACGTGGCGCGTCGAGGGGAAGTGGGGACCCCGGCACAGGTCGATCCAGTCGCCCTGTTTGTACAGGGTGATGGTCTCGGTGCCCGGCAGGTCGCGGATCAGCTCGGCCTTGAACTTCTCGCCGCGCGCCTCGAAGAATTGGATGGCGTCGTCCCGCTCCCAGACCTCGCGTTCGAACTTGGCGTCGCGATCCACGATCCGGCCCATCTCCTTTTCGATGGCGGCGAAGTCGTCGGTCGAGAAGGGCTCTTCGCGGTAGAAGTCGTAGTAGAAACCGTCCTCAATCGCCGGGCCGATCGTGACCTGGGTGCCAGGGAACAGGGTCTGGACGGCCTCGGCCAGGACGTGGGCGGTGTCGTGGCGGATCGTATAGAGGGCGGCGGGATCGTCGCGCATGATCAGGCGGAAGTCGCCGCCCGTCTCCAGCACCCGGCCCATGTCTCGCTGCTCGCCGTTCAGTTCAGCCAGCACGGCCTTCTTCGCCAGCGACGGCGAGATGGAGGTGGCGACATCGCGCGCCGTGGAGCCGGCCGGGTATTGGCGCACCGCGCCATCGGGGAATTTCAAGTCGATCATGGCTTCGTCTTTACTGGCGGAACCGGGTCGTATCCCGACCCGCCGAAGGGATGGCATTTACAGAGCCTGCGCACGGTGAGCCATCCCCCCTTTACCGGTCCGTGCTGGATCAGGGCGTCGCGCCCGTAATCCGAACAGGTCGGCAGGAACCGGCACTGCTGGCCAATCAGGGGAGACAGCGTCAGCTTGTAGCCCCGATGGGCCGCGCGGACGCCGCGTTCGTAGAGAGACATCACGTCCCTTCGCCGGGGGCTTGAGAGGTTCGCCGCGCTTATCCCCTGTCATCGCAGGGGGATCAACCGGTCGTGCCCGTCAGGCCGCGCCGGCGAGGCGAGTTCGGGCGGCCAAGGCATTGTTTACCGCCTCCAGCGTCGCCTCCAGCGAGACCAGGGTCGAGGCGTGGCGGGCGGGGTAGTCGGCGACCTGTTTCAGCAGGCGCAGATCCTCGAACCGACCGACGGGGCCGTCGCCGCCGGATTTCAGCATGGCGATCATGGCGTCGCGGGCGTCCTTGAGATCATCGACCGACGCCCCGATCGCCGATTGACCCAGCACCCCGGCCGCGGCCTGGCCGAGGGCGCAGGCTTTGACGTCCTGGGCGAAGTCGGCGATGCGGCCTTCTTCGTCCAGAGTCACATCGACCGTTGCGCGCGACCCGCACAGTTTCGCTATCCGTTCGCCGGTGCCCTGCGGCGCTGGCAGACGCCCCGCATGCGGCAGGTTCGCCGCCAGCGACAGGATGCGCGCGCTGTAAAGGTCGTCGATCATGGAGCGAAGATAGGCGCTCAATCCTCCTCCGTGAAGCGCAGCGTAATGGGGAGGATTTAAAGCGTCAGGACGAGACGCCCCTCGGATCGGACTTCCAAACTCGCATCCGCATAGTCCGCCAGAGTGGGATGATCCGTCTCAAACGGATGGGTCCAGGCGGCGGTGACGACCAGCACATCGGCGCCGGCCGCTTCGCCCGCCTTGATGCCGGCCTCGGCGTCCTCGAACACCAGGCAGTCGCCGATGTCGAAGCCCAGCGTCGCGGCGGCCTTCAGATAGCCGGCGGGGTCGGGCTTGCCGCGTTCGACGTCCTCGGCGGTGATCATCACGGCGGGCGGGGTGACGCCTGCTGCCTCAAGACGGGCGCGCGCCAGGGGGACCGAGGCGGAGGTGACCACGGCCCAGCGGTCGGGCGGCAGGCGTTTGACGAAGTCGACGGCGCCGGGGATTGGGGCGACGCCGTCCACGTCCTCGATCTCGCCGCGCTCGACCCAAGCCACCTCGGCGTCCAGGTCGATATGGGGCAGGTTCTGGCGACGAATGGTGTCGATGGCGCGCACGCCGTGGATGGTGGGAACGAAGGCGGCGACATCCAGCCCGTGGCGCGCGGCCCAGCGGGTCCAGACGCGCTCGGCGGCCAGGGTCGAGGTGATTAGGGTGCCGTCCATGTCGAACAGGAAGGCCTGATAGGCGCGAGACGCGGGTGGGGCGATCATGGCTTCATCCACCATGCGGGCGGTCAGACCGCAACGGGCGGATCAGCCGCCTTGCAGCGAATTCCAGGTGCGGGCGGTGTCGGTCGCGGGCGACGGACTCGCCGCGCCGCCGCCGGACGTCGTCGCGCCGCCCGTGCTGCGCGAACGCAGCCATTGCAGGTTCTGCTCGGCCTGTTCGGGCGGCAGTTCGCGGCGCAGGATCTGTTCGGCCTCGCCCATCTTGCCCTGAAGGCCCAGCACCATGGCCAGGTTCTGGCGCACCTTGGCCGAGGCGGTCGGCTGGGCCACGGCGCGACGCAGCAGGGTCTCGGCGCCCGGCGCATCGCCATGCGTCAGGGCGGCCGTGGCGGCGTTAGTCAGGACATCGGGGTTGTCGGGCGACAGGGCCAGGGCCTGGTTCCAGGCGGCGCGGGCGTCGTCGGTGCGACGCACCTGTTCATAGGCCACGCCCAGAAGGGAGTAGGCTCGCCAATCGCGCGGCGCCAAGTCGCGCGCCTGTTCCAGCGGCGCGACGCCATAGAAGGCCTGGCCGCGCGCGATGTGCGCGCGACCCAGCTCCAGCAGGGCGTCAAGATTGTTCGGCTGGACCGTCAGGGTCGCCTGCGCGGCCTCGGCCGCCTGATCGTACCGACCCAGCTCACGCAGGGCCTGGGCCAGTTTCACGCCCGCCACGGCGTCGGTCGGATCGGCCTGCTGCTCCGAGGCCCAGAAGACCGAGCGCGACAGGGCGTCCATCCGGTCATAGGTGGCGCGCACCGCAGCGGACGACGGCGCGCGGGCCTGGGCCGCGGTCGCCGCCGTCGGATCAGCGGCCAGCGCCGGAGTGCCGGACAGTGCGATCAGGGCGACGGTTGCGAGAAGGGCGGGCATGCGCGACATGGGTCAGGTCCAGACGGTCCTAGAGGTCTCGCCCCTAGAATCGCCGGTTCGCGTCAACCGATGGTTAACTTCGTTTCGAGGGCCTCATGTCCGTCTCGCATCCCCTGCTGGTTTCCGCCCAAGCCGGCGACGGCACCATCCC
>NZ_JAELUF010000579.1 GCF_016429195.1 Brevundimonas sp. ASV9
GCTTCTCTCTCGTCGAACCTATCTTTCAGACTCCATCCGTTCGCATCAAGCTAGAAAAATGGCCCCTCAACTCGACGGATACTTCAAGCAGGTCGACGACCTTTCCGATGCCTTCATTGAGCGTCTCCGCAAGGCCGTCGCCATTCCTTCCATCTCGGCCGACGAGGCCCGCCGTCCCGATGTCGTTCGCATGGGCGAGTGGCTCGCTGGTGAGCTGACTGCCCTCGGGGCCGAAGTTGAGCTGCGACCCCTCGGAAAGCAGCCTCACAAGGAGCATCTCGACCTCCCTCCTGTGCTTGTTGGTCGCTATGGCCGTGACCCTAACAAGCGTACCATCCTGGTTTATGGACACTACGATGTTCAGCCCGCCGAAAAGGGTGACGGCTGGGCTACCGAGCCCTTTGACCTGACGGTCGATGAG
>NZ_JAELUF010000580.1 GCF_016429195.1 Brevundimonas sp. ASV9
CTCCTTATCCATCCACGTTTTCGGTTTTGTTTCTATACTTGAGGGTGTTTCATGTTGTAGTTTTCACGAAAACGAGTACACAGTCTTTTTATTCAAACAATGCTTGTTTATATTGTGGCCCGAGTTGCGCCAATTCTGATACTGTGTCAATGCATGAAGTAAAACAAAGCCACTAGTAGCCACCACAGCCCGCAGGTTAAAACAGAGTGTTGGCATCATAAATCTCGGCTGTATACATTTTCCATGTCAGTTATCTCCTTTAGAACATGCATATCAATTTCGAGCTCAATACGAGCAGGAAATTTTAACCTGTTCAACTTATGCTGACAACTCATCCGTGCAAAGACTAACTACCATTTGTCTCCACCAGCCAAGACCCAGCACGTGTCACTCACCACCAAACTCGCTCACTACCCTACAT
>NZ_JAELUF010000581.1 GCF_016429195.1 Brevundimonas sp. ASV9
GAGAATGGCTGCTTAGAAGAGTTTGGAACCTTGCCCGGACATTTGGTGGTATCTTTGCGCCTTCTACACCTTTGGGACAATTATAAAAAGGATCGCGCCTTGCAGCGTAAGCGGATCAAAGCCGCAAGTGTTGCTAGCAGTGATGCCAGGTCTGTGACGAGCAAATGAATGACCAAGTTTTGAATTCTGACTGGCGTCATTTTTTATGTATCGGATAGGTGCATCAGCGTTATTTGGTGGTATGAAGTTGAGCGAGAATGTCTTGGACAAGAGACGGATATGTGCAGGAAACTATTTGGTTCATGGCGCGCAACCCGGCTTGTGCGAGGGGTGGGATTATACAGAGAGAGACGTTGATCAACAGCGTGTTTTAGAATTTTTTGCATGAATAGATTAATATATTGCGTTACAAGTCTACAAT
>NZ_JAELUF010000582.1 GCF_016429195.1 Brevundimonas sp. ASV9
TCGTTGCTGCCACTGAATCCTTGTCTGGGCGCGCGAGGTCAATCTCGCCAGCGACAGCGCGCAGCCGCAGCGGAATCAGATCCTTGAAAGATGTGTGTATGATGAGGCCGTCGCCGTGGCCCTGGCGCGCAATCGCGTCGTATTTGACTTTGCCCTCGGCATCGACCTGGATCGCCAACGCGTTGTTCGTCGTCGAGCCTTTCTTGCCCATGTCGAGCGGGTACTGCGCGACAGGCACTTCGGGAAACGCACCGCCGTCGCCAAAATCTTCCTGCGACCGCGGCCGCCATCCGGATCGCTGGCCATATGGCGGAGGCCCGGCTCGCTTCAGCACGACCTGTGTCTCGTCCAGCTGACCGGCACCGACGATGCGCGGGCCGCGTTGCTGTGCTCGTGATGGCGCCTCTTCATCCTCGCCTGT
>NZ_JAELUF010000583.1 GCF_016429195.1 Brevundimonas sp. ASV9
GTATAGCAGAACAGAAAGAAGCACCCCCGCGTCTGCTTACTTGAAGTAAACCGTGAAAAATGAGATAAACATGCACACGCACACGCACAGGCAGCCAATCGCGGTGGCTGTGCGGGAGATGTCGAAAAAAGGAGCGACTCCTTGGGTTTGGGCGGAACCGTACCCACGTCAATAGTTGATACTTACTCGCGCCGTGCAGAACTGCAGGCGCCAGGCTGGCAGCCTGATTTGATGCCGCCCATTGCCAACTTTTCTTTATGGGGGATGTACCGTAGTACCGATGCTCTACCCCTATCGATCCTTGTCACCAATGTAAGGCCATGAAGCGGCTGCCTCCCCGATGTTCGGTTATCGATCCAAACGCCATGAGAGTCCCCAGTGCGGCTGTGCAGTCGACTTGTGAGTTGCAAAGTATTGGGT
>NZ_JAELUF010000584.1 GCF_016429195.1 Brevundimonas sp. ASV9
CCCCCCCCCCCCCCCCCCCCCCCCCCCCCCCTTTAACGACCCGGCGACCACCGAGCTCTACACTGTGATGTATTCGTCGGCAGCGTCAGATGTGTATAAGAGACAGGGTCCGGGGTTCGATTCCCCGTTTGTCCAGCTTTATCTTTCTTTTCTTTTTTTGGTTCTACGAATCTTGATGATTTTTGTTACTTAATTTTTTTTATATCAAATTTGATTTAAAAACAAAAGAAGTTGAGAAGAGGGCTATATACTCTTTGCAGATTCACATATTATAAATTCATTATAAGAGAAGAACGAAAGTTGTTGAAATGGTTACTGAATATTACTGGCTGAATGCAGCAATTGTCTTTTCATGATTCTACTCTGAATTATATATTTTTTAACTCTCTGCTTATTCTGGTATCTTTCATTACATGCTCG
>NZ_JAELUF010000585.1 GCF_016429195.1 Brevundimonas sp. ASV9
ATGTAATGCTCCATCTCCTGCTCCGTAATAGCTGCACAATGTAATAAAGCTGGAACGGGAAGGCCCGCCCGACTATGTATACATCTGACAGATAGCAGAGTCGATGTGATTTGTCTGATAAAATAGTCTTCAATTGACTTCTAAGCAAGGGTTCAAACATATAGAAAAATAGAACACTGTGGCTGCATCAACAATCCCGCATCCCATGTCTCGCGGATGGGTAGCCGTTATATCTTGATTGGCAGCCGCTGCAGCCACCTGTAGCCAGAGCCTGTTCTTTTTCGTCTTCCAAACCCCCCAAAAAAAAAAAGTGTGTCTGCAACAGACAACAGACATAAAGATACGAGTAATTTAGTCCCTCAAGGCGCTACGGATGTATACGGATACATACTCGTGCAGTAGCGTCGCGTTGATGCAGCC
>NZ_JAELUF010000586.1 GCF_016429195.1 Brevundimonas sp. ASV9
GCCATCCTCTCTCCGATGTAACCAACTTTCTGACACAGTTTTATCTCGCCAAATCTCCCGCTGCCTCGCAGCAAAATGTAAATGGGTTCCTGCCTGGCCAGACGCCGGGTATGCCGCAGCCGGCACAGATCCTGGAGTGGTACAGCAAGGAGGCGGGCTACGACCCTCACGCCGAACTCAACTGGGGCATGGCGTTTAACATTTTCAGACTAGCGGGCGTGTGTCAGGGTATTGCGGCGCGATACGCCCTGCGGCAGGCGAGCAGCGAAAAGGCCAAAGCGTACTCGGTGACGAGAATCCCGCTGGCCGAGTTTGCCTGGCAGCTTGCGCAGGTTGCGAGCAAGGGTGGAAGTCCGAAGCTGTAAAGGTCTGGTAAAATAGGATAGTAGAGTGAAGCTATAGTAGGTTTCTTTTATGAGG
>NZ_JAELUF010000060.1 GCF_016429195.1 Brevundimonas sp. ASV9
GCCCATGACCGGTTTCGGCGAGGACGAGACGGGGACCATCTGGTTCTTCACCCGCGACGACACCGATTTCGCCCGTGACGTCGCCGGCGGGGGCCAAAACGGCATGTTCTGCTACCAGGCCAAGGACGGCAAGGTTCAGGCCTGCATCCACGGCCGCCTAGCCATCGATCAGGACCGCAGCCGCATCGAGAAATACTGGAACCCCGTCGTTGCCGCCTGGTACCCGGACGGCAAGGACGATCCCCACCTGACCCTGATCCGCTTCGACGCCGACGACGGCCGCGTCTGGGTGTCCGACAAAGGCGCACTCGGCTTCGGCTATGAAGTCCTGAAGGCCAACCTGACCAAGAGCGTCCCGGATGTCGGCGGCGTGTCGGACGTGAAGCTGTAAGAAGACTGACGCCAATAAGCAGTCCCAGCGCACCACAATTCCGCCCTCAAGGTTGCGTCTTTCGCAACTCGATAGCTTCAGGGGGATGTGAGAATGCTGGGACTGCTGAGTGCGGCCATCATGGCCTGTTCGCCGCCGGATGGGACGACCGCGCTCTTGGAAAGGCCCGAACGGGTCATCATGATCGGCGAGTTACACGGTACGGAAGAGGCGCCGCGCGCCGTCGGCGAAATCGCCTGCGCTGCTGCGGAGCAAGGGCCCGTGGTTGTCGCACTGGAACTTGAAGACACGCTCCAACCCACTCTGGGTGCGTTCATTTCACAGCCGGACGAGGCGAGTGCACTGGCCACGTTGAGCGGCAGCTCTCTTCTGAAACGCGCTCGTCAGGATGGACGCACCAGCAAGGCTCTTCTGGCTCTGTTGCAAAAGGTGCGGATGCTCAAGGCGTCGGGACGCGATATCTCGATCCACCTTTTCCAGCCCAGCATGACCCGAGCGCAAGAACTCGATCAGGCGTGGTATGAGCTGAATATGGGCCAGCTTCTCAGCGAGGCGCGTCAGAACAGACCCGACGCGCGCGTGATCGGACTGGCGGGCAATATCCATGCGCGCAAGACTCCTCTCGCCAGATATCCGGACATAGGCATTCCCGCGACCGGCCATTTACCCACGAGAGAAACGTTGAGCCTGAGGGTCGCCCAGCAAGGCGGCTTTGCTTGGAATTGCGGGCGGGATGCCTGCGGCGTGAATCCTTCGATCGCCAGCGATGACGACGAGGTAAGAGGCGTCATCCTGACGCCAGTAGAGGACGGCGCCTACGACGGCCTGCTGGCGCTGGGACCGTCGACAGCCTCGCCGCCGATCAGCGGCAAGGACTGAGCGTAGATCAGCCGCCGAAGCACCAGGCCAGAACGGCCTTCTGGGCGTGGATGCGGTTTTCGGCCTCGTCCCAGACCAGAGAGCGCGGCCCGTCGATGACGGCGTCGGTGACTTCCTCGCCACGGTGGGCGGGAAGGCAATGCAGGAAGACCGCTTCGGGATCGGCGAGATCCATCAGGGCTTCATCGACGCCGTAATGTTCGAACGCCAACAGGCGCGCCTCATAGTCCTGATCCCCCATGGAGACCCAGGTGTCGGTGACGACGACGTCGGCACCCTTGACCGCCTCGCGCGGATCGCTGGTCAGGGTGACGGCGTCGCCGCCCTTGGCCAGATCGCGCAGGTCCGGGTGGTATTCCGCCGGGCAGGCGACGTTCAGATGAAAGCCGAACTTGGGCGCCGCGTGCATGAAGCTGTGGCAGACGTTGTTGCCGTCGCCGATCCAGGCGATCGTCTTGCCGGCGATCGGCCCGCGATGCTCTTCGATCGTCTGCAGATCGGCCAGGATCTGGCACGGGTGCGAACGGTCGGTCAGGCCGTTGACCACGGGCACGGTCGAGACGCGGGCGAACCGCTCGACATCCTCGTGATCGTTGGCGCGGATCATCACGGCATCGACCATGCGCGACAGCACGCGGGCGGTGTCCTCCACCGGCTCGCCGCGGCCCAACTGCATGTCCGAGGCCGTGGCGATGATGGACGAACCGCCCAGCTGGCGGATCGCCGCGTCGAAGCTGAACCGCGTGCGGGTCGAGTTCTTCTCGAAGATCATCGCCAGAACGCGATCCTGGCCCGGCGCATCAGCGTCGGCGCGCCCCTGGGGCCAGCCCTTGCGGGCGGCCTTGCGGGCATGGGCGTCGTCCAGGATGGCGCGCAGATCCGCCGCGTCCAACCGGTGGATGTCGAGGAAGTGCCGGACCATCAGGCCGCCAGCTTTTCGCGGGCGACCTCGCAGGCCGCTTCGAAACGGGCCACGGCTTCGCGGGCCTCGTCCAGCGTCAGGTTCAACGGCGGCAGCAGGCGCACGCAGTTGTCGCCTCCGCCGGCGATCAGCAGTTGCTGCGTATCGCGCGCTAGGGCCATGAACTCGCGATTGTTCGGCACCATCTTGATGCCGATCAGAAGGCCCTTGCCGCGGACGTCGGCGATCACATCGGGGAAGCGTTCCTGAAGGCCGGCGAACTGCTGCTTCAGATAGCCGGCGACCTCGTTGACGTTGTTCAGCGTCTCGGAGCTGTTGATCAGGCTCAGCGCCTTCTGACCCACGGCCATGGCCAGAGGATTGCCGCCGAAGGTCGAGCCGTGAACGCCGACCGTCATCCCCTTGGCCGCCTTGGCCGAGGCCAGGCAGGCGCCGATGGGGAAGCCCCCGCCCAGGGCCTTGGCCACAGCCATGATATCCGGCGCCATGCCCGCCCATTCATGGGCCCACAGCTTGCCGGTCCGGCCCATGCCGCACTGGACCTCATCGAAGATGATCAGGACGCCGTGTTCGTCGCACAGGTCGCGCAGCCCCCGCAGGCATTGTTCGGGCATGGCGCGGCAGCCGCCCTCGCCCTGCACGGGCTCGACGATGATGGCGGCGGTCGTGGGGTTGGCGATGGCGGCCTTGATCGCCTCGTGGTCGCCCCACTTCAGCTGGTGGAAGCCCTGCATCGGCGGGCCGAAGCCCTCGGTATAGCTGGGGTTGGCGGCGGCGTTGATCGCGCCATAGGTCCGACCGTGGAACGAGCCGTCGAAGCCGTAGATGTCGATCCGCTCAGGCGCGCCATTGGCCGAATGGTACTTGCGCGCCGTCTTCAGCGCGCATTCGACGGCTTCGGTGCCCGAGTTGGTGAAGAACACCACGTCGGCGAAGCTGGATTCGCACAGGGCGTCAGCCAGCGCTTCCTGACCCGGGATGCGAAAGATGTTGGAGACGTGCCACAGCTTCTCGGCTTGATCCTTGACCGCCTGGACCAGTTCGGGGTGGGCGTGGCCCAGGCCATTGGTCGAGATGCCGGCGACGCAGTCGAGATATTCGGTTCCGTCGGTCGCCCACAGACGCGCGCCTCGGCCGCGTTCCACTTCCAGCGGCGCGCGATTGTAGACACCCATCAAATGCTCAGTTGACACGGGACCAAGACCTCCAAAAGCGAGACGGCCCCGGCGCGAGCGCGACGGAGCCGGATCAATACGGTCAGGCGTTGTCGGACGCGCGCGGGTCTTAGTCAACACCGGCGCCGAGGACGCCTCGCGCTCTGACATCGGCGATCAAGACGCGCAACGCCTGCCGTTGATCCGTCTCCAGCACGCGCAGGGGCAAGATGAAGTTGGTGTTGGGCGAGGCCGCGAAGATCAGGCGATCCTTGTCCTCCACCATCGCGACCAGATTGCGCCAGCCGATGCGGGTTTCGAAATCCACACCCGACAGCGCCAGACCCCTGTCATCGATGCGCCAGTCGGTTGGCTTCTGCGCGATCGGCGATCGGCGCGCCGCCGCCATGACGCTGGAATGCGCCAGGATCGACAGCCCGATAAAGCCATACAGCCCGACCAACTGCAGGCCGACGATCCAGCCGGTCCGCTCCAGGGGCAGGCCGAGGCAGACGGCGATGGTCGCCAGCATGGCGCCGCCGAGAAACAAGACAGGCAGGTTCGCCCAGCGCCGGACGACGGGCCACGCCTTGACGGCCGCCCGCCCCTCTTTCGGCGTCGGCTGGACGCCGCGAACCTCGATGACCGTCGTCACTCGCCGCCGGGCGTCGTCGCCGGGGACGCCGGCGTTGTTTCGGTCGGGGCAGTTTCGGCGGCGACTGCTGCGTTCTTGGCCTGGATTTCGACCAGCTTCTTGTCCAAGGCCAGGCCGAGATCGGCAATGAAAAGGCCGAAACGGGCGACATCGACGCCCTTCAGATATGACAGCTTGTCCTCAGTCGTATGGATGCGCTGGAAGACGGGCGGGACGAAGCCTTCCTTCAGGCCGTTGTCCTTGCCGCCGTTGAAGGCCAGCCACATCTGGTGGGCGCCGACCGCATCCTGGGTGCCCATCGACACGACCGGCACGCCCGCGGCCGAGAAGGCGCGGTCGTCGCTGGGCGGATAGGTCGGATAGGGCATGCAGTCGAAGCCGCGTTCGGCGCACAGACCGCGCAGCGTCTCCAGCACGAAGGCAGACTGCGGCCCATTGTTCTCGCCATACATGACCGTCTGGCCATAGGCGGCGACATCGGCGTTGATGACGGCGGCGATCCGGTCCTTGCCGTGTTTCTCAAGGAAGGCCTTGGCGCCCAGAAGGCCGAGCTCTTCCTGGTCGGTGAAGACGAAGACGAAGCGGTGGGCGACCGGCTGGCCTTCCAGCGCCATGTCTAGCGTCTTGGCCGCCTCCATCATCGCCATGACCGAGCCGACGTTATCGACGATGCCCTGCGACAGCGTCCCGTCGCGCAGCTTCACCGCGTCATAGTGGGCGGTCAGCACGATGTCCTTGTCGCCCTCGCCCACCGTGACGACGACATTGGCGCCTTCCATCGGGCCGGTGGCCTGGTTGCCGCCTTCGAAGGTCTGGATTTCGGGCGTGAAGCCCAGCGTCGTCAGAAAACCGACCAGGACCTGGGTGCGCTCGGCGTTGGTGGGCTTGATGAACTGGGCGGCGCCGGCGGCGATGTCGGGGCGGTCGCCGGCCTGGGGCGTCGCTTCCTGAGCGAAGGCGGGAACAGCGGCGAACAGGGCCGTGGCGGCGACGAGCGAACGAAACAGCATGAAGCGGACCTCTCGGGGGAGCGATCCGCAACAGGTAGCGATCTAGCTCTTAAGACGCCAGCCCGAGCGGAACACCAGCCAGCAGACCACGCCCATGACGGCCATCAGCACGGCCGACCCTATGACGCCGACCGTCAGATGGCTCTCGGCATGGCCGATGAAACCGTAACGGAAGCCGTCGATCAGATAGAAGAAGGGGTTGTAGCGGCTCAGCGCCCGGAACGGCTCGGGCAGGTTCTCGACCAGATAGAAGGTGCCCGACAGGAAGGTCATCGGCATGACGATGAAGTTCTGGACCGCCGACAGGTGGTCGAACTTCTCGCTCCACAGCCCCGCCAGCACCCCGGTCATGCCCATGATGAAACAGGCGGCCAGGGCGAACCAGACGATGGCGAAGATGTTGGCGATGCCCAGCGGCGCGAACGGCAGCACGCAGATCGCCGTCACCAGACCGACCGCCAGGCCGCGCGTCGCGGCGCCCAGCGTAAAGCCCAGCGTCAGCTCCAGCGGGCTGAGCGGCGGGGTCAGGAAGTCGGTGGCCGTGCCCATGATCTTGGCCTGGATCAGGCTGGACGAGGCGTTGGCGAAGGCGTTGTTCAACATGGCCATCATGATCAGGCCGGGCGCGACGAACAGGGCGAACGGCGTGCCATGCAGCGGCGGCCGCGCGTTCTGAAGCGCCACCACGAACACCAGCATATAGAGCAGCGTCGTCACCACCGGCGCCGCCACCGTCTGGGCGCCCACCTTCCAGAAGCGTCGCACCTCGCGCAGATACAGGGTCTGCACCCCGATCCAGTTGATCCCCGGATAGCGACGCGGCTGCGGCAGGCCGGCAGGCCGGGTGGAGATCAGATCGGGCGTATCGGTCATGGCCCGCCAGATGCGCTTTGCGCCCTTGCTGCGCAAGGCCGGGTGACGGGTGAATGGTGAATCGTGACTTCCGAAGGGCGCAGCCGTGTTCCACGGCCCAACTCACCACTCACCACTCACCAATCCGCCTTAACCTTAACGATGATTCAATATCTGGTTTCTGTGGACAGGATGATTCGCACATCTTGCGTCTCTTAACGGCTGGTTTACGATTAGTTGTAGGTCAAGACCCCGGAGGGGGAGCCTGGACCTAGATATTGAATCCAAACTCGCTGGAGGGTGGCATGACCGCAGGCTGGACCGACGACCGCGTAGGCGCGCTAAAGAAGCTCTGGCTTGAGGGCCAGTCCGCGAGCCAGATCGCCAAACAACTGGGCGGCGGGGTTACCCGCAACGCCGTGATCGGCAAGGTGCACCGTCTGGGCCTGTCGGGCCGGGCCGCCCCGTCGCAACCGGCGCGCACTGTCGCCGCGACCTTCCGCACCGCACGTCCGCGCCCGGCGCCGGCCGCTCCGGCGCAGCAACCTTCAGCTCCGCGCCGTCTGGAAGCCGTCCAGCCCAAGCCGGTCGAACCCGCAGCCCCCGTCCCCGCCCCGATCCCGGACCTGCCGGGCACGGCGACCGTGATGACGCTAGGCGCCCACATGTGCAAATGGCCGATCGGAGACCCGTCGTCGCGCGAGTTCAGCTTCTGCGGCCGCCGCTCGTCGGAAGGCGTCTATTGCGTCGAACACGCCCGCGTCGCCTACCAGCCGCAAGTCCGTCGCGGCTCCAAAGAAAGCGGTTCCGATCTGGCCCGCAGCCTGCGGCGCTATATCTAAGGGCGCTATCGCGCTTCGCGCTGCTTGAGCGCGGCTTCGCGCAGGGCGCACCACTGCGCTCAGGTCGTGAGCGACCGCGTCGCGAACGTAGCGCCCAAAAGATGCTCCTTAGGGAGCCGACTTCCCCCTCGCCGGTTCGCGCAAGCGGCCGGCGAGACTTCAGGGGCGGGGCTGCGGTTCATCCGGGTTGACGCAGCCCCATCCGCCCTTCGATCAGTTCAACACCCGCCGCGCATCGGGCGTATCCAGCGAAAACGCCGGAATCTGCGCCTCGAAACTGCGCCCGTCCGCATCCGTCATATAATAGGCGCCCACCATCGAGCCGCTGTCGGTGCCCAGCGGACAGCCCGAGGCGTAGGCGTAGCTGCCGCCCGGTTCGATCACCGGCTGTTCGCCGACGACGCCGGGGCCGCGCACCTCTTCGACGTGGCCGTGGCCGTCGGTGATGGTCCAGCGACGCGCCATCAGCTGCACCGTCGAGCCCGTCAGGTTCACAATCTCGATCTGGTAGGCCCAGACCCAGCGGCCTTCGTCGGGATCCGACTGGCCCGCCAGATAGCTGGGCCGCACCCGGATCAGGATGCCGTTCGTCTCGGCGGTATAGGCAGGACCCTCGTGCATGGGCTATATGCTCGCCCCGCCGCGCGCGGGCTGCAAGCGCGACTTGGAGACAAGTCGTGAAAACCGTGTGAGACAGACGCCATGAGCTCCTTCCAAGCGCCCCGTCCCGGCATCCTGCCCGCCCAGTCCATCGAGACGTTGATCGCCGCCGGCGCCGTCACGTCCGACACGCCCTTCGACCACGACCAGGTCCAGCCAGCCAGCCTGGACCTGCGGCTGTCGGATCAGGCCTGGCGCGTCCGCGCCTCCTTCCTGCCCGGCCGGCGCAAGGTCGAAGACCGCATCGCCGACGTGGCCATGCACGCCATCGAGATCACCGAGGCGGGCGTCGTGCTGGAAAAGGGCTGCGTCTATATCGTGCGCCTTCAGGAGCGGCTGAAACTGCCCCAAGGCCTGATCGCCCGCGCCAATCCGAAAAGCTCGACCGGCCGCGTCGATGTCTTCGTGCGTCTGCTGACGGATCAGGGCGCCAGCTTCGATGATGTGGCCGAGGGTTACGACGGCCCGCTCTATATGGAGGTCGCGCCCCAGACCTTCTCCATCCTGGTCCGTCCCGGCACGCGCCTGAACCAGCTGCGGCTCAAGGCCGGCGATCCGCCCAAGCTGGAGACCCGATCGGTCGGCGTCGATCTGCAGGGCGGCGACATCGTCGGCTTCCGCGGGCGTCGCCACGCCGGAGTGGTCGACCTGGATCGTATCGACGGCCACGATCCGCGCGACTTCTGGGAGCCGCTGAGCCTGCGCCGTGGCGAACTGCTGCTGGATCCGGGCGAGTTCTACATCCTGGCCTCGTCCGACGACGTCGAAATCCCGGTCGATCAGGCCGCCGAAATGACGCCCATCGATCCGTCGGTCGGCGAGTTCCGCGTCCACTACGCCGGCTTCTTCGACCCCGGCTTCGGCACCGACGAGGCGCACGGCGCCGGCTCGAAAGGCGTGCTGGAAGTCCGCACCCACGACACGCCGTTCCTGCTGGAACACGGCCAGATCGTCGCCCGCCTGGTCTATGAACCCCTGACCGAACGCCCCAGCCGTCTGTATGGCGAAAGCGGCAGCCACTATCAGAACCAGGGCCTGAAGCTGTCGAAGCACTTCAAGGCGTGGTGACTGGCGTGAGTTGTGAATCGTGGCTCGTGATTGGCGAACTCACGATTAACCGCTCACGGCTCACGTCAACCGATCCGCCTTCCTCAGCCCCGGGAACATCGTCGCCCAGGCCCCGGTCGCGGCCAGGGCGCCGAACCCGCCGAACACCGCCGCCCCGACCGCGCCCAGCAGCCGGACCATGACGCCGGAATAGGCCTCGCCCAGTTCGTTCGAGGCGCCGATGAACAGCATGGACACCGAGGACACCCGCCCGCGCATGTGATCGGGCGTGGCCAGCTGGATCAGGGTCTGGCGCACATTGACGCTGATCATGTCCGCCGCCCCGCCGATGAACAGGGCAAGGCCCGACAGCCAGACGATGCGCGACAGGCCGAAGGTGATGGTGCACAGGCCGAACACGGCCACCGCCGCGAACATCCAGCGCCCGCCGTTCTGACGGATCGGATAGCGGCTCAGATAGATGGCCATGACCATGGCCCCCACGCCGAACGACGCCCGCAACAGGCCGAACCCTTGCGGTCCGACATGCAGGATGTCGCGCGCGAAGATCGGCGTCAGCAGGGCCACGCCCGCCAGCAGCACCACCACCAGATCCAGTGATATGGCGCCCAGCACGATCTTGGTCTTCCACACATAGGCCAGACCCTCCTTGACCGAATCCACCGGCGACAGCGGATTGGCCTGGGGCGCAGGTGTCCCGCTGGTGCGGATCAGGATGAAGGCCGCGACAGCCAGCAGGAACATGCCCAGCGACACCGCATAGGCCAGGGGCACGTTCACCCCCACGATCACCCCGCCCAGGGCCGGGCCGGCGATGGCGCCGGTCTGAAACGCGATGGACTGGGCCGCGATGGCGGGCGGCAGGGCCTTTCGCCCCACGACCATCGGCAGGAAGGCCTGGCTGGCCGGCGCCAGGAACGCCCGCGCCGCGCCGAACAAGGCCGCGACCGCCAACAGACCCCACAGCGGCGGGTTTCCATGCAGGGCCATGGCCAGAAACGACCCCGCACACGCCGCCTCAACCAGGATCGAGATCCACACCGTGCGCTTTCTGTCGCGCCGATCCGCCATCGCCCCGGCGGGCAGGGTGAAGGCCAGCAGCGGCAGGAACTGACACAGCCCCACCAACCCCAGATACAGGCTGGCCTCCTCGATCGGATGATCCCGCCGGGCGATCTCATAGACCTGCCACAACAGGGCCGACGACTGGATTTGGATCGCCAGCACCGCCACCACGCGGCCGAACCACAACAGGCGGAAGTCGCGAATGCCCCACGGGCTGGACGGGCCTTCTGGCGGAGATGGCGGGGCGGCGGGGCCGGCAGCGATGGATTCTGTGGTCACGTTCTTCTTGGGTATTTCGGATAGGGCGAGCCGTCGCGGTGGAAATAGCCGTCGGCGCCGGCGTGCAGCACCATGTCGATGTCGGGATAGTCGGCGGGGGTGATCGTCGGGCTGCGCGTGCCGACTTCCAGCAGAACCGCCTCGCGGCCGGATCGGTTCGCCAGCTTATGGCCGTTCGGCACGCCCGCTTTGAACCCGGCGCAGTCGCCGGCGCGCAGAACCGTCTCGCCGTCGTCCTCGATCAGCACCACCTCGCCCTCGATCACCATGACGAACTCGTCTTCTTCGGCGTGCCAGTGGCGCTGGCTGGACCAGGCGCCGTCGGGCAGCCGCAGCAGGTTGACGCCGAACTGGCTCAACCCCGCCGCATCGCCCAGCTTCCAGCGGCGGCGCGGCTTGCACGGTCCGGCGAATTCTTCGGGATAGGTCGTCCCGTCGCCTCTCGGCGCGCTGTCGATGTCGATCTTGGGCATGGGCCTTCTCGCCTCCGCACGATTTCCCTAAAGCATAGCCGCATGAGCCGCGCATCAACTCCCGTTATCGATCCTGTCGAACTGACCCGCGACCTGATCCGCATTCCGTCCGTCACGCCCGCCGACGAAGGGGCGATGGACGTGCTGGAACGGCATCTGAAGGCGCTGGGCTTCACCTGCCGTCGCCTGGCCTTCGAGGGACCGGGGGGCGAGGGCGTCCATGCGCGGATCGAGAACCTGTATGCGCGACGCGGGACCGCCTCGCCCAACCTGTGCTTCGCCGGCCATACGGATGTGGTTCCGACCGGCCCGTCGGATCAGTGGTCGTCGCAACCCTTCAACGCCGAGGTCAAGGACGGCGTCCTTTACGGTCGCGGCGCGGTGGACATGAAGGGCGGGATCGCCGCCTGGGTCGCCGCCGTGTCCCAGGTGATCGCAGACGGCGAACCCGCCGGCTCCCTCTCCTTGCTGATCACCGGCGACGAGGAAGGCCCGGCGCTGCATGGCACCAAACGGGTGGTCGAGGCCCTGGCCGCCGAGGGCGAGGTTATCGACGCCTGTGTCGTCGGCGAACCCTCGTCGTCGCAACAGCTGGGCGACATGATCAAGGTCGGGCGGCGCGGCTCGCTGAACACCTGGATCACCGTTCACGGCAAACAGGGCCACGTGGCCTATCCCGAGCGCGCCGCCAACCCGGCCCCGGTGATCGCACGCCTGATGGCCCGTCTGAACGACCACGTCTTGGATGAAGGCTACGAGAACTTTCCCCCGTCGAACCTCGAAATCACCACCATCGACATCGGCAATCCGGCGACCAACATCATCCCGGCCCAGGCGACGGCGCGGCTGAACATCCGCTTCAACCCCAGCCATACGGGCGACGCCCTGATCGACTGGCTGAACCGCGAGGCCGGGGCCATGCAGGCCGAGACCGGACTTCAGATCACCCTGGAGCACCTGTGCTCGGGCGAGGCCTTCCTGACCGAGCCGGGCGCCTTCGTGGAGGCGGTTCAGGACGCGGTCGAGGCCGTGGCGGGCCGCCGCCCCGAGGCCTCCACCACCGGCGGCACCTCCGACGCGCGCTTCATCCGCGCCCTGTGTCCGGTGCTGGAACTGGGCCTGGTCGGCCAGACCATGCACCAGATCGACGAACGGGTTCCGACGGCGGAGTTGGAGACGCTGACGGCGGTCTATCGCCGGGTGATCGAGACGGTGTTCGAGCGTCTGTAGGAGCGGTCGTCGATACACAATCTAGCCCATTCCGCTCATCTCCAAGCGGACCTGCCGATAAGTCTAACAAGGGTGGTTCACGGACATCAGCTCTCGGTCGCTTAGTCGCAGGCCGACTTGGGAGCGTTACCGGGAGCAGTCCCGCAGATGTATCCCGCTAGTCTGGATGGGTCGATTTCATAGCCGTGGTCGCTCCGGCGCAAATCCTCCTTGCGCGGAAGCGCCCCTGTCTGGGCGACCGGTACGCTTAGGGTACCGGGCCAGCGCTCAATGATCCGTGACATTAGCCGCTGGCGGAAGCGCCGAGCCAGCGATGGGTCTTCACCTCGTTTGAACGATATCCACGCTTGGCCGAGGTGATTCTGGTCCGAGACGCGAGCTTCGCTTTGGCGAATGTCATAGCCGCGATAAGCCGTTGCTTCGATCGACTTGCTAAGATCGAGCGCCATCTCGTTCCAACGGTCCATCTCCTCTGCCGTCTCGATACTGACGTCTAGCCCCTCAATAGCCGCCTCAGCGTTGAGGATGGTCAGGAAGTTGGCCCGTTCCACCGCCGTGGTCAGCGGCACCTCGAAAGCCGCCACGATCTTGGCGCTTTCGGGTTGCGGAACAGGCTGGCAAGCTCGGACGCAACCGACCGGCAAAGATATGGCGAGCAGCACCGCAGCTGTCGCGCCGACCGGGAAGCGTGGAGGCGCCGCTCGCGACGAGCGAGGCCCCCAACGGCGAGCTGCAATCCACACAAGCCAGAGCAAGAGAGTGCCGCCGATCGTCGCCATAGCGGCGAAGCCGATCACGACTGGAACTATGAAGATGATCTCACCGCCCATTCGGGACGTCACCTCGTCAAGCGCGCGAACTAGGCCTGCTGGCTAGGTCATGTCAGCTACATCGCATCGTTATCATCGTCACCAGCAGAGTCGCTTGATGACCGTTAGGGGTCGGTTTGCGACATTGCCTGACGCTGCACTCGCCGTTGCCTAACTCCGCTCTAGGAACCGCAGCGCCGTCAGGACGTGCGTCTTCACCCCCAGCGGCAGGACCTTCTCGTTGGGTGAGAACTCTGGCGAATGGTTGGGCGCGGAGGTCGCGGGGTCGACGCCGTCGGGACTGGCCCCGAGATGGTAGAAGACGCCGGGGATGACCTGCTGGAAATAGCTGAAGTCCTCGGCCACCGTGGTCGGGGGCGTGGCGGGGTTGACGTTGCCCTCGCCCGCCGCCTCGGTCAGGACCGGGGCCAGCCAGGCGGACAGGCCGGGTTCGTTGAACACCAGGGCCGCGTTCTGTTTGACGCCGAACTCGGCGGTGGCGCCGTAGGCTTCTGCGACATGGTCGATGGCAGTCTCGGCGCGGGCGACCAGGGCGTCGCGCTGGGCCGTATCAAAGGTGCGCAGGGTGCCGGACAGCGTCGCGCTGTCGGGGATGATGTTGTAGCGGACGCCGGCGTTGATCGTGGCGATGGTGAAGACGGTCGGGGTCGTGGTCGGATCGACCGTCCGGGCAGTCAGGGTGTTGACCGTCTCGACCACCTGACCCGCCACCGCGATCACATCGACCCCGCGCCAAGGCCAGGCGCCATGCGTCTGCTTGCCCTTCAGGCGGATGTCCACGCGGTCGGAGGCGGCCATGAAACCTTCCGGCCGATAGAAGACGCTGCCCGGACGGCCCGGCACGACGTGCAGGCCGAAGATGGCCTCAGGCTTGGGATCGTTCAGCCCCCCTTCGGCGATCATCAGGGCCGCCCCGCCCTTGGGCTCTCCCGGAGGCGCGCCCTCCTCGGCCGGCTGGAAGACGAAGACCACCGTGCCGGCGATCCGGTCCTTCATCCCGGCCAGCACCTCGGCCGCGCCCATCAGCATGGCCATATGCATGTCGTGGCCGCAGGCGTGGGCCACGGGAACCGTATTGCCCATATAGGTCCCGGTCGCGCTCGAGGCGAAGTCGAGGCCCGTCGCCTCCTGCACCGGCAGGGCGTCCATGTCGGCGCGCAGGGCCACCGTCCGGCCCGGGCGTGCGCCGCGCAGCACGCCGATCACCCCGGTCTTGCCGACCTCGGTGCGGACCTCCAGCCCCAGCGACCGCAGATGCTCGGCGATCACCCCGGCCGAGCGGGTCTCGGCGAAGCCCAGTTCGGGGTGCTGGTGGAAGTCGCGCCGCCAGGCGACGACCTCTGGCATGACGCGCTGCACGGCGGCGTCCACGCTGGCCGTATCGACCTGAGCCTGAGCGGCGCCGGCGGCGAGTAGCAGCGCCATTGTGGAAGCGGCGAACAATCGACGCATGTGAAAGTCCCATGAAATTTTCAGCCCGACGACAGGTGACGGCGCCGCACCCGCTTGTGCAAGCCGTCGCGAACGCCGATTTCTGTCCGCATGGGTGAGAAGGCCTTCAAGAGCGCAAAGACCGAATGGCGCGACGTCGTTCTGGTCTGCCGCAAATGCTCCAAAAAGCTGGACGGCGGCTTCGGCCCCGGCGGCGATCTGACGCTGAAAAAGGCGTTGCGCAAATATCTGCACCTGAAGAAGGGCAAACAGGGTCGCAAGGGAGAGCTGACAGTGGTCGGCGCCGACTGTTTCGACATCTGTCCCAAGGGCGCCGTCGTCGCCGTCAACACGGCCCAGCCCAAGAAGCTGCTGATCATCCCGGCCGGCGCCGACCTGTTCGAGGTCAAGACGCGGCTGGGGCTGGACGACGGACGGCGGTTGAAGCGGATCGACGGGGCCGACTGAGGCTCGGCGCCTTTCTTCCGGCGGCCAGCCGTGTCAGAGCGAAACCATGGATGACACTCGCATCGAAAAACGCGTCGGCGTTCAGGCGACCTCGGACCGCATCTGGGACCTGGTCGCGGACCTGTCCGGCTGGGACGCCTGGAACCCGATCGACAAGGACGTCGAGGGCGCCATCGCCTATGGCGGCCGTCTGACCATGACCGAGGCGTGGCCGGACATGGCCGAACGCCAGTCGGCGGCCCAGGTGGTAGAATGGCAGCCGCGCGCGCGGCTGGTCTGGGCCGAACGGCGCGGATTCCTGTTCCAGAGCCTGCGCTACATCCAGATCGAGGAGCTGGCGCCCGGCAACTGCATCGTCGCCATCGGCATTCGCTTTTCGGGCATTCGCGGCGAGCTATTCCACGACAAGCACCGCCCCGCGATCAAGGCGGCCTTCGAAAGCGCCGCCCATGGGCTCAAGGCGGCGGCGGAGCGCGTCTAACGCCCGTCCTTCATCATGTCGATGACGTTCAGGATCGCCGGACCCAGGATGACGATGAACAGGACCGGCAGGAAGAACAGGATCATGGGCACGGTCAGTTTGGCCGGCAGGGCCGAGGCCTTCTTCTCTGCGGCGGACATCCGCAAATCGCGATTTTCCTTCGCCATCACACGCAAAGCGGTGGCCAGCGGCGTGCCATAGGTCTCGGCCTGCGTCATGGCGGTCGCGACCGACTTCACGCCCGGGTGGTTGGTGCGCTTGCCCAGATTTTCGTAGGCCATGCGACGGTCGGGCAGGTAGCTCAACTCCGCCGACAGTAGCGACAGCTCCTCGGCCAGATCGATCGACGACGGCCCCATCTCCTGGCTGACCTTGGCGATCGCCGCCTCGATCGACATGCCCGCCTCGACACAGATCAGCAGAAGGTCCAGCGCGTCAGGGAACGCCTGCATGATCGAGGCGCGGCGCTTGTCGATCCGATTTTTCAAATAGATATTCGGCGCATAGAAGCCGGCGACCGCCGCCGCCATCGTCGCGGTAACCTTGTTCATCGTGGGCCAGTCCACGACCTTGATCACGAACAGATAAAACGCCGCCACGATCATGAAGATGAAGGGCGAGGTGAAGCGGAAGAAGTAGAAGGTCGTCAGCGGACGCGGCCCGCGATAGCCCGCCTGCACCATCTGACCCGCGACCTTGGGATCTTCCAGCAACTTGCTGAGGTTCAGCCGATCCACGATCCGCTTCTTGAACCCGTCGTCGGTGTGACGCAGCGCCCCCTGACCGCCGGCCATGTTCGCGCGAGACCGTCGTTTCAGGTCGTCGCGGCGTTCGGCGACGGCCTTCATTCGCTTGTCCAGCGCAACGCCGCCCGTCATCGACGACAAAAGGGTGACGACCGTGGCGAAGACCAACACACCCACGCCGATGCTAAGCAGGTTCTGCGGGTCGGTGATGAAGCGGATGAAGCTTTCCATGATCCCGGCCTTAGAACTTGAACGAGATCATGCGCTTCATGACGAAGATGCCGGTCGCCATCAGCAGCGCCGCCATCAGCAGCATGAAGTTGCCGCGGAAATCGGTGAACAGCGGCATCATGTACGAGGGGGTCGTGAACATGACCATCGTCATGACCGCAGGCGGCAGGGAGGCGATGATGCCGGCCGAAGCCAGGGCTTCGGACGACAGAGCCTTGATCTTTTCGCCCATCATCCGACGAGCGCGGAGCACGGCCGACAGATTACCCAGCGCCTCGGCCAGGTTGCCACCGGTCTTCTGCTGGATCGCGATGACGATGGTGAAGAAGCGCAGTTCGGACGTCGGCATCCTGCCGTACATCTTCTCCAGCGCCTGCTCCAGGGTCAGGCCGACGCCAAGACCCTCGACCAGTGTCTGAAACTCGGGTCCGAGCGGAGCCGGGCTTTCGCGAGCGATGATCTTGAAACACTCGTGGACCGGCAGGCCCGACTTGATGCCGCGCACGATCACGTCGACGGCGTTGGGGAACTCAAGCGAGAACTTCTTCATCCGCGACTTGCCGAGGAAGCCCACGACCCAACGCGGCAGGCCAAGACCGAAGATCAGCGCGATGCCTAAAACCACCAGGATCGGCAAACCGAAGATCAGCGCGCCCAGGCCGGTCACCAGCCCGACCACGGCTGAGATGATGTAGAAGGTCGTCACGCTCAAACTCAGGCCTGCCTGTTTCAGGCGCGACGCCAGGGTCGTGCGCGCCTTGCGCTCGCGGCGGTCGGCGTCCTGAAGCTGAACCAGGATTTGTTTGCGGCGCGCCTCGGGCGTATTGGCGGCGGCGGCCTTGCGGGCGATCGCGGCGCTCTTCTTGGGTTCGCCCAAGCTTTGCGCGCGCTTGACGGCCTGGGCCGACGAATCGTCTCCGCCGACGAAGACCCAGCCCAGTCCGCCGATGGTGATGAAGGCCAGAACGGCGGCGAGAATCGGAAGCATCGTCCTACTCCGCCGCGTCCAGGGCGTCGGCCAGCTCGCGTTCCAGCCCGTAGTATCGGGCGCGGTCCCAGAAGCGGGGACGGGCGATGCCGGTCGAGCGGTGCCGGCCGATGATCTTGCCGTTCTCGTCCTCGCCGGTGATGTCGTAGACGAACAGGTCCTGCGTCACGATCACATCGCCTTCCAGGCCCACGACCTCGGTGATGTGGGTGATGCGGCGAGAACCGTCGCGCAGGCGGGCGGCCTGGATGATGACGTCGACCGAGCCGACGATCATCTCGCGGATCGTCTTGGACGGCAGACCGTAGCCGCCCATGGTGATCATGGACTCCATCCGGCTGATGGCTTCGCGCGGGCTGTTGGCGTGCAGCGTGCCCATGGACCCGTCGTGGCCCGTGTTCATGGCCTGCAACAGGTCGAACGCCTCGGGTCCGCGCACCTCGCCGACGATGATCCGCTCGGGACGCATCCGCAGGCAGTTCTTGACCAGATCCCGCATCGTGATCGTGCCCTGGCCTTCCAGGTTCGGCGGGCGAGTTTCCAGACGCACGACGTGCGGCTGCTGCAGTTGCAGTTCGGCGGCGTCCTCGCAGGTGATGACGCGCTCGGTCGGGTCGATGAAGGCCGTCAGGGTGTTCAGCAGCGTCGTCTTGCCCGAGCCGGTGCCGCCCGAGATGACCAGATTGCATCGCGACGCGCCGATGACGCCCAGGACGCGCGCGCCCTCGGGACTGATGGAGGCGTACTCCACCAGATTCTTCATCGTCAGCTTGTCCTTCTTGAACTTCCGGATCGTCAGCGTCGGACCGTCGATGGCCAGCGGCGGGGCAATGACGTTGACGCGAGAACCGTCCGGCAAGCGGGCGTCGCAGATGGGGCTCGACTCGTCCACGCGGCGGCCGACCTGGCTCACGATCCGCTGGCAGATGTTCATCAGCTGGGTATTGTCGCGGAAACGGACATTGGTCAGCTGGACCTTGCCCGCGACCTCGATGAAGACGCGGCCCGCACCATTGACCATGATGTCGGCGATGTCGTCGCGGCTCAGCAGCGGCTCCAGCGGACCATAGCCCAGAACGTCGTTGACGATGTCCTGAACCAGATGCTCCTGCTCGGCGACCGACATGGAGACGTTCTTGATCGCCACCAGTTCGGCGACGATGTCGCGGATCTCTTCCGACGCCGCCTTCTGGTCCAGATGCGCCAGTTGGGCCAGGTCGATGGTGTTCATCAGCGCGTTGAAGATCGTCGTCTTCGTGGCGTGATAGTAGTCGCTCTGTTCGCGGACGATCTCGGCGACCGCCTGAGCCTTTTTCAGCTGTTCAAGACCCGCCGTGGCCTTCGGACCCGTGCCGGCGACATTGCCGGTGGGACGCGGAGCCTCAGGGGCAGGCTTGGGCTTGGGACGCGAAGCCAGGGCGTCCAGACGATCGGCCGGCGCGGGCTGGGTCGGGGCAGACGCTCGGTCGAAGGCGTCGGCCGCCGGTTCCAGTTCCTCGTCGGCATAGGCAAAGGCCGATGCGTTGGTCGTCGCCGCCATCGGCGCGGCGGCCGTCTGCATGCTGAACACGGACACAGGTTCGCCGCCGGACGCGGATGCCGCAGCGGGGGCCGGGGCCGGCCGCAGGGGCGCAGGGGCGGCGCCGGGCTGACCTGTGCGTTTGCCGAACATGCGTCAGCGCTTCTTGAACATATTGGCGAACAGGGATTTCGACGCCCCATCCGCCGGCTTGGTCTTCTCGGCCTTGCCCGCCTTCGCCGGCTTGGCCTTGGGTCCCGCCACCATCGGCAGTTCGCGCCGCGACACGATCTGGGCCAGGGTCTGGAAGGCTTCGGCCGACTTGGTCTTGGCCCCCGCGTCCAGGATCATCTGGCCGTTATTGGCGGCGGCGCCAAAAGTCTTGGCGTCGAACGGAATGATCAGGCTGGGATGCACGCCCAGCGCCGCGCCGAAGTCCTTGGCCGGGATCTCGGGGCGTCCCGGCACGCCGACCTGGTTCAGCACCAGGCGCGGCGGCGCGTCATTGGGGCGGCCCTGACGGATCAGGTCGATCATGTTCTTGGCGTTGCGCAGGGACGCCAGGTCCGGCGTCGCCACGACCACCACCTCGTCAGCGCTGATCAGGGTGCGGCGCATCCATGGCGACCACAGGTGCGGAAGGTCCAGCACGACGAAGGGCGCCGTGGCGCGGATCTGGTTGGTGACCTCCTCGAACGCCTCGGTCGAGATGTCCCAGTCCGTATCCAGGCTGGCGGGCGCCGCAAACAGGCTCAACTTGTCGGTGCAGCGGACCATCATCCGGTCCAGCAGCGTCGAATCGAGCCGGTCGGGCTGGCCCAGGGCGTCAGCCACGCCGTTCAGCGGATCTTGGTTGAAGTCCAGGCCGGCGGTGCCGAACGGCAGGTCATAGTCGACGATCACCGTATTGGCGCCGATCCGCTCGGAAATCGCATAGGCGGTGTTGTGCGCCACGGCCGAGGCCCCCGCCCCGCCCCGCGCGCCGACGAAGGCGATGGTGCGTCCGACGAAGGGCTGGGCCGGGTCGTTGAACAGACCTCCGATGGCCGCGATCAGCTGCAGCGGCTGCAAGGGCGCGACCAGATATTCACTGACCCCGCGCCGCATCAGCTCGCGGAACAGGATGATGTCATTCGTCGCACCGATCACCACGACCTTGGTGCCGGCGTCGCAGACCTCGGCCAGCTGATCGACTTCCCACAGCAGGGTCTGGGGGTCTTTCAGGCATTCGACGATGATCAGCGGGGGCGTGGGCTCATGCTGATAGGTCTCGACGGCCGCAAGCACGCCGCCGACACGGATCTGGGTCGTGGCGCGCGACAGGCGACGGTCCTGGGCCGCACGCTCGGCCGAGGCCAGGGTGTCCTGACGTTCGGCGAAGACATGGATGGCGATGCGCGGCACCGACACTTCGCCGATGTTGCTGGCCGGGGCCAGACCGGTGAAGGCCAGACCCGTGTCCATCAGACTGGCCTGCGCCTGGGCGACCACGTCACCGACCGGATTGAAGCCGGCGGCGTCGGGCGCATAGACCGGGGCGGCCGGGACCGGCGCCAGGGGCGCGGCTTGAAGCGGCGATTGGGGCTGAGGCGCCGCACCGGCCGGCATCGCCGACGCCGCAGGCGTGAACTGAAGCGGGCTGCGCGGCGCTGCGACGTCGTCAACCGGAGGTGCGAACTCCATATCGACATCGAACGCGTCGTCGAAGGTGTCGAACTCGCGAGGGGCTGGGGCTGTGCTCATGATCAGTTCACCGCACGGGACACGGCGGTATCCCGGATCAGGTCTTCACGATCCGCCGACGTCGGCTTGCCGCCGCGATAGGCATCGAACACTACGGTTCGCCGCCCGGCGTCCGCTGGCGTCATGGCGCGTGGCCGCTGGATGTCGCGTGGATCCTCAATCTGGGCCGCCAGATTGGCCGTCACGGCGCATCCAAAGTTCGATGCCGACTGATTGTCGCCGGTCCGGCTCAGATTGCCCCAGGCGGTTCCGCACTGCGGTACGGCGGCGCGGATCGTCTGATAGCCGACGACCACCGGTGCCCTGGGG
>NZ_JAELUF010000587.1 GCF_016429195.1 Brevundimonas sp. ASV9
GGTGAGGTAGTTGCACAGAATCGTAGGCGAGTGCGGGTCAGCAGGGACGCAGCTAACATTGAGAATGCGTCCAGTGCGCTCATACGCCTCTCTAAACGTCATGGATCCGCGCGACCACCAGCTACATCGCGCCGCCCAGTCAACCGAGTCAAATCTCGCGCCCGTCTTCCACCATCTGAAGAACCAGACCGACATGGGCTCGCGGCAAGCATTGATGCGGGTCGACAGCGCTGGGATAAGGAGCTGCTTGAGCTCGTCATTGGTTCTCGTCGCCACGAGTCCTGCAATCAGTGCTCCTCCACTGGTACCGGTAATGACATCCGGTATCAGGTCTGCATCCAGCAAAGCCCGGACAACTCCAAGATGATAGTATGCAAACGAAGCACCGCCGGAGAGACACAGCGCCGTACGGCCGTAGTT
>NZ_JAELUF010000588.1 GCF_016429195.1 Brevundimonas sp. ASV9
CATGAGCGTCATCGCGGCGGACCCTCTAGCCTCATCTGCGTGCAGGACAAGTGTCTTGTGAAAAATAACCGAGATTAAAGCTCCGCGGAGACGCACCGTAAAACGGCAGGTCATGTGCTTATAGCTCGCCCGGGAAAGCTTGTCTTTGTGAGCAATTGCGGAGGATCCCTCGAATGGCTGATGTACTCACTGCAATTCCAACAAAGATTACTACAGTCGCCCAAACCAGACTATCGCCAATTGATTCGGATGACTCGTCTTGTCCCACATATTGCATCATTCGCCTCAGCAGGAACGGCTGCGAAAAAATAAAACCGGAAAAAAGCAAGCGAGGGACCGTTATTATTACGCAAGGGACGAGTAAAGCCAGCACACTAGCCACTGCCAAGCAGTATCGCCTGGATTTATTTGCTGTAATAT
>NZ_JAELUF010000589.1 GCF_016429195.1 Brevundimonas sp. ASV9
GATGGGAGCAAACGCCATCCGTGTCTTGAGGCTAGACGAAGAGTAGATTTACGCAGCGTAGCTTAAAAAAACAAAGACCATAACCGAAGTCTCAGTCTCATCTTTATGACGCGGCTGCCTGTCGTTGAAATGAAATTTCCGCATCATAGATCTGTTTCCTGGCTGCTTCGACACCACGCTCTGCCTCTTCAAGGCCTTCAGAACCTTGCGCAGAACTCTGCAAATCACGAACTGCCTGGACAGCTCTCAGCTTGTCACATACCAGCTCCCAGTACATCTTCTTCTTGCCATCAACATCCACAAGGTATTCACCTGGAACTCCAATAGCACCATTTACCGGACCCTTTGGCTTCGAGCCAAGCGAGCTAGATTTGAGCGACTCCTTGGCCTGCTTCTTCCTCGCCTTGGCCTCCTTTCGCT
>NZ_JAELUF010000590.1 GCF_016429195.1 Brevundimonas sp. ASV9
CCCTAATACCTACTACACTAGTTATTAAAGTGCTTATATTATACTTGTAATTGTATAGAAAATTTAGCTCAAGGTTCTAGTTATATACGGCCCCGTTGCGGGTAATATGGAGCGAGACGCCAGGCGTTAATGTAGTCTGGGCCGCCGCCGCTCGCCTTGTGGGTTTCGTGGTAGACTACAGTCTACCTTTGGTACCTTACCTTAGTACCTAGGTAGGTAGGTACCTACCTACCTAGTAGGCATGAAAGCTCACGCGCACGGGCCACCGAGGGGCCACTGAAGCTCTCTGTCGCTGAACACTGCACTTAACGCGCCGACGCGTCTTTCGACCCAGCATTGAGCTATCCAGCAAATTCACGGCATAATTGCACAGCGAACGATCAAGATGGCGCTCATTGTCGACAAGCACAGGCCTAGGT
>NZ_JAELUF010000591.1 GCF_016429195.1 Brevundimonas sp. ASV9
GCAGTCATCTTTGTACGTCCGTACGCTACTGGACAATGTCGAGTCGATGCTGACGCTTACAGAGAATTGTTCTCGCCTTTCAAAATGGGAATGATGATTATCCCGTACGCCGCGGCCCAATCTGATGGCTCTCTTTTGCTGTTCAAGTCAAGGCGACGAGAAAAAGAAAACGTCTTGTCGATGCGCAGGTGGCCAAATGCAGACTAAGTTGGGAAGGTACGGTCAAGGCAACGCACAGCCAGAGTCAGTGGTCTTGATTGGCCAATTCTAGGTAGGCACCTGCTTCACTTCTGGGTCGACAAATGGAACTGCAAACGCTGCCCCCAGGCACACGGCCAGATCGGACAAGCGCACGATGCTACTGATGCAACTTGGATGCACTACCACCTCTATTGCAGGCCGCCATGCCGCTTCAAGGT
>NZ_JAELUF010000592.1 GCF_016429195.1 Brevundimonas sp. ASV9
GCATAGAATATGTGACACAGCGCTGCTACCTCGTTCATCCACCTCGCTCTCCAAATTCTCCCGCCCAATCCTCATACTCTTTGAGTCCGGATTTGCTAACGCTTGGACGAATGGTTCGAAGACTAGCCTCAAAATCATTTAGGCCAATGGGACGTATTTCATCCATCCTCATGTGAAGGAGCGCTTCTCCGAGCGATCTTAACGGTCCCATGGCGGCATCTTTGGCTAATGCAGTAATATCAGACCCGGAGAAGCCTACGTGCAAATTAGCGAGGTATTTCGGGTGAAAACAGTTAGAGACTTACCGTCAGTCAATACCACCAACTTCAGGATATCGTCATTCGAAAGCCCATGTTTCTGTTCGCCTAAAAGAGTTCGTATTTGAGTTTCTCGCGTCGTAGGCTCCGGTAGCGGTATAT
>NZ_JAELUF010000593.1 GCF_016429195.1 Brevundimonas sp. ASV9
CCTCTCTTCCCCCGCCGCCCCCCACCGAGATCTACACTGTGATGTATTCGTCGGCAGCGTCAGATGTGTATAAGAGACAGGCATGAGAGATAGCACTAGGTTCTCTAAGCGGTCTATGCGGTTCTGCATATCATCGGGGCTTAGATCTCCTTGGCTGGGGCTCTTCTTTTGTGAAGCGGGAGCTGCATAGGTACATGAGGATGTGCCATTGCCTTCGCGCTTGGTGCAGTTGCTGCAGGGGTGTTTTCGGTCGCATTTTCTATACAGAATTTAGCAAGAAATAGTAGCAGGCTTGGGTTGTAAGTGAATGCCCTCACAATCTGCAGCAAGTTAGCATTGACACCATTTTCGTCGAGCAGATAAAGGTAGGGTAGAGACATACTTTCTGGTCCTGCATGGATAACAGCTGAGTGGGACAC
>NZ_JAELUF010000594.1 GCF_016429195.1 Brevundimonas sp. ASV9
GTTTGCTCCTTTGTTAGGCGAGACATGTTGCTCCAAGTTGAAATGTCGTCATAGACGGATGCGACATGCGAGAGAGGGAAAGAGAGGTAAGAAAGCGTAAACAACAAGTCCCCGGATATATTGTATTCGCGTATCAGGATCGGGCAGATAGACAGCCCCTGCTAGCTTGTTCACCCCAGAAATCGATTAACCGGCGCGACGCCGAGGCAAGTTGTTGAAGGTGGCTTGCGTCGTTTGTAGTGTTGAGGGGCAGCTTCGGCAGCAGCCCCGCACTGCCGCGCGTATTGAAGGTGAGCGTCGTCGGGTCCTCCAGTGCCCATCTTCAAGCAAACTGCGGGGGAAAGAGGGGGGCACTCGACAGGCCTGAATTCCGATGCGTTAGCGTTCCCTCACATGTGTGTAAAGCTGCCGTGCATACG
>NZ_JAELUF010000595.1 GCF_016429195.1 Brevundimonas sp. ASV9
GTTTTTCTTTTCATGCTCCTGAGAACAAATTTCTTTTACTTTGCAACATCATATCCTGTCCATAGGAGCAGTCAAAATGCCACTTCCACAGGCTATTGGAGCCGTGTCTCCTGCACCAAACCTCCAGTCCATGCCAGTCGAAATCATGGCCGACATCCTACGAGGCATCAAGGACTGGAAGTCAGTCTACGCGGCTGTTCAATCCTGCAAGAGTGTCTATGAAGCGTTCTGTCAAGGTCTCGGCATGGCAGATGCGTTCCTCAAGGCCCTACTGCATGAACCAGATTTGATTGCCATGGGCTATGTGCATATATCGTCAAAGCCAGACGGCACCTGCGCTACTCTTCAGAATATGGAGGGCCCTGCGGAAATAATGAACCACTTTAGCCCACGCTGGACTGGTGCCGATGTGGCTAAGC
>NZ_JAELUF010000596.1 GCF_016429195.1 Brevundimonas sp. ASV9
GCCCGATGGCCACGGCGCGCGGCAACAAGCAAAGCAGCACAGTCGAATTCGTTCGCAGCCTCCTGAAATCTCATGCGGCCAGAGAGGTAACGATTGCAAACTCGTTGCAGTGCCTTGGGTGTTAATTAGGACTTTGCAAATTGAGTGAGGCTCACGAGTATATTATGACAATGGGAAGCATGAACAGAAGTGGTACTATCACGAACAATGGGAATGGCACAAACCAGTAACGACTTGGGTGGGCGGTGGCAAGTGTTTCTGTGAACTGGCGATGGCGTTTAAAGTGACGTCGCAGAAAGTCGTAGAACTGTCGCAGAAGCCGATGCTTTGCGGCGGAGCGGGGCAGACGTGGGCGTCGGCGAGGTGTGCATACGGGGAGACCAGCTAGCTTCTGCAGAGTTGAAGTGCTGACTGTGGTG
>NZ_JAELUF010000061.1 GCF_016429195.1 Brevundimonas sp. ASV9
GGCTGATGTCGTTGATCGCTACCCTCCGGACAACGCCAGTAAGCAGCAGCTCCCAAGCTACGGCCGCGCCTCCCGCGTAGGGTTCGACGTAGAGGCCGTCAGAGAGGCCGTTCAGCTTAATGATGTCAGCGACGAACTTGGCGAGCTTCCCTTTCCCGCCTGGATACCTCAGCGGGGAAAAGGAGCCTGATCTGACAGTCATTACGCAGCCCCATATACAGCAACGAATAAGGGCTCTGCAGAGTCCCACGCGTTCCGAAGCACATCGGCCCCGGGAATCCGGTACTTGTCGTGATGATAGTCGTTCAGCGACTGAATAGAGACGGGATCGGTACGGGCCGTTAAGGTGCTTTTGACGCCATGTAAATCACCGCCTTTTGCCGCTTTTGTACTTACAAGATGGGCATAAACCCGCTCAAATCTGACCTTCAGATCAAGCTGCTTCGTATTTCCTTGTGCGTCCTTCTCATGGAACGGCAGCTTGTGGGTCTCCATGTAGGCGTCGACGGTGTGCTGCAGGAAGGCCCTCAGAAGGAACGCCGATGCGAGGGGCTGGTCCAGCCTGATCCTCGAACACTCCCTCACTAGCTGCCTGCCCTTCTCGGTTTCAGGCTGCTTAAACGCATGACGGAGAGGCGCGAGCGTCAGACGCGCCGCTTTGGGCTTGCTCGTTTTTGTGGGGGATTTTTTGCTGGTCGCGGGCTTGGCGTCTTTTCTGGGTCGAACCTCGGCGTCATCTATTCGTGCCGCGTCGAACTTCTGCGCCTTAGCTGATCGCTTCGCTTTCGCGTCAGCGTGGCGATCGAAGTATCCCTCGATCTCGCCTGACTTGTTGTATGTCCGCGTGTCGACAACTTTGTCGCGAATGTCCTCCATGAGCTTTGTCAAAAAGCTTAACGCGGACTTCGGATCGACAGTAAAGGTCGGGTGTTTCACGCCATCGATTTCCTCGATGGCGAAGCCGAACCAATCACGCCCGGCCTTTGATTCCAAAAACCGCGCGAGGACGCTGGGCTTCGCCTGCACGGATTTCTTGACGGCTGCCCAATCGTCGTCCGAATGGGTTGAGTTTCTTTCGACGAAATCGATCACATCCAGCAGGGATCGATCATGCTGGAATCGCTGCTTCTCAAGCGCACCCCATGCAATACGGCCTTCGCCCTCGAGTCCAGCGCCATGACGGCGCTCAATCCACGAGTCGGCGGAAGCTCGATCGTCAAAGACGACGCATGGAACCGCGTCAGGCCCCTTTGCCGCCGCTGAGTCTACCAACGTAGTGATCGTCTTTTTCACCCCATCTGCTAGGCTCGTACCGTTCAGCAGGGCAGCGTTCTGAAGCACCTTCAGGGACGAAAGGCGCCGATTTCCGTCTACCACGATAAACGCGCCTGGATCGGCATCATCGGCTATCACGTAGAATGAGTCGCCAGGATCAAGCCCATGCTCGCTGATACTGGATATCATTCCACGAAAATGCTGGGCGTTTAGTTCAACGATAGCCTCCAGAGCTTCAGCCTGCGTCTGGACCGTTCCTATTCGAGGGTTTTCCAGATCTAGAAGCAGATCCTCGACTGCTACTTCAATGCGTTCAACCATGCCCAATTCCCCCATACCTCGGCCGAGGTATACCGCATCAGATTTCAATCACAACGCGCTATTTGGCGCGCCGTGATTGCGGTTGTTTGTCGTTGTCGGGGCTCTGATCGCTCAGCGCTTCTAAAGCCCGCGCGAATAGCTCGTTCATGCTGATCCCGGCCTCGTCAGCCATGGTAGCGAAGCGGGCGCGGTCTTCAGGCGTGACCTTCAAGTTCAACTGGGCGGTGCGGCCGGTGCGATAGCGGCGCTGCGTGTCGGCCGAAGCGCGGGTGGAGGCACCGGCGGTGAAGCCGCCCTCTTCTGCGCCGCGGCGCGCGGCCTCGGGGTCGGGCCGGGCGATCGGGCGGGGCTGGAAGTCGCCGGCGCCAAGATCGTCGGCCGATCCGGGATCTGTACCGAAGGTCTTACGCCGCTCGTTCATGCTCGAGATCCTTCAGCACCTGGACGACCTCGGCCGCAAAGGCGCGGGCGTTGGCGACGGCTTTATCTGGACTGGATACCTGACGGCTATCGAGTAGCTCAAGTGTGCCGCCGAAACTGAACATGGCCTTGAACGCCTCGCGCTCGACCAGCTGCGTGTCGAAGGTCGCGACGCCGGCGTCCGCCAGCTCGGCCTTCAGGTGACGCAGCGTGCGGGTCTGGATGGCCGTCGACGTGCGAGTGAAGAGGATCCGCGTCGCGATCCGCCGCCGCGCCGCGCGTTCCTGGTTCGTGACCTGGACGAGCGCGCGTTGCGCCTGGTCCGCGTCGAGCTGAGACGCCTGCAGAGGTATTATGACCAAGTCGGCCGCACTGATCGCCAGGGACGAAATGATGTTCGCAGTGCCCTCAGGATCGATCAGGACAAACGGGGTCCTACGCGCAACGTCGTCTAGGCGGTCATAGAAGTTCGCGTCGGTGATGTCCGAGATCACCTCAATGTTCACGGGAAAGCCTGGCGCCTTTGACCAGGTCACGATGGGGTGGTTCTTGTCAGCGTCGATGACGGCGACAGGCGCGGTGCGCGCCAGCTGGGTGGCCAGGACGGCCAGCGACGTTGTTTTTCCGGCGCCGCCTTTTGGCGACGACATGGTGATGACAGGCACAGCAAATACCTTCAGCTACTGGATAGCTATCAGCTACTAGATAGCCAACAGCTAGTCGATAGCTGATAGCTATCTATCAGCTTGGTCGTCTGGGTGCGTCATCGGTGTCGGCGCCACGCCAGGGCTGTTGCGGTAGTTGCCGAATAGGCTGAGCACGTTGGGCCAGCCCTGACGAGCGTCATGCGATAACTCCCCCCCGCACACGGCTTGAAGAACGAGACGTTCCGCAGGGCGCACGGCAGATGCAGTCGCAGTTTCTCCCTGGTCGACCCTGCTTAAGACGTGACCGGTCTTGTCGTACGAAACGACAGACAGGCGCTTCACAGTTCGTCTTTCGCAATCAAACTCCGACCTGGTCAGAGCATAATCCATCCCGGAGACAGTCAAGGGCAGCATCAGTGCCGTCCATGCGGTGGCACTTCCATTAGATCGCTCGATGCCTGAAACCTCCACGGCCGTCGCCTTGGTTCGATCAAGTTCCACCAGCCTCCAGTCGCTTGCGTTTGCGGAGGTGCCGGTCAAAGCCATAGCTGTCACGGCCACTAAGGCACCGATAGCCTTCATCTTCTGGTCCTATGTGCGTCAGCAGCCCTAGTTATACACACTGTCCAAGACGTCTCGCAGTGTCTGCGCTTCGCGCAATGTCAGAAGGCGATCACAAAAGGCGGGATCGACCGGAAAGCCCAACGGTAGGGCCGCACCGTCGGCGCGCCCGCCGGGACAGTGACCAGTGACGTGAGCTCTGAAAACGGCGTGCTCGAACGATAGGGCGCGGGTGATGTAGACGCCCAGAAACTCGGCGCCCTTGCGCGAGGGTTCGGCAAACATCACCCACTGCCATGGGGTTAAAGAGTAAGTGCCGACTTTTTCATCCAAGGCGTCGGCGACTTCCTTCAGGAGCTCGTCGGTGAGTTCGCGGTCGCGGCGGTCGTCCATGATCTTGGGCAGGTGTTCTCGGACGGCGATCTCCAGCGCGGTCTGGTTAGCGGGGCCGCCGACCCGGATAACCTCAGCGATGATGTCTTCGACGTCGCGGCCGAAGTCGCGGTAGCTTCGGCCGCCGGTATTCAGGTCTGATCTCAAGCCGCCCTCCTCCGCTTTTCGACCGGTCGCAGCAGCACCGCGACAAAGCCGACCAGTGTGCCGCCCGCGCACAGTATCAGATCGATCCACACTTCGCTCGCCCCACGCTGCGTTTCGGCAACCGTAGATCACAAGCTTTACGATTTCTCTCCCCGCACGGGGCCTGGCCGGGGTCACCGAAATCGAAACCCCTCCGTCCTCGCCTAGCCCACATACGAGCGAGCAGACGCCGTCGTCGGCCGGTTGGCACGCGACAGCGTGGCTCAATGAGGCCGAGCACTGCTCGGCCCCCCGTTGTGAAGGGGATGAAAACCGCCGCTGGCGGTCGTTGTGATCCTGGGAAATGTTGTCGCGCGTCCTAGCGCGACGCCTTTCATCCCTTGATCATGTGGTCGAGCGACTAGCTCGACGCCTTCTAATCTTGAGAGAGGCCGGATTCAGACCCCTCAGGTGATTCATGGGTCAGATCTTCGACCAGCCTGGGGGCCGCGCTCGCTGCGCCGCGCGGCCGAGGCCTTCATCGCGCGCAGGCTGGCCTGCATCGCCGCAGGCATGGCCGACCAGCGGGCCTCGTCGTCCTCTTCGGCCTTCCGGGGCGCGAGCACCTTGGCAGCGGCCTGTAGGGCTTCCAGGGGCGCTTTCAGCCAATAGGCGTTCGACGTCTGCTGCACCTGGTCACCCCGCGCGCCTTGTCGGCCGGTGGCGACCCAGCGACGGCGCCAGTCCAGGAAGCCGTGGCGCTTCAGCTGCGCCTTCCAGGCGTGGACGGATTTCAGCGGGACGTTCAACGCCTTGGCCAGCCACTTTACGGAAGGCTCAAGGCGGCCGCCCCGCTTGGTGGCTATGCCCACCAGGATCTCTGCCAGGCGGATAGCGCCGAAGCTGATGCCGCCGGCGTCGGTCTTGTCACGGGGGGCCGTGCCGGTGCGCTCGCCCTTGCGCCGCTGCTTCTCGGCGTGGATCCGCAGGGCCAACAGGATCCGCCGCCCCTCTTCCCAGCTGAGAGGCCGCCAGTTCTCGCCGCCGGCAGGTTGGCTGTTGCGCCGAACCGGCGAATGCGTGCGGCGTGTTTCAGGCTCGGGCCGTCGACGTCGGTGGCTGTGGTCGATCGGGACGGCCGTCATGTCGACTCGCCCTCAATCAGGGGCTCAGCATCAAGCGACGACCGCATCGTGCGCGCCGCGTCCTCGAGCTTCTGTAGCCCGACCGCGAGCTCGCGCTTCTCGATCTCGCTGAGATCACCGTCCGCTAGGGCGTCCTTCGCCGCCTCCCAAAGCCGGAAGGCCGAGATGTGCACTTGGTCGGCCGAGGCGCCCACACAGGCGACCGCTTCCGCGCGGCTTGACTCCTTGGCCATCTCGAAAAGGAAGCCGGAGTAGACCGGATTCCCGCATCGCTTTTCCAGCGCCTCGATGACATCGGCCGGCATGAAGACCGGCTTCTCGAAATCCCGATAGGCGTAGAGCGCGGATCTTTCGACCCGCGTTATCGGCTTGCAGCATGCATCGACGCCGCCGCAGGCGTCGATAAGCAGGCGCGCCAGCAGCGTGTGCTGTCGTGCGTTCATGGTGGATTCGTCCTTTGCGAATCCGCCTGACGGCTGGTCATGTCGAGGCGCAGACATGCAGTCGCCGAAGCGCTTCCCGCCCGGCGTTAGACATGAGCAATCCCGATGACAGTCCGTATGGCGGCCATGGTTGGCTGTGATGGGGGCAAGCCGTCCGCACGCACCGCCACTGGCGATCACGATCAGCGCTGCAGAATTCCGCCCCCGGCGGGTTCACAGGGCTGTCGGCCGATCATCGAACCGGGGCCGTCAGGCGGGCGAGGCGGGTGCTTTGCCGATGTGGGTCTGGCGCTGATCACGCTGGGGGGCCGGGCGTCGCTCGCGGTCCAGGCAAAGCCTCGCCAGGAGCCGGTGACGGAGGGCCGTGAGGCGCGCGCAGCGGCGTCGGCCGAGCAGGCGCGAGCGGCCCCGCAAGTGCGCCCTGTTAATCTTCGGGACGAATCGGGAACGGTCGTAATTCAGACCGGCGCCGTGGCGGAGGAAGGGGCTCTCGCGGCGACTCAGCACTGTGTCCCTGCGTGGACGGGGGACGCGGTACTGGATGAGGGTGTCCCGCCGCCTATTGGCTCAGCGGCTGTTCCGGCTTCAGCGGCGGGACGCTCGAGCGCGGGGGAAGATCCCGACGTCGAGATTTCGGAAAGGGATGCCCCGTCGTCGCTCCGGAGGGGGACCGCTGGCATGGCGGGTACGACGACGGGGCGCTCACCAGCGCCGGTCAGGCTGACGGTGGCGAGGTTGAAGGCGAGGAACCCGTGGTCCTCTCGCGAATACAGATCCGGCTGGGGTCGCGCGGTCAGCTCATCCGCAAGTTCGAGCAGCTCGGCTCGGGACAGCGGCAAGCCCAGGAACGCCATGGGGGACGCGAACGGCCTCAGGCAGAAGCCGACGCCCTGGCAGTCTGGCCAGGCGCAGTCATCGCAAAAGTCCCCTCCCCCAGCGGCCATCCTACAGCGCCTGTGCTCGATCAGCTTCGGCGAGCCATTGAGCGACTTCGTGCGGATGGCGGCCCAGCTCCTCGGCGATCTGCCCGTGGGTCCAGTTCTGCGCGTGGAGTTGAACGGCGATGCGTTTCAGCCGGGCCGTCGACTGCGACCTCAGTTTCCGCCAGAGCAGCCAGCCCTGCAGGGCGCATGTCACGGCCACGATACCGAGGAACGTCCATGCGATCATGCTGACACCCGGCTGTCGGTCGGCGCGCGGATGACGCGGACGTCGTGGAGGTCGGGGCGCAAGGTCGCGACGGGGACTTCGCCTAAAGAAATACGGTCAACCGTGATCGCAAGGTCTGTCGGCCACCGCTCAACGCCGCGCTCTAAACGGCTGACACGACCTTTCGATTGGAGGCCCAGCTGAATGCCGAGGTCTTCCAACCGCCAACCCTTGGATTTTCGCCACGACCGAACGTCCATGGCTCAGAGTTCTGAGATTCTAAACCATGAGTCAAGCTATCAGGTTTCGTTTTTGATAAACGACCTGCGAAAGCCCTACGGCCACAGTCCGGCCGTGGGCGAGACGGCAGAACCAGACTGGTATCTTCAGGAGTGGATGGCGCACTTCCAAAAGAAGCAGGCCTCCCTCACCAATGAGCTCGGCTGGAATAAGGGCCGCGCAAACCACATTTGGCACAGCAAGCAAGAGTATAAGCGCGACCTCGTGAATGAGGTTTCCGCATGGCTGGGCATTGCGCCTTATGAGCTGCTGATGCCGCCCGCCGAAGCTCTGCAGCTTCGCGCCCTGAAGCAGAGCGCCTTGGCGATCGCGGCCTCGGTTCAATCCAGCAGATAGGGCGACACCCGTCCCTGGCGTAGGGTGGAGACCGTCCCCAAAGGATCGAAGATCCCTCCAGCGGCCCGGCCGACAGGTAAGGCTTCGCGGCTTTAACCACACCCAATTTATTGGGTTCTGGTTTTTGAAACTAGCGGCTTGACTCGTTAAGTTCCGTGTTTCTAAACTCTCCTCACGATTGAGGGAGAGGGTCGTTGCACGCAACCGCCGCCATACGTTCGAAAAGAAAGCCGGGGATCATTCGCCGGTATTGCAGCTGTGACCTGGAGCGCGTCTGCCGTTGCGACCTGGTCCGCACGCGCAGCGGCTGGACCGTCGAGAAGCTAATCCGTCTGCAGCAGGCTATGCGCGAGCATCGATCTCTGCGAGCCGCGGCCGCTGAGGTCGAGGAAACCTGCCACCGCGCCAACCTCGCCCTAGACGCCATGCTCGGCAAGTCGCCGGCGCATGCACTGGCAGCGTTGGAAGCCAGGGCCTCCCGCGAACGCTACGAAGCCGACAAGGCCGCGATGCTGAAGGCTTTCGAACAGCCGGCCGTGATCGAGGCGCTGAAGTTGTTGGGAGCGCCAGCGTGAGCGCCCTACCCGCCCCCCAAAGCTGGCGCGATATCCTCGGCTTGGATTTGCTCTTCCCCGGCGAACTGTCGGCGAAGGAAGCCAAAGCGACCGTCAGCGTCCACCACAAGACCCGTTTGCGGGCGGCCTGCCCTGCCACCGCCGGGTCCAGCACCACAATAGCTGAACTCAACGCCGCGAAGGATGCGGCCTTTGCGGAGCTTGATGGCCAATGACGCACAACATCATCGGCAATGAAGCCGGCCGACCCACCGCGCATGTCACTATTCGAGAGATGCGCCACCGACGCCGGCGACCGAGGATCAGCCTGGTCGTCGCTGCGCACCTGGCCACGCTCCCGATCGGCGGCGCCGCCGCTGCGATCGACGGCCTGATCATCGGTCAGCCGGTCTGCTTCACCGCCCTGGTGCTCGCCTATCTCGCCTGGTGCTTCTGGCCCAGCCGATGAGCGGACCCCGTCGATTTCCACCCTGGGCCGTCGCCGGCTTCGTCGCCGGCTACGTCCTGATCCTGGCGGCGATCGCCGTCTTCCTGTGCCGTGGAGGCTCAAACTCATGACCGACGTCATCGACCCCTTCGACATCGCCCTTGGCGCCCGTATCCGCGCTCGCCGCGAGGCGCTGCGGATCACCCAGGCACAGCTGGCCACCGCTGCCGAAGTCACTTTTCAGCAAATCCAGAAATACGAGCGCGGCGTGAACCGCGTCTCGGCCGCGCGTCTCGCGCTGATTGCAGCCGCCCTGCAGGCGCACCCGGCCGAGTTCTTCAGCGACACCGAATCTTCTGATGATGGCGACGCCCTGACCAAGCTGCGGCGGATCCACGACGGCATGCCACTCGCCGAGGCCTATCTGTCGATGGATCCGGATCAGCGGGCGGCGTTGATGATGGTCGCAAGGGCGTTCGCCGCCGGCGACGCGACCCCGGCGCTGAACCTACTGAAGGCGGCTTGAGGACGATTGTCGATGCTTAGCCCGCCCATCGACTTCCCCTGGCTGAAGCAGCTGCATCATTCCAAACGGATGCAGCTGACCTTCAGCGCCGGCATGGCTGGACGCGTTCATCTGAACGACAGTCCCGAAGCGCTCGTGACTGAACTTCTGCGTCTGGCCGAGATCGGTCAGAAGCTGGAGATCGCGACGGCTGAACAGGTAAAGGCATCACGCCCGTGAGCCGCCACGTCCAGACCTCGAGCTTGGTGAAAGCCGGGTGTTTCGTCTGCAATGGCATGACGGCGATCTGGACGTCCGCCAATGCGATGGCAGTCGCCGCGAGGCATCACGACGCAACTGGGCACCGAACCTGGGCTGATCAAGCCCTGATGGTTCGCTACGGCCCGGAAGGGCCCACCCATCCCGACCTCTTCCAGGAACAGCCCTGATGCAGATCGACATCCCGCGTTTGTCCGAGCTGGTGACGCTGATCACCGGCGGCCCGTCGTACGAAGAGCGCCAGGCGGCCGACCGACGCACAGCTCAATATCTCCACGCCTTTGGCCTTCAGCGCGACGCTGCCTGTCTCCTGGATCAACTGGCGCAGGCCGTCGGCCGGGTTGCTGTGTCGCCGGCCGAAGCCCGCAAGGCGATCGGCCGGCGCGGTCGAATCGTCAATATGCGAGCGCGCACGCCTGATCTGTGCATGGCTGAGATCCGCGCCAAGGTCGGCCCTGACGCTATCGAAACCGTGGACGACGGCTGGCGGCTCTCCCCTCTCGGCCGTTTTCGGACGCGTCAGGCTCTAGGCGACGGAGTTAATCTGTGACCCCCCGTCGCCTCACAGGGCTTCAGCAACGCGCGATAGACCGCGCCATCGCCGGCGGTCATCACCGGGTGTCGATATCGGCCGATGGCGAAGTCGTCATCTTGCCGATCGACGTCAGTCCAGACCAAGGTAGTGACGACGCGCTGGACGCGGAGATTCGCGAGCACCTGTCCCGCCATGGCGATGCTGCCCATTAAGGGCGTCCATATCGTGCGGTCGAAGGGCCGCGACTACGTCTACGCCTGGCGTGGCGGGCCTCGGCTTCTCAGTGAGCCGGGCACAGAAGCGTTCGTCCAGGAGCTCGCGGAGCTGCGCAAGGGGCGCGTTGACGGCGACAAGTCGAAGCTTCGGTTTCTGGTCCGGTCCTACAAGGCCAGCGACGACTGGAAGGGGCTGGCGGACAAGAGCCGCGCGAACTGGACGCCGTTCATCGACAAGATCGACAAGCGATTCGGCGATCTCAGCATCCTGGCGTTCGACCGCCCCCTGATCCGCGTCTCGATCCGCAAATGGCGGGACGAGATGAAACACACACCGCGCCAGGCCGACATGGCGCTGCAAGTCTTTTCGCGGATCTTGTCTTTCGGCGTGGCTGAAGGCCGGCTGCAGAACAACGCCTGCAGCGGCATCCCGCGAATCTATTCCAGCAACCGGGCGGACATCATCTGGCTCGCAGACGACATCGACGCGCTGTCGAAGGTGGCGTCGCGCGAGGTCATGTGGGCGGTGCGGCTGGCGGCGCTGACCGGGCTTAGGAAGAGCGACGTCCTGAAGCTGTCGTGGAACCACGTCCTGGCTCACTCGATCGAGGTTCGGACGGGCAAGAGCGGCGAGCGCAAGACGGCGATCGTGCCGATCTATGGCGAGCTGCGCGCGCTCTTGAATGAGATCCCGCGCCGCAACGGCACGTCGATCGCCGCCACCACGATCTTGGTCAACACCGAAGGCTTGCCCTGGAAGACCGGGTTCAACGCGTCGTTCATCCGCGCCAAGAACAAGGCCGGCATCGATAAGCACTTCCACGACCTGCGCGGCACGGCTGCGACACGCATGTTCCTCGCCGGTCTGACGGTGCGTGAAATATCGGAAATCTTCACCTGGTCAGAGGACCAGGTCGAGCGGCTCATGAATGTTTACGTGAAGAAAGATGAGATTCTGCGGGACCGCATAAGAAGGCTTGATAGTTCATATCGTCGTTGTGACTGACGAAGCGTACTATCATATTTTCGGTCAAATATATTTTTCGACCCGCCTGCTATTCACGCGACTTTCTCCTGCTATCTTCTTAAGAACCGCGTGGGCAGTTGCGCTTAGGCGTGCCATGTCCGCATCATCAGATCGAATATTTTTGAACTTTGTTGCACCCAGTACAGCGCGCCTGAGATCGAGACCTTTTAGGCTCTTGAATGCAGCGTAAAGTTGGTCTTCACCAATCCTTGAGGCAATCGCAACGTCCCCAGGATTCCATCCACGAGTCGTTCCTAGCTCGATGATCATCGCCAGCGGATCTAGGGTCGGGCTCATCTCGGCGTACCGAGCGGCGAAGGCCGTCTGGACATCGGGGTCCTTCACTTCGCTTCCAAACGAATATTCGTCAAGATTCCAGAAATCTGGCCCATCAGAACGGCCTGCGATATAGCTGGCAATTAAGGCCGGCACCTCGCGGTCACGACCCAATTCTTTGAAAAGACCTACGGTACCAGACAGGTTCATCGGTGAGATTGCAGGCGCGCAACTTGCCACCGCTTCTTGCAACTGTGAGACGATCTCGTCTTCATTATTGTCGAACGTGTCGTGGTAAGCGGACCAAGCTTGAGTAAACCGATTATCCTGATCAGCCAACCCTAAGCGGTCATGGATGATTTTGGCGGCTTGATTGAGCCTTTCGGATTGGAAATAGCCACTTTCCACGCCCTCAAGCACCACGATGTCAAGTTCATCTAGATGGCTGAAATTGTATTCGTTTAAAAGTGACCTCCACTCAGCATTCGGATCACTTTCCGGTTTCTGAGCGGCCATGTAGGCGTCGTAGCCATTGTTCGACTTGATGAACTCTATCGACGGGGCCGCACCGGGCTGGAACTTGGAGAAGGCGAATAAGGAGACAGAATGCAAGGCGCTAGTGAGCACTCTATTGTCGTAATGTTCTAGCAACGGTGACAGTTTCCGAGCATAACCTTCAATCTTGTTGAGCACCCGGATGTTAGTAATTCCTAGCTTAACAGCGTCAGCTTTCAACTGATCATAACAAATAGCTTGATGATCGAGTCCAATCTCTGCCGCTTCCGCTGGGGTGGGTTGGAATTTAAAAACAACATCTGCCACCTTTTCCAGCTGAGCGGCGTAATCCACTTTATTTTGACCGCTTAGTGCCTCGTCATTCAGCAGCAGCACAACGCGACACCCGCGCCTCTCCTTGAGGTATGAGATTATCCCCAAAACATCTTTTGTGGGGAGGCCATCACCAGCGCGTTCCAGATCATCGATGCAGACGATTTGGTTTCTAATGGTCAAAAATCCAAGCTTCGTCAGGCCAGCAAAATAGCTCGATGTCTGTGGAATGACCCCCGCCATCCCGATCCCTCTGCGCCACCCTTTTGTTATCGCGTCGAGCGAGGATTTTACCGTCGTTAGATCAGCTTCCAAACCAGCGCCTGAAGCGGGCACGGTGTTCTCGAAAATCGCATATCGGAGATCATCCAGAGATCGCTGGCCGAAGAGGGACACGTATGCGTAGGGAGCGTTTCCAAGAGTGCCGTTTGAGCGGCATCTTTTCAGCGCCTCATTCCAGGCGTGCGTTTTCCCGACACCCCACTTGCCTGAGATGCATAAAACTTGCGGGGTATCCGAGCCGAGGAAAGCGTCGAGCTCTTTGTAAAGATCTTTGGCGGTCATCACCGGAGTGTGCTCGCCATCCGTTTCAGTTGCAAACGCCCAGGTAACGTAAGGTGAACACGGTTGTAAAACCGAGTGTAAAACCGTCCGCTTGAATGAGGCTGAAACCGTGGCGCGCCCAGCAGGACTCGAACCTGCAACATCCCGCTTAGAAGGCGGGTGCTCTATCCGGTTGAGCTATGGGCGCTCTGGCAAGACGTCAGGCGTCAGTGCGTCCAGGACTGTTTGCGGTTGGTGGCGAAATTGTCGGCATAGGCCTTGATGATCACCGGCGGATCGTTCGGCTCGTGCAGACGGAAGGCGATGCCGTGACGCTCGGCGTATTCGATCGCCTCTTCCTTTGATTCGAAGCTCAGACGAACCTGGCCGTTCATGTCGGTGGAGCTGGTCCAGCCCATCAGCGGATCGATGGTGCGCGCCGACGCCGGTTCGAACTCCAGCCGCCAGTCGCGGCTCTTGGCCTTGCCCGACTGCATCGCAGTTTTGGCCGGGCGGTAGATGCGAGCCAACATGGCGAAATCCTCAGTGACGGCGGGGTCTGTGACCCTGCCATAACGCGCGCTGGACATATGATCCAGCGGCCTTCCGTTGGTCGGGGCGAGAGGATTCGAACCTCCGACCCTCTGGTCCCAAACCAGATTAGGGTCTTTTATCGGGGGTTCCTGTTAGTTCCCGGCCTCCCGCTAGAAGCTAGATGTGACGGGAGTGTTGCGCCCCGCTAGTTCCCGTGCATTGTCGTAAGTTCCAACGCAAATTGCTCCCCAGCTAGGCCCCAGGTCGCAGCTGTGGGGCACAAGGAGCGGCGATGACCAAGGCGAACAGCAATGCAATTTTTTTGACCGATCGTGGCGTGAGGGCCCTGAAAGCCGCCAACGGCGAGCGAATCGAGGTTTGGGACGCAGACTGTCGGGGCCTCTGCATCCGCGTTTCTTCGACGGGCAAGCGCTGGGTCTTCCGGTATCGTCGGCCCGACGGCACGCAGCCGCGGATGACGCTGGGAGACTATGTGCCGCCCGATGACGCAGCGGGAAACGCAAAGGCGTTGACGGTCGCCGGCGCCAGAGCGCGCGCCCGCAAGCTGCGATCCGAGATTGATGACGGCGGCGATCCGGCGAGCGCCAAGGCCTTGGCAAAAGCGGAGGCTCAGGCCCAACCAATCCGAACGGTCAGCGACTTGGCGCGCGAGTATTTCGCGGCCTGCGAGCGTGGCGAATATCGCCCTAGCAAGCGCCGCACACAGAAGCGGCCAGCGACACTCGTTCAAGAGCGGTGGATGTTCGCTCGCCATCTAGAGCCGTCTCTTGGCGAGGTCCGCGTCGAGGCCCTGTCCCGAGACGCCGTCAAGAAGTGCCTGCGCAAGCTGCTGGACGAAGGCAAGGGCGTGATGGCCAACCGTGTGCGCGGGCTGCTGCAGACGATCTATTCCTGGGCGAACGTCGAGGGCCGAACCGACATCAACCCCGCCCGAACGATCGACCCGATGGCCGAGGAGAAACCGAGAACGCGCGTCATCACTGATGCCGAGCTGCGCCAACTATGGGCCGCGCTTAAGGACACAAGCGCGCTGAAAACCACCGACGGCGAGCCGGTCTACGTGGGCCGTCCCGTGCGAATCGCGTTGCAGCTCGCCTTGCTGACGATGCAGCGTCGAGCCGAGATTGCTACGATGAGGGTCGCGGACGTTGATCTTGACCGGGGCGTGTGGACGATCCCGCCCGAGCGCACGAAGAACGGCCGGGGCCACACTGTGCCCCTAGCCCCAGCGAGCGTCGCTCTTGTTCGTGAGGCCATCGCCTTGGCGGATGCCGACAAACGCCCGTCGGCCGGTTCGCCTCTTGGAACGCCTGCTGTCGCTTCCGCGTACGTGTTCCCTGGACGTGGTGACGCCAGCCGGTCTATCGACCCGTCGGCCCTATCCCATGCGCTGCGCGACATTCGCGCGGCCATCGGCATCCCTGACATCACGGTTCACGACGCCCGCCGTCTCGGCGCCACCCTGCTGTGTGGTGAACGGATCGGCGTCACACCCTACACGGCAGGGCTTGTCCTGAATCACGTCAGCGCACGAGGCGGGGCCGCCGCGGTGACCCTCTCGACCTACGTTCATGCGGACATGATGCCGGAGAAGCGTCGCGCTCTGGCGGCTCTTGAGGGGCTGATCCTTGAGATTGTCGGCGAATCCGCGCGCCCCAACAACGTCAGCTCGATAACGGGGACGGCAGCGTGATTGACTGGAGCAAGCCCATAGAGGGGCGCCCGGCGCCCGTCCCTCTGTATGGACCGCGCCCGAGGTTCGCGGCGAGAGGCCGAAGCCTTGGCGGTATCAGAGAGGAGCAGTTACGGCGCGCGGCCATCCTCATCAAGGCCACCAAAGGCGAACCCCTGACTAAGCGCAACGCTTCGCACCGGGTTCGGGCCCTCGCGCGCGCTATCCCCGGCATGGCCTATCGGACCGGCGTTGTGGTTCATTTCAGCCTGGCCCCGATGACGTCAATGTGGGGCGACCCCCTTCCGGGGCGGGATATGGGGAGGCCCAGCGAGTGGCCAGCGGACCGGCTGGATTGGCTGCGCTCCGAGGTGGATCGCATAAAATCGGGCAGGACAGCAGGCATGACTGACGTGGACGCCCTTCGCCAGCTTAAGAAGGAGTGGCCAAAGGACCGAGGGTTTTCCCCCGCCCTGAAAACCCTGCGGAACAAGCTGTCAGAGGCGAGGGCGTCCCGTTAAGTCGACCCCCCGTGTAAGCGGGACGCGTCAGCAATCAGTCTTCCCATTGCCAACCGCAAGGCCCCGCAAGGCCCCGTGGTTTAGATGGAGAAGGCCGCGATGCAGGACAACCAGACTACCCCCGACCGCTACGTCTCCGTGAAAGAGTTGCGCCAGCGCCTGGGCGGGGTTTCAACGTCGACAATATATCGAATGATGGACGCCGGAGAGCTGGCGCGACCTAGCCGACTAACGCTGCGCCGTGTCGGCTGGCCGGTCGAATACATCAACAGCCTGCTTTCGCGGCGGGTGACGCCGGAACAGGCCGAGCGTCCGGCATGATGGCCTCCCCCCTCCCCGATTACGTCCTGGCTGACGTGCGCCGTCTGGTGCAGGTGCTGGGGCATCTGGACGCCGGCACCGCCGACGAGCCGGAGCTGGCCGAGGTATTGGATGATCTGATGGCCGGGATGTGCGAATGGCACGCCGTGCGCGTCGAGCCGGTGTGCTGCACGGTCAACCGCGGTCTGTCGGCGCGTGACCTGACGGTGTTGCGCGGCCTTATGTGGCCGTTGTTCGAGAACCTGAACAATCAACGCGGCGGCGATGAAGCCGAGATTGAGATGCGCGTGGCGCGCGTTCGCAAGATCCGTCACCTGATCTATCCGCCTTCTGCCGAGCTGCACGCCGTCTCTGGCGCCGTTCGAAACGAGGACACCGAAGCGTTGCGGCGCAAGCTGCGAGCCTCGGAATACCCCGAACCGGTGAGGCCTCGCCTGTGACCAACCGAGACGAAACCTATCGAGAAGACGTGCGCATCGAGCGCGCCTGCCGCGACTTCGGCGAGGCCAACGCCGAAGCCTTTTTCCTCCGCGTCATGCCTGGCGGCACCTCGCGCGAGATCGCGCTTGATCAAAGCGCCCGCCGCCTCAACGAGATGAATAGCTGATGACCGCCTCTCCGTTTGCGACCGTCGCCCCTGTTCTGATCGATTTGGGCTATGCCCCGGTGACGATCATTCCGCCCAACACCCAGCACGCCGGCCGCTCCAAGGCCCCCGGCCAGTTTCGCAGCGGCGGCTGGTCTGGTTTCCCTGGATGGTCGAAGCTGGTCGATGAGCCTCTATCGGGGTTCAATCTCCGGCTTGCACTCGCCGCCCCCGATGCAGGTTGCGGTATTGTGCTGGGAACGCCGGCAGGCACGTCTGACGATGGCCGCCCCCTCCAGGTGGTGGGCATAGATTACGACGTCGACGGCGACGATCTGGACATCTTGCTGCGGGCGACCAAGGCCAGCCCTATGGCGAAGGCGGGACGGAAGGGTCTGACGCGCATGTTCCGCGCTCCCGTCGAGATCGTCAGCAAGAGCTATGATGGGCCGAACGGACGCATCCTGGACCTTCTGGCGAAGGGGCGCCAGACCGTTGTGCCGCCCAGCCTGACCATTGACGACGGCAAGGCCTATCGCTGGGTCGGTGACGGACCCGTGGCGGCTCGCGACCTTCCCATCTTCGACGAGAACGACCTTGCGCAGCTGGAGGAAGCTCTGGAGATGGTGGGATGGGACCGGGAGGCCGGCGCATCTAAAGCGCGCCCCGTCTCGGACGAAGCGCGTCCGAAGCGCACTCCGTCCGATTACGACGCGTCCGATCCGTGGGCGCGCGCCAATGCCGAGGCGCTGGCGAATGTCGATGCGTGGTTCCCCGCCCTCGATCTGCCTCGCTCCGAGCGGACGCAACACGGCTGGAAGGCGGTTCCGGCCTACCGGGAGTCCGGCACGGGGCGCCCCGTTCAAGTCCGAAAGCAGAACCTTTCCGTCAGCAGCGGCGCGGCTGGCGTGCCTGCCGGCATATCCGATTGGGGTGCGTCGGCGGGAGACAGCAAGCTTACGGCGATCGACCTGGTTCAGCGCGCTCTTAGCCTGACCGCCTCTGAGGCCCTGATCTGGCTGGAGGACAAGCTGGGCCTGGATGACGGCGAGGACGTGGTGATCGACCTGAAGCCTACGGCGGCAAAGGGGGTCGTTCAGACCGACACCCTTTCAGACGACGACCTGCCCGAGCCGCTGCGGCCAAAACCGTCGGCGCCGAAAGATGGGATTATCCCTCCTTTACCCGCCACAACCCCTGATAACACTGGGTTTGAGCCGGTAGCATCGACCGCCCCGACGGACTTTCCGGCGCATCTGCTGGACTGCCCCGGACTCGTCGGCGAGCTTGCGGAATGGATGACGCGCACGGCGCAACGCCCCCTGCCCGTCGCCAACCTGCTGACCGCGCTCTCAATCGTCGCTACCGCTGGCGGGCGCCGCTTTGCCGGGCCCACCGAGTCCGGCTTGGTGATCTACGGCTTGGCCCTGGCACCGTCTGGCTCCGGCAAGGCGCACCCGATCCGCGCCGCTCAACACGTGATGCGTAAGGCCGGGCTCGGAAACAAGATCGCCCCATCGTCTTGGATGAGCGGTAGCGCCTTGATCCAGCACTTGGGGCGTCAGCCTGCTTGTGTCAGCTACGCCGACGAGGTCGGAGAGTTCTTCGCCAAGCTGAACGGCGCCAAGTCCAGCACGCACGAGCGAGCCATTTCGGCGGTTCTGCGCGAGCTGTTCGGCATCAACTGGGGTAGTTACACGACGCCCGGCTGGGCAGGCAGCAACACGGCCGCGAGCGTCCCGCCTGTCATCCACGCCCCGGCCTATTCGTTCATCGGCTACTCGGTCCCCGAGGCGGTCTGGGACGCCATGCAGGGTGCGGACGTCACCAATGGAATGCTCAACCGCTTTCTGCTGATGCCGACCTCCAAGGCGGGCGAGGAATGCGAGGATCCGGAGTCGGTGTTCGACGTGCCCGACTCCATCGTCGACAGGCTGCGCTCAATCTCCGAGGCTGGCGGCGCGCTGGCTGCGGCGACCATGCACGGCGACATGGCGAGCGAGCCGCTAATCCGTATCGAGTGGGATGGCGGCAAGGCTGGGGACGCGGCGACGCTGTTTCGCGAGCTGCGCACCTACTGCCGGGAGCATCCCCAGGGCGAGCACCTGATGAAGCGGACGGCCGAGATTGCTGTGCGGATCGCCACCATTCGGGCAATCGGCCGCGCGGGAGCGCGGGCTTCGGTCACGGTTCACGACATGGATTGGGGCCGACGGCTCGCTCTCTTTTCCGCCGAGCGCATGATCGCGGACGCGGAAGACATGATGAGCGACACCGAGTGGCAACAGAAGTCGCTCGCCGTCCTACGCCTGATCCGCAATGCGCCAGGCGGCACCATGACCAAGACCCAGCTCTATCGCCGCCTCAATCACAAATACCCGACGCGCGACGTCAAGGCGATCACTGACGGCCTCCGGGATGCGGGCCAAGTCCGAGAATACTCTGCAAGAACCGGAGAGCGCGGGCCTGCCTCAATCACCTATTCCGCGATCGATGGCGCATGAATTGGGCAGTGCTATTTGCAGAGTTTTCAACGACGGCGGGGCGCAAATGCCCGCCATCACTGACCGAGAAACAACTCTATAGGAAACTGGAGGGGGGGGGTCTGGAAGTTGAATCTAACCAGACACCCCCCCTTGTATAGTTTTCCGCACCATCGTTTTGCCCCCACCGCCAGGACCGCCAACCATGACCCCCGAACAAGCCCACCCCATCTGCGACGAAGAGACCTTCGCCAGCCTGCTGCATTCGTCGGTAGCGCATGACGTGTTGCTGTTCGAAGTTTTGACCTACCTCGCTGCGGCAGACCCCGATCACTTCGAGGAACGCCGCCGGGGTGCAGCTGCTCGCGTCCAAGCGGCGCATGACGGTCGGACAGCAAATCCCGACCTAGATCACCCGATCGCGGTCGCTGGCTTCAACATCATTGATCGAGCCCTGGAGCGCGTCGGAAGGCCCTACGCCGGCGCCGCGATCATCCCGCTGTCACCGACAACCGCCCACTGACCGTGCGTCAAGCGGGCACCGGACGTGCAGTAGCGTGCCGAAATGAGCGATCTCGCCCCCGCCAAGCCCCGCAAACCACAGATTAGGCCTGCGTTAGCGAACGCCATTGACCAGATGGTGCGGCACGGCCTCACGATTTCGCAGGCGGCTGAAAACGCCGGAATGCAATATGAATCGCTGCGTGTGGCTCTGCAAAAGCCCCACGTTCAGGAGCACCTGACACGCGTCAAGCGCGAGCGATTGGGCCTAGAAACTCTCAAGAGTTGGCACGTCGTGTCGGAGCTGCGCGACAACAGCCCATCCGACAAGGTCCGCCTGGACGCTGCGAAAACGGTCATATCCGCCGCTGGCGAGTTGGCCCCTGACCGCGAACCTGCTGGGTCCAGCGGTTTGTCTATCCAGATCATCACGACCGGCCCGACCGCGATTCAGGCGTCACCGCATGGCGTCGTTGAGGCCCCGCCCTTCGACCCGCGCACGCTCTCCCGTCCGGCGCTGACGCAAGATGCGTGACGCCGTGCCCGCCCGGCCGCTGATCGTCCACAGCCGAGGCCAGATCGTTGAAGCGCTGCGGGCGCGCCGGCATGAGCTTGGCCTGACATGCGAGGGCCTAGACGCTCACGCTGGGTTCAGTGACCGCTATGTCTCAAAGCTGGAGAACCCGGCGTCGCCATCGGGCAAGCTGGGCTTCCACTTCGACCCGGCCAGCGTCGAGATTGGGCCGGCCGGCAATATCAGGACGACGCAAATGGCGGATCTCTGGCTGGACGCGCTAGGGCTCTGCCTCGTTCTCGTCGACCGGGCCACGGCGGACGCCATAGGCGCCGCGCCGGCGCCCCCGCCGTCGCCTCGGGAGCATGTGGCCCGCACCGGCGGCGATGCCGCCCCAGGCCACGCCTTGGCCCGCGCTGCGAAGGGCGCGAAGGCGGCTCAGGCCCTCACACAATACGTCGCCGCCGACCGGGCGGTGTCCGCCGCTGAAGTCGTCCGCACGACGCTCGCCGCAAACCCCTTCGTCGCAGCCCGCCCCGCCC
>NZ_JAELUF010000597.1 GCF_016429195.1 Brevundimonas sp. ASV9
TCCCTCGGCATGACAGCCAACATTTGCTGATTCGGAACAAAGTGGCGATCAAGCAAGTACCTTGGTACCGTGGTGCTTTGCGTATTGGGCTGCTGAGGGGAGACCATTGGGGCCCGGTTAGGCGCGAGGCCAATTGGCGGCACTGGCGTTGGAGTACCATCGCTGACCATGCTGCCATCTATTGGTGACCGGTGGGTAATATTGAATGTACCAGCATCCTGATGGGTCTCTGACACCGTCGGCGCCGCCAAGTCAAGCGAGTCACTCGCAAGCATGCTCTCTCCATCCTCCATGGTGATATCTTGGATGCCCACAGCAGAGCGTATGTCGGTAGTTCCGGCCATGTCGGCATCAGGTGATTCATCCGAGGGCATGCTATCGCCATTCATGTCATCTACATCTGCTGTTGAATTCTGGTG
>NZ_JAELUF010000598.1 GCF_016429195.1 Brevundimonas sp. ASV9
GTGGAACGGAGTGAAAAGCAGTGGAGAGACCTCCTAGATAGTGCTGGCTTAAAAATTGTACATGTGCATGGCGAGGATGGAGGATGTTGGTTTAGGGTATTGGAGGTCGTGCGCAAGTAAGTAGTTTGAGGTACTTCCGTACCAACATCTACATCTATAATTTCAATTTCAATCAATCAATGTAATCTTGCTACAGCACAGAACTATCCCTATTAAAGTACCACGTCACACCTTGCACTTTGGACCCGAGTGCAAGGCGTACAATCATCCGGAGGCTGCGAGTCTGTGGGCCTCTCTCAGCGCTCGGGTAGCTAAGTAGTCAGAGTACAATCAAAAATCTACGATTAGCCATTCCTCAAATTAACTACATGGAAACGTGTATGCTTCATTGCCGCGGGTGGCATCGTGTGGAGGACTGT
>NZ_JAELUF010000599.1 GCF_016429195.1 Brevundimonas sp. ASV9
ACAAAGAATTGTCGCCATGGCTGATGCGGATGATTATCTCCAAGAGGGCTTCGACCCTCGCAGCGTGACTAACCCGCGTCTACGCTCCATTCTCGTCACCCACAATGTCGACTACCCTTCCACGGCCAAGAAGTCGCAGCTGGTCGAGCTCGTCAATGAGCATGTCTTACCTCAGGTCACGCGTCTACGCGCTCAAAGAGCCCGCGCAAAGCGTTCGAGCATGGGCATCGTCAATGCCGGCAGTGCAGAGGATACTGGTACCTGGGACGACAATGAAGTGTCCCCTCCTCGTCCTCAGTCCAGCAGACGGTCCAAGACGCCGCGACAGAGCTCCGGGCGCAGTATCAAAGCTGAGGAGGACGAAGTCCCCATCACTTCATACCGCAGCGCACCTAAGCTCACCTCGCGCACCTCGCGCT
>NZ_JAELUF010000600.1 GCF_016429195.1 Brevundimonas sp. ASV9
CTCATATACTACGGCTAGCAGGATACACTTGACAACTTAAACGGAGGCATACGCGCTATCTCGCCAATTTTGCACCGAAACACCGGCGTTCCTGGTCGCAAAAGCCTCACCTTCAACCTCATTTCGCGCTAGGACCAAGCAAGTCAATAGAGGAATACAACTAGTCTGTGAACGATAGAGACAAAAGTTGAAGCGGGAAACCAATACTAGGACTCGCATAGTCGGCGGATGAGCTATGCGACATTCCTTGGCCACGCGCACTGAGGCACACAATATCTCACCCTGAAGACGCACTTTTCATACGCTGTACCGGCAAATCCGCGACAGAGCCGTCGCTTTCTTAGAGTCACTTACGAAACCCAATCAAGTACGCAATATCCGACCTGTCTCTTATACACATCTGACGCTGCCGACGAAT
>NZ_JAELUF010000601.1 GCF_016429195.1 Brevundimonas sp. ASV9
GCTCTATTCTTCTCACAGTAAGTTATTATTCTCAACTTCAGGCTACGGGTCATATAAAATAACCTGGAACCATTCAGACACACAGCATGGAGGAAGCAGACACTTTGGCGAGACGGGCAGCGATCCTGGCAACGAGGATGCTTGCCATTGGCACCACACAAGAACTGCGCACCCAACACGGAAGTGAATGCCACGTCCATGTGCAGCTGAAGTCAGCCCCAGAATCAACCTTTGACGAAATGAAGGCATTTTGGGAGTTCATCTGTACGCGCGTATCCGGTGTGACACTGGAGCGGGACATGAGCCGTGGCCAAATCCGCTTCGCGGTTCCCACTGCTCATTGCACCGAACATGGCAGCTCCAAAATTATCCGGATCAGCGAAATCATGGAAGAATCCAAAGAGGCACTGGGTGTCGC
>NZ_JAELUF010000602.1 GCF_016429195.1 Brevundimonas sp. ASV9
CCCCCCCCCCCCCCCCGAGATCTACACTGTGATGTATTCGTCGGCAGCGTCAGATGTGTATAAGAGACAGCGTTCAAGCTGTATCTCTCCACGAGAGATCCGTCGGCGACGTTTGCTCCTGACATTTGCAGTCGTACCACATTTGTCAACTTTACTGTTACGCAGAGCAGTTTGCAGACTCAGTCGCTCAACGACGTCCTCAAATCTGAGCGACCAGACGTGGACGAGCGGCGATCCAACCTCATCAAGCTGCAGGGCGAGTTCAAGGTGCATCTTCGACAATTGGAGAAGCAGCTTCTGCAAGCTCTTAACGAATCTCGTGGCAATATTCTGGATGATGACAATGTCATTGAGACTCTTGAGACGCTGAAGACGGAAGCGGCGGAGATTTCTGCCAAAATGAGCAACACCGAAGGAG
>NZ_JAELUF010000603.1 GCF_016429195.1 Brevundimonas sp. ASV9
TGTATTCGTCGGCAGCGTCAGATGTGTATAAGAGACAGCGTCTACAGCAAGTGGCAGGCTCTTGTTGGCGACCCAGACCTCGACCGCCGTTTCACCTCACTCTTTATTGCTCAACCTCTCGGAGTTCTCATTACTGGCACCTTTTACGGCACCGAAGAAGAGTTTGACGCTTCTGGAATTCCCGACAAGCTCCCAACCGGCGGTGACGTTAACATTAGCGTCATTGACTGGCTTGGCAGCCTTGCGCATATCGCCGAGACTACTGGACTATATCTTTCGGATCTGCCCACTCAGTTTGCCAGTCGATCACTGGCTCTGCGCGAGCAAGATCTTCTCAACGACCAGTCGATTGAAGAGCTCTTTGACTACATGGGCAGCACTGACCCCGGCACCCTCTTGTGGTTCATCATCTTTGACA
>NZ_JAELUF010000604.1 GCF_016429195.1 Brevundimonas sp. ASV9
GGATAGGACTGAGCTGAAGAGGAGAGAGAGTGGATGCCAGTGAGAGGACAATGCACAGTATTATTGCGGATGCCGAGGGGTGGAGAAGACGTATGGCCATACAGCCAGAATGTTTGGCGAGGTAGAGTTTGGGTTACGAATATCTGTAGCGGCCAGGATTGGTAGAACTAAAGCTCAAGATGTTGAATGACCATTTACGAATATAATGAATTTTTCAAGCAAGTTTTACGGCGATTTTGGAAGACTTGTATCGGGACGACGAGTACGTAGTGATGTGCGTAGGGTAGGCTGGAGCCTGCCTAGGTAGGCAAGATATAAGAATACGACGAAAGAAAACAGAAGGATTACTAATTATCTAGAAGCAGCGGTACGGAGTAGGTAGACCCTGGTACTAGTATAAAGGGACGGATTTAATACT
>NZ_JAELUF010000605.1 GCF_016429195.1 Brevundimonas sp. ASV9
CTCCTCACCATGGTAGACATTCCAAACCACGAAGACCCCCTGCGCGAACTATCCAAGACGTCCATGGTCAACAACGTCACCATAATAGCCTGCTGGTCTGCCGCCGAAGCAGCCCGGTACCTGGAACTATACAAGTCGTACGAAAACGCCAATTTCGACGCCATCAAGGGCAAACAGGCTTCTACCTATGCAGATAAGCTGGTCGAGTTTGTCACCGTGCCGAGGAGCTTGAACAAGACCGATGCTGTGGCGCTGGTTGCAAACTTTGGCAGCTTGAAGAATGCCATGAACGCGGATACCGAACAGCTTGGCACGCTGAGTGGCTGGGGTGGCGTCAAGATCAAGAGGTGGACTTCGGCAATCGAAGAGCCATTCAGGGCGAAGCGTGCTGCGAAGCGTGGTGTACCGGCTGAGGGTG
>NZ_JAELUF010000606.1 GCF_016429195.1 Brevundimonas sp. ASV9
GCCTGAACACAAGCGCGTCTCGATGCCGTATAAGCTTGACTCTGATCATCGTAATTCACAAAGCGCCGCAAAAGAATAATAATGCCTTTCAAGTAAAGCAACTCAACTGTACATCTTTCTAGAATGAGTGCCACTGGATCCGTAAAACAGCGATTTATGTCGCGCCTCTTGTGTGACTCTGGACTGCTCTCATACGCCTGACGCATTTCATTCTCCAACGAAAGCGTCGCCGCGTACGATGCGTGCGTCGGCAGCTGTATATGATGAACAATCTTCTTGAAGACGCTCATTATCGAAGACTTCACAATAATGTACAAGACTGGTGTGCGGTCAGATAGGGGTCGTGATGGAGGAAGCTCCTTCATGTCGACGTAAAGGTCAGAATGGTTTAGATTCCTGGGAACATGCGAGTCACAAA